>CALMSL010000136.1 GCA_937872445.1 uncultured Microbacteriaceae bacterium | reverse complement strand
TTGTGCACTCCCCCTGCGAGCTTCGTGCAATCGCGCGAGCCGACCATGAGTTTCTCGGTTCGTTCACGAAGGAAGCCGCCTTCGACGCGAAGGCTCGGCCGCCCCTTGTACTTTTTGGCGTCGATGACGAACACGCCGGATGGGCACACTACGATGTGGTCAATATTGGCTTTCGTGCCTGGGATGAGTCGATCATGCAGCACATGGATGTTGTCGCTCTTAAGCCCGTCGAGTCGACGACCAAGCTTCTCCTCGCCCACTGCGCCAACAGCCCACGCCTTCGTAGATTGCGGGTCCTCGCTCAACGCGAGCATCAACCCGCCGAGCTTCGGATGCGCTTCACGGATGCGCGCCTCGCGTTTTGCGCTGCGTCTTTCAAACTCCCGCTTTGCGGATGCGCCGGCTACTCCGGCGAAGATTTCAGATTCGGGCACTAGCTTTGACTCTGGTTCCGAGTCGACAGTAACCGATCCCGATTGTGCGGTAGCAGTCGCTGCTCCGCTCACAGTGGGCACCGTATCCATGGCGCGCCCAGCGCTGCACGCAGTGCAGGTCACCGTCTTGCTGTCGCGGTCGTAAACAGCCATCGTTCCTGCGGGAAGTGCAGCTGCGCAGCTTTGGCATTGCCCCGCGAACTTAAGGCGCATTGGCGCAGGCACGTGATCACCACTTTCTGACGTGTGGAGCACCGCCGCGTGCTCCTGCCAAGAGGCTAACCCGCATCATTCGATCAATTCGGCCCCCAATAAGGGCTTCAATTGGCGAGCACGGTCGTCGCGGTGGCCGGCGAACTGTATTGGGCGTTCATCTACCGTGTGCTCACGATCGCGACCCCAATCGGGCGCAAGGCCGGGCCGAAGATTCATTCGCGGGGTGGGCCGCTCATCCGGATCTCGATGAAGCAGGTGCAGGCGGCGGGTGTGACGTTGTTGCCGCGCCTTACCGGCGTCGAGGGCGGCGCGCCGATGGCGGAGAGCGTGAGCGTTCCGCGCCCCAGCACGGTGATCTGGGCGACCGGATTCCGGCCTGGCCTGGAGTGGATCGAGGGTATGCCACTGGATGCGGGCGGCCTGCCGGATGCGCCGCGTGGTGTGGTGGCGAGCATGCCGGGACTGTACTTCGTCGGGATGCCGTTCCAGTTCGGGCTCACCTCGCAGCTATTCGGCGGCGTGGGGCGGGATGCCGGATTTGTGGCGGAGCGAATCTCGGAGAGCCAGTTTGGACGGCTGTCCGTGGGGGAGCCATCTGCGCCGATGTGATGCGCCTTCAAGGTCATTAGACGTTGACGCGAACGGGCGCACACCAACGTCAGTGAAACCTGGTAGCCTGGCAACTGATGGCACCTTCAGCACGCAAGCACCCGATTCCAGTCATTGACCTCTTTGCAGGCCCCGGTGGCTTGAACGAGGGGTTCTCGCGCCTCGGCGAGGACGAGGGAGTTCCGACATTCAAGACCATTGGCTCATTCGAAATGGAGAAGTCTGCCGTCGACACACTCACGTTGCGGGCGACCTACCGCCACCTCTTTCGAAGTGGAGGGGTGCCGGATGCCTACTACGACTTCATTCGAGGGGAAATTGATTGGGATCGTTTTCTCTCTGACACCCGAGTTTCCACCGCGCATTCAGACTCAAAGCGTCACGTCCACCAAGTAGAGCTTGGGGGTGCAAACGACTCTTCGAACGCCACGATTACTGTCGCGCTGAAGAAGAGTGGGATCACGGACTCCCAAGAACCGTGGGTACTCATCGGCGGCCCTCCATGTCAGGCATATTCGCTCGCTGGACGCTCACGTCGAACCAATGATGCCACCTTCGAATCTGATAAAAAGCACTTCCTTTACCGCGAGTACCTCCGAATCATTCAGAAGTTCTCGCCACCAGTTTTTGTTATGGAAAACGTGAAGGGTCTTTTGTCGTCAAAGAGCGCAGGAACGAGCATGTTTGACCGGATCAAACAGGACCTTCAACGGCCAGGCGGCGATCATGAGTACTCGATCTACTCGCTGGTCACTGCTGGAGAACCGAAATCGCTGCGACCGGCCGACTTCATAATTCGTTCCGAACTCTACGGGGTCCCACAAAGGAGACACCGCGTCATCCTCGTTGGAGTGCGAAATGACTGGAGGAACCCAAAGCCCCTTGATCACATACTCGAAAAATCGGGGCCCGTGTCGGTGCGAGATGCGCTCACCGGGATGCCGGCCTTACGATCCGGAATAAGTCCTGCTGGACAAGACTCTTGGGATGCTTGGCTCAGCCTGCGCACTCAGATTGCTAGCCAGCTCGGAGAGATTTCTATCGATGGCGCTCAACTAACTCGCGGCGACCACTCAATGTCAAGGATGGACGCTCCACGAGGAGAATTTGGCAATTGGGTGATCGACAAGAGACTGGATCAGGTTATTCAGCACGAAACGCGGGGTCACATGCGTGAGGACCTCAAACGCTACTTTTTTGCCGCGAATTATGCGATCAACAATGGAGTCTCCCCTACGCTTCGCAACTTCCCGGTGTCACTTCTTCCGTTGCACAAGAACGTTTCGGCGGAGTCAGTTGTTTTCGGTGACAGGTTTAGGGTCCAACTCAGCAATGACCCCTCGACCACAGTTGTGTCACACATCTCGAAGGATGGGCACTACTACATCCACCCCGATCCGGCCCAAATGCGAAGCCTCACAGTACGGGAGGCCGCACGGCTTCAATCCTTCCCCGATAACTACTACTTCATGGGAAACCGAACTCAGCAGTACCAACAGGTCGGGAATGCGGTGCCACCACTTCTCGCGACCAAAATTGCCCTAATAGTTCATAGGTTGATCAACCACGACAAGTAATGCTGAATTGGAAAGCGAATCTCACTAGTTGCCGACGAACCCCAATTGTTTTGCTCTTGTATCGAGATCCAGAAGTACTTGAGACTGGGGCCCAGACGCTATCTTTCCCGCTTCGCCGACTGCATAGCGCAAAATGCTAAGTTCCTTTTCGGTGACAATCTTCTGCGTCTTCGCAAACTCTCGCAGGTTATACCAATACCTGTTGCCAAGGTTGGCAACCAACGTCTGGGCTTCGATATCGCTGAGCTCCTTCTGATCTTTTCGCTCCTCGCTAATGCCTTCGGCTACGTCGCTTCCGCTGCGCAAATATGGCGAAAGGCTTTCTCCAATATCGATGTGAAGCTCCCGAACGATATCCCAGCACTTTTCCCGCTTCGCCCACTCAGTGACGTTTAATACCGGTCGCGACTCGGCGGTAAGGACTTCAAATACTTCCCTTGCCACCGTTTCAGCTACATCCAAGAGGCCGTCATCGACCGACTGTTTAGTCCAAATCGCTTCGAAATCAAGATCCCCACCGCCAGTCCTTGTGCGCGCCAACGTGGCGAGCTTAGCCATTGTGTACGTGACAATATTGGCCAAGTACCCGGACGTGTACCACTCCGACTTCATTACCTGCTTGCGGATTGCATTGAAGAGAATTCCCTTTGCGACAAGTGACTTGAAGAATCCATCTCCAAATTGATCGGGATTAGAAGTCCATTTGGGATCGACATAGTTTGCAAATTGAAGCGCCCTAGGTTTCTTGCCGCTCCTATGCGGGTTGCGGCTCTCGGTTGAGGGCCGCGTAGTGGGCTTGCTCG
>CALMSL010000135.1 GCA_937872445.1 uncultured Microbacteriaceae bacterium | reverse complement strand
CATCATGGGGGTACTCGAAACCCGACAGGGTGACGGCACGTACGTCACTTCGCTCGACTCCAGACTTCTGCTAGAGCCAATGAAATTCATGGTTGAGCTTCAGGCTCCGGAGCACCGTCACGATATCCATGTCGTTCGCCGGCTACTCGAGTCTGAAGCAGCCTCGCGCGCCGCGCTCAACATCACTGTGGAGGAAATCGAAACAGCGCAGGAGATACTGAATAGTGTCGAGGCCCTCGTCAGCGCTGACCCAGTGACCGAGCATGAAGCGATCATGAATGCCGATATCGCTTTTCACCGCGTCGTCGCTCACGCGGCCAACAACTCCGCGCTTGCTGCGCTCATCGACGCGCTCGGCAATCGTACAACGCGGGCTCGCCTCTGGCTTGGACTTCACCTGCAGGGGCAGACTCAAAGGGCGCACAATGAACATGTCGCCATTCTGCGCGCGCTCGAAACGCGACAGCCGGATCGGGCTCGCCTTGAGATGGATCACCATCTGTTGTTGCTAGAGGACACCATCCAAAATCAGCCTGCGATTGACGCCCAGTAGTTTCCGTTGGGGAAACTGAACTCCTTGATCGATGCGTCGTACATCTCAGCGCTGTAGCCAGCGTGGGACGGCAGCACATATGCACCGTTCTCGACGATACATGGGTCGACGAAGTGCTCGTGCAGATGGTCGACGTATTCCGTGACCGGGCCCTCAAGGCTACCAGAGACGGCGACGTAATCGAATATCGACACGTGCTGCACGAGTTCACACAAACCGACACCACCAGCATGCGGGCACACGGGCACCCCGAACTTTTTGGCCATCAAGCACACGGAGATGATCTCGTTGATGCTTCCCAGACGGGCCGCGTCGAGCTGGCAAAAGTCGATAGCTTCGGCCTGAAACATTTGCTTGAACAACACACGGTTCATGCCGTGCTCGCCGGTGGCGACACCGATTGGCGAAACGGCGTGACGGATCGCGGCATGGCCCAGCACATCGTCGGGGCTCGTTGGTTCCTCAATCCACAATGGCTTAAACTCGGCGAGTGCTATTACCCACTCAATGGCCTCCGGAACATCCCAGACCTGGTTGGCATCGATCATCAGATTGGCTTCCCAGCCGATAACCTCACGCGCGATTGTCAGGCGGCGGATGTCATCCTCAAGGTTTGAGCCAACTTTGAGCTTCACATGCCGGTAACCCTCATCGACCGCCTCCGTCAGCAGGCGTCGAAGTTTTTCGTCGCTATAGCCAAGCCAACCCGCACTCGTGGTGTAACAGGGGTATCCGGACGTGCTGAGTTCATCGATGCGGGTTTGACGGGTTGGCACCAACTCTGTAAGCAAGGCAATGGCCTCGTGGCGAGTGAGCGCATCGGAGAGGTAACGCAGGTCCGCGGCATCGACCAGCTCATCGGGAGTCATGTCCGTGAGCAGCTTCCACAGCGGCTTATCGGCAACGCGTGCGGCCATATCCCACATCGCGTTCATTACCGCCGCAAGCGCGAGTTGCACAACACCCTTCTCAGGGCCAAGCCATCGCAATTGAGTGTCGCCCTGGAGCTCCCGATACACGGCGCCAAGATCCGCGACAGTTGACTCGACATTCTTTCCGACCAGAGCGAGCCCACGCTGACGGGCTGCCTCCGTGCACAAGTCATTGCCTCGACCGATGGTGAAGGTGAACCCGTAACCGTTGAGCGCTGGATCGTCGGTGTGGATGACGACATAGGCGGCGGAGTAGTCGCCGTCCTTGTTCATGGCGTCGGATCCATCCATGCTCAGCGAGGTTGGGAATCGCACATCGTGCGTTGTCACTGCAGTGATCGTCGTCATCGGTTTTCCCGTCAGTTTTGTTCAGTGGATGCACGCGGGATCGTCATTTGCGGGATGAGGCCAGTATCGCTTAGTTCGGCCCATAGCTCCGTAGGAATCTGGGTGTCGTAACGCTCAACATTGCCGCTGACCTGTGCTGCGTCCCTTGCGCCGAGCACCACGGAGGTCACCGCGGGGTGGAGCAGGGGGAACGCGACCGCGGCGACAGGCAAGCGCACACCATGACGTTCGCAAATGTCAGCAAGGGAATTGGTGCGGTTCACCAGATTCTCCGGCGCATCCACATAGTTGAACTTGGCCCCTACCGACGGCCGATCTTTGGACAAAAGGCCCGAGTTGTAGACTCCGGCCGCTACAACGCCGACTTTGCGTTCTTGCGCGAGCGGCAGCAAGTCGTCGAGCGCATCGTGTTCAAGCAGTGTCATGCGCCCCGCCACCATGACAATGTCGACGTCAGCCTTGCGAATAAGATCGGCGAGCGGCGCCGAGTAGTTCATGCCAGCACCCACCGCCTTCACTACACCTTGTTCCCTGAGCTCGATCAGGGTGTTGATACCCTCTGTGCTTGCCTGCTCCCAAAAGTCGTCGGGGTCATGCAAGTACAAGATATCCAGGCGGTCAAGGCCGGTTCGTGCGAGTGACTCCTCGACAGACCGTAGTATTCCGTCGCGACTGAAGTCCCAACGGCGCGTAGCAGCGGCTGGCACCAAAAACCCTTGATCATCCATTTGATTTGCGCTCTGGAGTGATGGTTCTAAAATTCGACCGACCTTGGTCGAGATCACGAATTCATCGCGAGGACGTTTTGCCAGAAGCGCACCAAGTCGTCGCTCCGCCAGACCAAGACCATAGTGCGGTGCCGTGTCGAAGTAACGTATCCCCGCGCCCCATGCGGTTTCGACTGCGGACATTGCCTGCTCGTCGGTGGTCTCTCGGTACAAGTTCCCGAACTGGGCCGTACCGAGTCCAAGCTCGGTCACCGGCAGACCGCGCAACATTGCACGCACACGCATGAGTACTCCCTCGTTATGTGGTTACCAACGGGTTGTCACCGAGATCTTACGAGAAACATTAGATGTATTCTGTTCACATACCCAATTTCACTTAGACTTTTGTCGAATTTTTCCCAATAGATCAGTTCTATACCTAGGGCAGTTCCCGTGACGAGGTTTCCCGGTGCACTTCTTGGCCTCATCAACGCAGATACCGATGCTCCGGGTTCGACAGCTGTACCGAATCCCATTAGCACATCGCAATCGTTGCTCACGCCGGGCCTGATCTGGAAAAGTGTGTCTCTACTTGTCCTCGGTCCGCGTGAGTCACCGCTCGCCGTCCTCAGTGACGTCCGTGCTCACAAGGGAATCGCTGCGACCACCCTCATGAGTTCTACTCAGGGATTTGGAATGCACCTTTTCGAGGATCCGACGCTCTATCCGAACACATGATTCTGGATAGGGGCCAGCGTTGGCGCGGGATGGCTATGGCTCCGCAGACTTTACGCGGTTTCCCTCGAACCGGCCAATATCCTGCCCGATGAGGGTACGGCACCGGGGGGCAAAAGACGCGGCGGCCGTGGCCTGCAAATCAACGCCGGCCAGGCAATGGGTTCCACGCTACTGCTTACTCGCCTTCCTCCTGCTGGAACGAGTTCACCACAGAAGCGACAGGTGTCCGGGAGCGGGGATCAGTCGAGGTGAAACACCTCATGGATCTCCTTCCACCACTCGCCCTCTTTTCGGTCCTCCAGCGGCCGCTGCAGCGGCTCGCACACTGCCCACCATTCCTGGATTGTGGGGTCTGCGGCGATCGTGGCGAAATCCGCCTCGAGGTCGTCCCCGAAGTACTCCATGTATGAGAACAAAAGATCGCCGTGGCGATAGATCGAGTAGTTGGTGACATTGCTCAAGGTGAGTCGCTCCAACACGCCTGGCCAGACGTCCGCGTGCAAACGCTCATACACTTCGACATTCTCCGGCGCAAGTCCGATCACCGAGGCGATTCGTTGCATGGGAATTCAGCTCCATTCATAGCGTGAGTGCTCCGCTCATGCCCCTCAGTCCACCGAGGTGGGTCGCATGCGAAGGTTGTGTACTCCGCCGTCGACGTCGAGAGCAGTTCCTGTGGTGGAGCCCGAACTCGGGGAGGCCAGATAGAGAATGGCGCCAGCAACCTCCTCCGGTGCAACCATTCGACCGGTGGCTTGGCGCGCATCTAACGCCGCGCGTTCAGCGACGGGGTCATCGAAGCCTTGCAGCATCCGGTCGACGAACGGTGTCGCGACCGTTCCTGGGCTGACGCAGTTTACCCGCACTCCCTCTCGCACGTGGTCTGTCGCCATTGCGAAGGTGAGTGCCAGTACCGCGCCCTTCGAGGCACCGTAGAGAGCGCGCTGAGGCAAACCGTTCAGCGCGGCGATCGAGCACACGTTGACCACGGCGGCTGCGGGTGACTTACGCAACCATGGCAGGGCGGCGGCGGTGACCCTCGCCATCCCTGTGACGTTGACATCCAGCACTTGCGCCCACTCTTCGTCTGAGTTCTCCTCGACAGTACCGACCGCGCTGATGCCGGCATTGTTGACAACGATGTCGATTCGGCCGAAATACTCCGCAACGGCTGTGACCGCTTCGCCGACGGCAGTGCGATCGGCAACGTTGGCGACAAAACCGACGAGAGGTTCTGGAACTGACTCGGGGGCGAGGCCCACGACGGCAACGTGCGCTCCGCGCTCGGCGAATGCCAACGCCGTCGCCAGTCCGATTCCGGATGCCCCTCCCGTCACAATAGCAACCAGATCAGAGAATTCACTCATGATGCGGAATCACCCTCCACGCTCGCTTAATATTTTGGCGACAAGCTAAATCCCCATACTGTCTAACAATCTAGTAGATTGTCAAACAATGTCTTTCAAACTCAGTAGAGTGCTCCCCGACTCGATCGCGAATGAGTTGCGTGTGAGCATCCTGAACCTGACGGTTGCCCCCGGCACTAGCCTCACCGAAGCAATCGTGGCCTTGCGCTTCGGCGTGGCCCGGCCCACCGCCCGTCTCGCGATCAACCGGCTCGTTGCCGACGGACTTCTCCGTCGTGAAGCGCACAGCGCAGCGTATGTACCTGAGCTCGACCGCAACGACATCATCGACCTCTTCGACAACCGGGCGGTCATTGAATCCGAGGCGATGGCTGCCCTCGCAACGCACGGCGAGATTCCCGCTGCCGCCCTCACGGCACATCGCGCCCTCGCGGCGAGTCAGGATTTCGCTCGCCACGACATCGCATTTGCCCGATCCGTCTTTGCTGACCTTATGCCAAACAAGCTGATGGCCGTGAAGCACCCCACACCCGATGACCCGCG
>CALMSL010000134.1 GCA_937872445.1 uncultured Microbacteriaceae bacterium | reverse complement strand
CCCAGCGGCACCGTGACCGCGACCTGCCGGGGCGGGCTGTACCGCAGCGCCCCGAGCTGCTCGAGGGAGAGCTCGACGAGGGCCGGCAGCGGCAGGACGGTGAGCAGCACGACGTCGACCGCCCGCGCGGGCTCGTCGCGCTATGAGTCAACTGATTGATTTTGGTGCGAAGGACATCACAGCGGTTCTGGGAAAAACCTGGCTCGACAAACGGGATTGATCATTACTCATGGAAATTTCAAAAGGAATACATCGTATCGAAGCTCCTCTGGGCGATCGTTATGTCGCCCTCTACCTCCTCGTCGGAGATCGCAGTTGTCTTCTTATAGACACTGGCCTTGCTGACTCGATACCTTTCACTGTGATGCCCTACCTTCGGGGGCTGGGGCTCGCCCCTTCGCAAATTGACTATGTTCTCACGACTCATTCCGACTTCGACCACATGGGAGGAAATGGTGCGGCTCGGGAGAGTTTTCCTTCTGCACTGTTTCTGAGTCACGTGCTCGACCGCGAGCTCATTGATAGTGTCGATCTGCTTATCGACCACCGCTACGGTGAATTCATCTCCGAACATGGCTACGACGACGTCGACGAGGATTCGAAGGCCTACATCCGGGAGCAAAGCCACAGTACGGTGACCGACCTTTCGGTCGTCGGCGGAGAGTTCTTGAATCTCAGCCTGGATTGGGAGGTCGAACTCGTCCACACGCCGGGGCACTCATTGGGCAGCACATCGGTATGGGATCCGAGAAGCCACACGATGTTTATCGGCGACGCCGTTCTCGGCGACGGATTGTTGACAAACGATGGCCGGCCAGCGTTTCCGCCGACTTATCGCTATGTCGATGACTATCACAAAACCATCCGTCAATTGTTGAAGAGGCACATCCAAACACTTGCCACTTCGCACTATCCGCTCTACCGAGGCCATGAGATCGACGATTTCCTGAACGTCTCAATGGCCTATACGCGGCGAGTGGAGGAAGTAATCGTTAGATCACTTCGGAGTGCGTCAGCTGAGGGCGCTACTGCTATGGAGATTATTGCTGCGCACCACGCGGAACTCGGCCCGTGGCCGCGTGCGACAGCCGAAGCGCTCATGTACGCGGTCGTCGGGCATCTGGAGCTGATGGAGCACGAACACCGAGCACAAGTCAGCCCGGCGACCGGCTACCTCCGTTGGGCCCTATGCGATGACTAGTCTGGGCCGACCTCTGATAGAAATCTCCGGAATGACTTGGGCACATCCTCGAGGTTACGCCCCGTTGCTCGCCCTCGCTAGCATCGGTCTTCAAGATGGCCCGCTCGGCGTCGAGGGATCGAAGGTCCGATGGGATCGCCAGGATCTCGCAGACTTCGAGTCGCATTCGATCGCAGAACTTGCCGTGCGATACGACTTGCTCGTGATCGACCATCCGGGGCTAGGAAGTGCGGTGGCCGCCGGGGCATTGCGTCCATTAGATGAACTCGTGTCCGCTGAAGAACTCGGAACGTGGTCGGACAGGTATGTCGGAGCTGCACTCGATTCCTACTTTCTGAACGGACATCAGGGGCCCGTGCCGATTGATGCGGCGACCCAGGTTTCGGCATTTCGGCCGGACCTGATGGATCCTCCCCACCTCACCTGGCCGGAAATCGCCGATGCTGCGCACAACATCCGATCCTGCATTCCAACTAAAGCGCCTCACGTTTTGCTCACTTTTCTCGGAATTGCGGCGGCGGCGGAACCTGGGTTCCTTTCTAACAATGATGAGCTCGTCTCGTCGGACACTGGCGAACTCGCATTCGTGTTGCTCTCAGAACTCTTCAAGGCAATGCCCCGAGAACTCCACGACCTCGACCCGATCGGAGTACTTGAGGCAATGAGCCTCGGGGACTCAGCGTTTTGTCCGCTACTCTACGGATACGTCAACTACAGCAGACCGGACGATGGCAGAGCGCGAGTACTCTTCTCGGACGCTCCTCGCTGGCCACCGGGATTGACACCCGGAAGTGTCTTGGGCGGCACCGGTCTTTCGATCTCTGGATACAGCACACATCTGCCTGCCGCGCTCGACCACTTGCGTCAGATCAGCAGCGAGCGAGCGCAACTCGATGTCGTGCCTAGGGTGGGCGGGCAGCCTTCCACACTCAACGCGTGGTTGAACCCCCAGGTCGATGAATGCTGGGGGAACTTCTATTCCGCAACGCTCACGACTCAGCTCGCGGCGTGGCGGCGCCCTCGGTACGACGGGTGGATCCGGTTACAAAATGAAGCGTCAGTTTTCCTGTTCGACGCCTTAGTGCAGAACGCTCAGCCAGATGCCACCGTCGCAGAGCTTAATCGTCGCTATCGATTGAGCCGTCACGCCTTAGAATAACTTCGCGCAAGATTTTGAGTTAGTCCGACTAGTTTCCGCTCATTTCGCATAAGAAACATAAAACAATTGACTTGCGCTGTGACCTACTTCACGGTTAACTCCTACATATGAAACATTGGAAGGGCCAGGAGTATCCACAATGACCAAGCGAGCCGTTCGGGTTGGAGCCATTGGCGCAGGCTGGTGGGCCACGACGAATCATTTCCCGATTCTCGCGGCCGACTCCCGGGTCGAACTGATCGGCGTATGCAGCCCTGGTATTGACCATCTGCAGCGAGTACAGCAGGAATTTGGCTTTGGCGCCGTCACCGAAAACTATGAGGAGCTTCTGGGATGGGATCTAGACGCGGTTGTCGTAGCCAGCCCACATCACCTTCATCACGAGCATGCCGCTGCCGCGCTCGACCGTGGGCTAGTTGTACTCTGCGAAAAGCCAATGGCACTCGAGGCGCGCGACGCGTGGGACCTCGTTTCACGCAGTGCCGAGAACAACGCGCCACTTCTGGTCGCCTATGGCTGGAACTACAAGCCGTTTCTGGTTTCGGCCGCCGCATTGTCAAGAGTTCCAGGGGTTGGTGAGATTGAGTACGTGAGTCTCCGGATGGCTAGCGGCACGAAGGACTTCTTCTCAACAGCAAAGGCGACAGTGCCTACCAACTTTACTGGCCAACTGGTTGGACCCGATCCAGCAACATGGCAAGACCCTCGTCATGGTGGCGGGTACGCCCACGGTCAATTGACTCACGCGACTGGTTTGCTGTTTAGGCTGACCGATCTCCGCGCCAATAGTGTCATCGCACAGACGAGCAGTCCTGGTGCAGCTGTCGACCTGTACGACTCGGCGATCGTCGACTTTACGAATGGCGCGCACGGCACTCTGTCGGGTGCAGGCACACTGCCCGATGACGACAAGTTCCAGATCGATCTCCAGATTTTCGGAAGTGACGGGGTGTTGCTCATCGACGTCGAACGCGAAAGGGTGCAACTCCGCCGACACGATGGAAAGCGCATTGAGCTCGATATACCTGAGGGTGAGGGCGCCTATGGCTGCGAAGGGCCGGTAGAGCGTGTGATCCAGATCGCGGCAGGGGAGGACGTCCCCAACGAGAGTTCGGGGCATGTTGCGGCCCGGAGTTTTGAAC
>CALMSL010000133.1 GCA_937872445.1 uncultured Microbacteriaceae bacterium | reverse complement strand
TTCCGGTTCGCCGTCGAAGACCACATCGGGCACACGTTCATGATCGTGCACTTCCTGATCAGCGGATACCTGTTCGTTCAGACGCTCATCGGAGTCGACCCTGCCCCGTACCGTGCCCCGTACCCGATGAGACTCATCGTCCTCCTCGGCACGATGGCCTTCCACGCCTTCTTCGGAGTGTCCCTCATGACCGGAACGGGGCTTCTCGCGGCCGACTGGTATGGGGCGATGGGTCGGCCGTGGGGTCCGAGCGCGATCATCGACCAGCAGATCGGCGGCGGAATCGCGTGGAGCATCGGCGAGATCCCCACACTCGCCCTCGCGTTGATCGTGGTCGTCATGTGGGCGCGCAGCGACGCAAGTCTGGCGAAGAGACTCGACCGCAAGGCGGAGCGGGACGGCGACGCCGACCTCACCGAATACAACGAGATGCTCGCGAAGCTGCAGAAACAGCGCTGACCGGGTTACTGCTGCCGCACGTCGATCCGGTCGCCGTTGATCGTCATCACCCAACTGAGCGCGAACTGCACGTCCTCATCGAACGTGGACAGCGTCCCATCGAACAGGGACCGCACCTCAACCTTGAGGTGCGCGGCCCCCTGAGCTTCCGGGACCACCCAGGTGCCCGGATCGTTGCCGGGCTGGATTGTAATCTCGGGGTATCGGGACATCGACCATTCCGGGGTGCTCTCCACCCGATTGGAGAGTTCCTGCCCGAACGGGCACCCGGTGGGGAAGAGCACCTGCTGGGTCGTGCAGTCGTCAAGGAACGAATCCACCTGGTCCTGCACCGCGGCGATGAAGGAGGCCGAGGCCTGGATGTCCACGGTCGCGGAAACGACGCTGCCGGGCGCCGACACTGCGGCGCTCACTGGGTCCGCCGTCAAGTAGCCCGATTCGTGCGCGAGGGTGAACAGGCCAGGGGTAAGAACCTGGTACGGGTTGCCGACGTTCGGCCCGGCAGGAGAGGTGACGTCGATCCCGTTGACCGTGAACGACGCATCATTGCGCGGTGTGACGAACAGCACGGCCATGGGGCTCCGCAGGAACGACCACGTGGAGAACACGCCGAAACGGGGCTCCCCCTGCTGCACCTGGAATGTGCCGCTCACCGTCCGTGAAACCGGTGTCGTCGTGCCCGGCAACGCCGTGCTCACGGTCGCCGAATAGGTGACCTCGTAGAGGCCGCCGCCCTGATCCAGATCCGAAACGATGGTGGCATCCGCAATGTCGCCGAGTGCGCGCGGCGTCAGCAGTTCGCTGCTCGCGTTCGCGGTGCCACGCACACCATTCGTGCCCAGCGCCTCCGCCAGGTCGTGCCGTTGAAGCGCGCCCAGGTAGGAGCTCACGAAACCGCCCGCGCTGAACACGGTCGCATTCAGGATGATGGCCGTCATCGCGAACGCGCCGACGAGAACACCCAGCAGAACGACCCAGATGATCAGGATGTGCCGGAGATCGTGTCGCGGTGACTCCTCCGGCGGCATCATGCCACAATCCTAGGCTGGGGCCCCGCGCGCAATGAACGTGCTGCGCGCGTGGGGGAAGATAGATTGGACTCCTCAAACACCGCCTGGGCCGGCATCCGACACGCAAAGGACCTTCGTGAGCGCGCAAGAGCTTTCCGGCGAGCAGGCCGCCGTCTTTGCGACCATCGAAAGCACGCGGGAAAACATTTTCGTCACCGGACGCGCGGGAACCGGAAAGTCGACGCTGCTGAACCACCTTTCGTGGAACACGTCCAAACAACTCGTGATCGCCGCGCCGACCGGCGTCGCCGCCCTGAACGTCGGCGGGCAAACACTGCACTCCCTCTTCCGGCTGCCGATCGGCGTGATCGCCGACCACGACATCGAACAGAACGCCGCATTGCGCAAACTCCTGAACACGATCGACACCCTCGTCATCGACGAAGTGTCCATGGTCAACGCGGACCTGCTCGACGCGGTGGACCGCAGCCTGCGGCAGGCCAGACAGCGCAAACAGGAAGCGTTCGGCGGGGTGCAGGT
>CALMSL010000132.1 GCA_937872445.1 uncultured Microbacteriaceae bacterium | reverse complement strand
CACCGGCTTGAGCCGGTGATCCGCGCCCTCACGCAGGGACGCGCACGACCCACGAGCGGTCCCGCCCCAGCTACCAATTTGATACGGGGCAAACTCCTTGGCGCGCCGAAAGCAAAAGACTAGAGTTTTTTACGAACGTGACACGATCCGAGGAGGTGAGCCCGATGCACACACTGTCCACTCTGGGCGCTCCTTCGAGTTCACGATCACGCGACTGACATAGCCGTCGCGGGGAGCGCCACACGCACTCCCAGAAAGCAACGGCCATGAATCCTTCACATCAACACGACTCTGAGGCGACATCCCACGACGCCTCGCAATCCAACTCCCGCACGGCACTCGTCCTCGGCGGCGGCGGATCCGCGGGCAACGCCTGGCTGATCGGCGTCATCGCCGGCCTGTTCGACGCCGGCCTGGATGTCACCACAGCCGACCTCATCATCGGCACGTCCGCCGGCGCCACCGCCGCAGCCCAGATCACCGGCGCGAGCCCCGCAGAACTGTTCGCGAGCATCCTCGCGGCCGCACCGACACCAGCACCGCAGCGCCTACCCAGTGGGACGGTTCCGAACGGCCAGCGCGAAGGGCTGGAGCGGGTCACTCGAATCAGCGCAGCGTCCGAAAATGCAGCGGATATGCGCCGCAGAATGGGCGCGGCCGCGATCGAACTGGATGCCGCATCCAACGCCACTGCGCGGTGGCGCGCCATCGTTGCCGCTCGGCTCCCGGGCCTGACGTGGCCGCAGCAGAGAGTGCTCATGACCGCGGTCGACGCGGAAACCGGCGAGGACGCCATTCTGTCCCGCGACAGCGGAGTGGACCTCATCGACGCCGTGGCCGCGAGCACCTCCGGCGGGCCGGCCTACCGCATCGGCGATAGGAAATACATCGACGGCGGGTACCGCCGCAACGAGAACGCCGACCTGGCCGCCGGGTACCAGCGGGTGCTGGTGCTGTCGCCGCTCGGCGGAAGAACGCTGCATCCGCTGGAGTGGCGCATGCAATTGTCAGCGCAGGTCGACGACCTGGAGGCGGCCGGCAGCCGGGTCGAAACGATCCTGCCGGACCGCAATTCGCTCGAAGCGTTCGGCGACAACATGATGGACTTGTCGACTCGCCCGGCAGCAGCCCGAGCCGGATACGAGCAGGGCTGCGCGCTCGCGGATCACCACGCACAATTCTGGCGCGGGTAGAACCTCAGCTGTGCGGGTCGAACCCGAACTCCCGCAGCTCCTGGGAACACCGGCAGGCAACCGCGATCTTCCGCGCCCACTCCTCCGCGGCCGCACGGTCGGGCAGCTCGAGGACGGTGAACCCGCCCGTGAGCTCCGAACCCGGATAGGTCCCCGCCGACACGGACCCGTCGGCGGCGACCAGCACCGGGTCGACGCTCTCGTCGATACCGCCGCCGAACACGTAGACGCCTGCCGCCTTCGCTTCTTCGATGACGGCGCGCGCATCCGCCGCGACAGTCGGGAGCTCCTCGTCAGAGACCACCGTGGCTTCGCTTGGGAAAGAAATGAGGTACTTCGTCATATCACTATGGTGCTCTGCAGATGGGCGTGGTGTCGACCCGGAATTCCTCCTCTCAGGCAGGCCAGACCTTCTCGGGCTAGGGTGTTGCCCGAAACGGGGGTGGGGCGAGAACCGCAGGATCCCAAACCGAACAGATATCCAGTCAAGGGCGTGAATGAATTTCGACCGTGAAGCCACCCCATCCGGGATGAGTGGTGGTCCTCCTGCGCATGGCCGCCGCGCGGCACCTCGCGCGGTCGGGCGTCGCGCGACCCGGAAAATCCGGTCGACGCGTAGAAGCCCGAACCTTCGCATGGTGTTCGCCTCACTTGCTGCCGGGCTGCTTGCGGCGCCCTACCTGATTCCGGCAAACGCCGACACTATTCCTCCGGCCGCCAGCGACCCCGCGCCGTCCGCTGAACCGCAAACCGTGTCGGCGGCGGGACCGAGTGCGACACTGTCGGCCATCGAGCGGGACGCCTACACGGTGACCGCGTTCGTACCCAATGACTACCATCCGTACTCGAGGACCGCCAGCACGTTCGTGAACGACCCGAACTCACCCATCCAGTGGCCGTTCATCCGCGGCGTGCCCATTGTCAGCGGATTCGGCCCGCGTGCCGCTCCGTGCGACATCTGCTCCACATTCCACAAGGCGCTGGATTTCGCCCCCGGAGCCGGAACCCCCATCCAGGCGATCGCCGACGGTGTCGTCTCCACGGTGAACTCGATCAGCTGGGAACTGGGGGTGCACGTCAAGATCGACCACGTGGTGGACGGCCAGAAGGTGAGCAGCCTGTACGCGCACATGCAGGAAGGTACGTTGGCGGTTGGGCTGGGCGAGGCAGTGACGGTGGGTCAGATTATCGGACGCGTCGGCAACACCGGCCTGAGCATGGGACCGCATCTCCACTTCGAGATCCTCCTCGACGGAACGCAACCCACCGACCCGTACGCCTGGCTCACGGCGCGCGTCGGTTCCTGACCGCACGGCAGGATGAGTGCCGTCGTCCTGAAACAGTGCGCCGGCGGCGGGGGCAAATAAGCCTCGGCGACCGCACCATGGGGAATAAACACGGGCACGCGCAAAGCAATCTGATACCCCGTGGGGGTATGCTGAAAGAGGTCGAGCTGCGGCTCGATCGTCACTGCGAAAGGACTGATCGATCATGATGAACGGGTATTGGATGAACGGGTTCTGGATGGGCGGCGGTTGGCTGTTCGGCCTGCTCATCCTTGCCGGAATTGTATTGCTCATCGTCCTCCTGGTGCGTACCCGAGGGGGCGCGGCTCCGGGTGCCGAAGGCGGACACGGCCAGCAGGCGCCAAGCAGTGCGCGCCTCGTGCTGGATGAACGTTATGCCCGAGGAGAGCTGACCACGGAGGAATACCAGGAACGCCTGCGCGTCCTGGGCGAAGGCACCTGATGAAGCCCATCAGCCGACGGCAGGTCCTCGTGCTTGGTGGCCTGGGAACGGCGAGCATCGTCGTCGGCGGCACCGGGCTATTCTTCTCGGCGAACAGCGGATACGGGCCGGCGACGGCGGAAGATTTCACCGAACCGGAAACCCTGAGGAGTGCGGGCGGCGCGCTGCAGCTGAAGCTGACCTCTGCGGAGGGCCCCGCTCGGATTGCGGGTCGCCAGGCCGCAGTGCTCAGCTACAACGGCGGCGTTCCCGGCCCGACCTGGCGGGTGCGACCGGGCGACACGGTGAAGGTTTCGCTGCAGAATCAACTGAGCGAGCCCACCAATCTTCACGTGCACGGACTCCACGTGTCGCCGACCGGAAACAGCGACAACGTCCTTCTCTCCATCGACCCCGGCGCGTCATTCGACTACGAATACCAACTCCCCGACGATCACCCGCCCGGGGTGTACTGGTACCACCCGCACCATCACGGCAACGTCGCCGCCCAGGTTTTCGGGGGGTTGTACGGGGCGATCGTCGTCGAGGATCCCGTCGACATCCCGGTCACGTGCGAGCGCGTTCTCGTGATCTCCGACATCAGCCTCGACGCGACCGGAAGTATCCGCGGGGTGAGCGAGATGGAAACCATGGTCGGGCGGGAGGGCGACCTGGTCCTCGTCAACGGGCGCGCACTCCCGCACATGGCGGCCCGGCCGGGTGAGCGGGAGCGCTGGCGGATCGTCAACGCGTGCGCGTCGCGGTACCTTCGGCTTCGACTCGACGGTCAGCAACTCCAGCTCCTGGGGGTCGACTCCGGTCGATTTGGCGAACCTCGCGACGTCACCGAGGTCGCTCTTGCCCCGGGTAACCGGGCAGACCTGCTCGTGACCACCGTGAACGGTGCGGCAACACTTCGAACGTTGCCCGTTGACCGGGGTAGCGCGATGGGCATGATGGGCGGAGCGCGGGGCTCTTCCACGGGAGCGGACCTCGCCACACTGAGCATTGCGGGCAGCCCGGCGACGGCGCTTGCCGGAGTGCCGATCCAGTCTCGCCCACGGGACTTGAGAGGGTCGGCCATCGACGGCAGTCGCGAATTGGTCTTCGCCATGGGCATGCGCGGAATGGGGATGGGCGGTGGAGGCTCCATGATGTCGTTCACCATCGATGGCAAAGAGTTCGACCACTCGAGGATTGACACGATCGTCGAGGGCGGTTCCGTCGAAGAGTGGACGCTCACCAACGCGAGCCCGATGGATCATCCGGTTCACCTCCACGTGTGGCCGATGCAAATTGTGGAGCAGAATGGCGCGGCGGTGCAGGAAATCCTCTGGCAGGACGTCGTCAACGTACCGGCCAACTCCCGCGTTCGCGTCCGCATTCCGTTCGACAACTTCACCGGCACGACCGTGTACCACTGCCACATCCTCGACCATGAGGACCTCGGGATGATGGGCATGATCAGCGCAACCTAGACTCCGCCGCACGTGCGGCGAGGCGAAACCAAGGAGAAAAAATGAACTATGCACACACCATCACCGTCGCACTGCCCTTCGAGGAAGCAGCAGCCAGGGTGCGGGAAGAGTTGGTGAACCAGGGGTTCGGCGTCCTGACCGAAATCGACGTCCACGCAACCTTCGAACAGAAGCTCGGCAGCGAAAGTGCCAACACGCTCGGCGACTATCTGATCCTGGGGGCATGCAACCCGGTTTTGGCCGAGCAAGCGCTCGCCGCCGATCCCAACATGGGGTTGCTGCTTCCCTGCAATATCGTCATCCGGCGGCAACCGCTGGCGGACGTCACCACCGTGCAGGCGATCAATGCTCAGACCATGGTTCAACTGAGCAGCGCGGCAGGAATCCAGGGCGTCGCCGATCAGGCCGACTCGCATTTGCGCGCGGCGCTTGCCGCGATGGATGCCTGAACAACCGGACGTGCCCGCCGAGCGGCGACGAACCTGCGTCCGAATTCCTCAGCGGCGGGCAAGCTCACCGCGGCAGCCATGAACACCGGCGCCAGTATCCAACCGATCGCTGCGTGAGGCACGGTCCAGCGTCCCGTGCTTTTTGGTGGGTTCTCCTGCAACGGATCGGCGTTCCACTGCGGAACCGCCGTCGATGTAACGATCCGTGAGGGTGGGGGCCATGCCCGTTGCCCTCCCTGGACGTTGGTGTGTCAGTGAGTGAGGAGGCCCAATGGCAATCTCGGACGCTATTGGAGGGAAGCGCGCAGGAACGCGACGATGTCGTTCCACAGCGGCGCGTCGAGGTAGGCGAACGCGTGTGCGCGTCCCGGCAGCAGCCGTGACTCCACCGTGATGCCGGCGTCGCGCATCGCTTTGATCATGACTTCGGCCTGCGCCACCGGGATCGGTTCGTCGACGGAGTGCGCGATGAACAGCGGCGGATCCGACGGATCGACCTGGTAGAGCGGTGACGCATCCCGAGCCTGCGGGCAGTTCGCGATCATCGTGCAGTCAAGGTAGCCGCGCACAATGTTGATGCGGCCCTCGCCGATATCGCCGAGCGCGAGCCCCGCAACGGTAAGGTCGGTCGGACCGGAAAGCGACACCACCGCTGCGACTCTGGAACCAGCCGTCAGATCCCCGGTGCCGAGCATCCCGAGCTCCATCGCGAGGTTCGCCCCCGCAGAACCGCCGAGCGCACCGATCCGCGTCGGGTCGATACCGAACCGCTCCACCTGCGCGGGTTCGCGCAACCACTGCACCGCCGCCTGAAGATCGTCCACGGCCGCAGGGAACGGGTGCGCGGGAGCCAACCGGTATTCGACGCTGAAACCCGCCATGCCCGCCTCCGCGAGCGCGTCGCACACCCTGCCCATATTCGCCGAGGTGTTGGAGCCGCGCCAGAACCCCCCGCCGTGGATGATCAGCACGGCCGGGACGGTGCCGGACGGATGCTCGGGTGTGCACGCGTTGATGGTCAACTGCTGTCCGTCGACCGTGCGATACACGATGCCGTCCTCCCGCTTCACCGAGTCGCCCGTCGGAGGGTACGGAAGTGAGGGCGCAGCGTCGGATCGCGGCGACGCGGAGGTTTCGGCGGCGCCATCGCTGCGGCCGGTCGTGCACGCCGTGAGTGCGAGCACCGTGGTTATCAGCACCGTCACCATCGCCAGCGACGTTGTGCGAGTGGTTGTCGTCATGTCGCCAGCCAAGAGCCGCACGCTATGGATCAGCTATGAACCGCGCCTGAGTTCGCGGAAAAGGACAGTAGCGTGGATTCACCACAACGATTCATCAACCACACGGAAGAGGCACCATGGATTCGGTCGCAGGGCGCATCGTCGTCATCACCGGCGGCGCGATGGGGATGGGCAAGTTGTATGCCCAGCGCGCGGTCGCCGAAGGCGCAGCTCACGTGGTGCTCCTCGACGTGAACGAGGATGCGCTGGCGGCAACCGCGTCCGAACTGGAAGCCGCCGGCGGCACGGTCGCCAGCTACGTCGTCGACCTCGCGTCGCGCACCGCGATCGCGAAGGTCGCCGCGCGCATCCGCACGGACGTCGGCGACCCCCACGTGCTCGTCAACAACGCCGGCATCGTGCGCAGCAGCTACTTCTGGGAGCACGACCCGGCTCGCGACATCGAACCGACGATGCAGATCAACACGCTCGCCGCCATGTACCTGGCGCGCGAACTCCTGCCCGGCATGGTCGCGGATGCCGGTCCCTGCCGCATCCTGAACATCGCCTCGGCCGCCGGAACGGTCTCCAACCCGCGGATGAGCGTCTACGCGGCATCCAAGTGGGCGATGATCGGCTGGGGCGACTCGCTTCGCCTCGAGCTCGTGAAAGCCGGGCACAGGCACGTGGCAGTGACCACGTTCGCCCCCAGCTACATCAGCACCGGAATGTTCGAGGGCGCGCGCGGCCCCCTGCTCACCCCCATCATGACGCCCGAGCGGGCGACCGCAGCCGCCTGGAACGCCATGCTGAAGGGGCGTCCGCTGCTCATGAAACCGTGGACTGTCGGGCTCGGCCGCACCGTGAAAGGGCTGCTCCCCACCCGCGCCTGGGATGTCGTGGCCGGGAAAGTGTTCAAGGTCTACAGCTCGATGGATGAGTTCACCGGCCGCACGTAACGGTCGAACACTCGGCGCACTCACTGAATCCAGAGTTACATTCTGTGGTGTGCAGCACCGCTTCCTTTCCCGCGTCCCCGTCTGGGTGTGGCGCACCCTCATGGCGACGATCGGCCGCGGCGAAACCCGCAGATTCAATACCGACCCGATCGACACGGTCGACTACCACCTCGACATCGACTACCTCGGCGACGGGCTTCGCGCGCACCGCCTGGACGTGATCGTACCCAGGCCCAGCGGCGATCATCTGCCCGTCTACATCTACTTCCACGGCGGGGGCTGGACGTCCGGCGACAAGTCCACGCTCACTAAATACTGCGCGAGCCAGGCACGCGAAGGGATGGTCGTGGTGAACGTGAACTATCGCATGGCAACCGAATTTCGGATGCGCCACATCCTGCAGGACGCGAACGCCGCCATCGACTGGGTGGCCGCGAACATCTCCGCATTCGGCGGCGACCCGGATCGGGTCGTGCTCGGCGGGGACTCCGCGGGCGGGCAGATCGTCGCCCTCCTGGCCGCCTCGCGGCACAATCCGGAACTCGCACAGCACTACGAACTGGGCGCCTCCGCCGCGCCCTGGACGCTTCGCGGCGTCGTGCAGCACTGCAGCATCGCGGACATCTCGGTCCTGTTCGAACCCCGGTTCATCCTCAGCCTGAATTTCATCCGGATGCTGTTGCCGGCGTCGATGCTGAAGCCGACCGATCCGGTGAAGCAGCGGGCACTCGAAAAGGAGCACTCGCTGAGGGCGGCGGCGAGGTTCCTTTCGCCCATCGAATGGCTGCGACCCGAATTTCCACCAGTCTTCGTCTCCACCTCGGAGCGCGACTACTTTTTCCGCGCGAACGTGAATTTCATCCGGGCGCTGCGCCGGATGAACATCCTGGTCGACACGCTCATCTTCAGCAGGCGCAGCACGCGCGCGACCCACACCTGGCAGCAGGATCCGCGACGCCCCGAATCGCAGGAAGTGTACCGGCGGTTGCAGGAGTTCGTGCGGCGGGTGACCGCACCCGCACTCGCAGCCACGAGCGCGCAGTAGGGCGGATATCATGACGACGTGGAGTCCAGCGACGAGGCAGCGCAGCGCGACGCCGCTCTGATCGACATCGACTGGAGCGTGCTCCCGGCGGGCAGTGTGACGTCGACGTTCGCCGCCCCCAGCGGGAATCTCGCGTTCGTGTCCCAGGGCGACCCGGATGCGCCCCGCGTGGTTCTCGTCCCCGGCGTGACCGGGTCGAAGGAGGACTTCACGCGCATGCTCCCCGGGCTCGCGGCGGCGGGCTACTTCGTGCAGAGTTTCGACATTGCCGGCCAGTATGAATCCGCCTCGGCCGGCCCGCGAAATCGGGAAGGCGGGGCCCACTATGACTACGAGCTGTACGTTGCGGATCTGATCTCGGTTCTCGACGCAGGCCGGCACCCGGTGCATGTGCTCGGCTACTCCTTCGCCGGCATTGTCGCCCAGATTGCCCTCGAGCGCAGGCCGGATTTGTTTGCGAGCATCAGCCTGCTCAGTTGCCCGCCACGCCCCGGGCAGGCGTTTCGGACGGTGAAGCGGATCGGCTGGCTGTCCGGGATCGCGGGCGGCCGGGTCGGCGCGGCGCTGATGATCTGGGGCATTACGCTCAACGTCGTGCCGGCGAGCCCGGCCCGGCTGAAATTCGTCAGGCACCGGCTCACGTTCACGAAACGCAGCAGCGTTCGCGACGTGATCCGGTTGATGAAACGCACCCCCGACCTGAGGCGGACCCTCGCCGAATCGCCCATCCCGAAACTCGTCGCGGTGGGGCAGCACGACCTGTGGCCGGAGGCGCTGCACCGGGAGTTCGCGCGCGAGATCGGTGCGCGGTTCGCGGTGTATTCCACCGGGCACAGCCCGTGCGAAACGACGCCGAACCAGCTCAACCGCGACCTGCTGGCGCTCTTCGCGAGCGCGCGGGATTAGGGGCGCGTGGGGGCTCGCCTGGATGCGCGTCTGGATGCCCGCCTCTCGCGCGGCGACGGGGATCCCCGATTGATCCGCAGCGTCCGCCACGCCCAGACGAGTCGCCGGGACAGTCCGGACCAGTTGTCGAACGGTCTCGCGGAAATGCCGACCCGCAGGTTCGAGTCGTAGCGCACCGCCATGTCCGGTTGGATGCGGAAGCTCAGGTACAGGTCGTCGTGCACCTCGGAGAGGGTGGGGTCCACGAGCGGCCGGATGCGCGACCAGGTGGTCGACGTGATCGCCATGTTCGACCCGAACAGCGGCGGATGCCCCAGCAGCGCGCCGATCACGGCGAAATATCCGCCGATGTAGACGACGCGGCCGAGCCAGCACACGAGGCGGCCCGCCCCGTAGAAGTCGCCGGGGCCGGTCACGGCGGACGGGCCGCCGGAGGCGTCGAGCAGGTGCTCGACGCGCTCCAGCCAGACCGGCGGCGGAACAGAGTCGGCGTCGAGCCTTGCGAGGATGTCACCTGTTGCCGCGTCGAACCCGGCGACCGTCGCCGGCAGGATGCCGCGAACCGGCTGCGAGATGACGCGCGCACCGCCAGCTCGTCCCACGTCGGCACTGTCGTCGGTGCAGCCGTTGTCGACGACGATGATCTCGTCGGCGGGCCTGGATTGCGCGGCCAGCGCATCCAGACACGCTCGCAGCATGACCGCGTCGTTGAAGACGGGGATCACGACGGAAATTGAAGCCATGGTAGGCACGATCATAGGGTGACTCGCCCCCCGCGCCGCATCAGATCGCTGGGTCAGTCGGTGAGTTCGGCGATTCGCAGCCGCAGTCGGTCGTTGTCAGCTTCCAGTTCGAGCACGCGACGGGCCCCCGTGAGGTTCAGGCCGTCCGCCAGGAGCGCCGCCACCCGCCGCAGCACGGTGACGTCATCGTCGGTGTACCGTCGGGTTCCGCCATCTGTCCGGGCGGGCGTGAGCAGCCCTTTCCGCTCGTACAGGCGAAGAGCCTGCTCGCCGACGCCGGACAACCGCGCGGCGGCGGAAATTCCGTAAAAACCCGACGCGGTGGTGGGATCCTCGGTCACAAAATTTTCCCCATTCGCAACTTGAAATCGGATTCAATCAGAGGTATAAAATCTATACCAATCGACATAGATATGTCGAGTGTTCCGTATACAAGTGAAATGGAGGAGTTAGAGAAATGCTGTTGCAACATGACCCGTTCCGTGACTTCGACCGGCTCACGCAGCAGGTTTTCGGAACGGTTGCCAGACCAAGCGGCATGCCCCTGGACGCGTGGCGCGAGGGAGACGATTTCGTCGTCGAACTCGACCTTCCGGGCATCGACACCGAGAAGCTGGACATCGACGTGGAACGCAACGTGCTGACGATTCGCGCCGAGCGTCTCAGCAATGTCCCGGATGCGGCCAACATGGTCGCCTCGGAGCGCTCGTGGGGCGTGTTCAGCCGCCAGTTGATCCTCGGAGACGCGCTGGACACCGAGAAGGTGGACGCGGATTACACCGCCGGGGTGCTGAGGCTGCGCATCCCGATCGCCGAGCAGGCCAAGCCGCGCAAGATCGCGATCAGCAGCGGTGATGCCGCCGACGGCAGGAAAGAGCGCAAGAGGATCAGCGCCTAGTTCGATATCACGAAACAGGGAGGTTCGGGAATGACACTGGCAGCGACCATCGTCCCCGAGTCTGTCCCGTTCATCGAGCACGACCCGCTGGAGTTGCTGCTGCTGGACCAGGAATGGGTTGATGGGGAGTTCGCCGCAATCATGACCGTGTCCGGGTTCGGTGACCGAATCGTCAGTGCGGTACTGACGCCACTCCCGCCCGACGTGGCACTGCGGTGGTGGGAACGGGATCGAATCTTTGGCGTGGCGGTCCCGGCCGCAGCACGGGGCAGAGACGCCAGAGTACGGTCGCCTCCGACGTGGCGATGAATGAGGGACGGATCCGGGGCCCCGGCGGAGGGCTCCGGACCGGATGGGACGAATCGTTATCGCTGGCGACAGCACACAACCGAGCGAGACACCAAAGGAGTTGACAACAATGACAATGACGCTTGACAGGCCGCGCAGCGCAGTCACGGAAGCAACGCCAACAGTGCGGTGGCACCCTCACCAGGCCGGAATCTGGCTCGCCTACCAGGGTGACCGATTCGTCGGCATGGTTGAGGAATTGTGGAGACGCGGATTCACGGCGACGACGGGGCTCGGGAGGCGCCTCGGGCACTTTTCCACTCTCCACGAGGCGAAAGCCGCGCTCGAGGACGCAGTAGCGGTGGAGTGATCGATGACCTTGGCGTTACCACTGGAGGCCGACCTGTTCCTGCCGTTTGTTCCGGATGCGCCCGCCGCGAAGTCCACCGTGATCGTGACCGTGTATGGAACTGTTCGGTGCGGTCACACCCGTCGAATCCGGCACGCTCTGACTCAGGCTGGGATCCGCTACCACTTCGTCAATTTCGACCTGCATCGCGAAACCAGAAGGAAGCTTCACCTTCTCGCCGGGGACAACTTTGCGACCCCGGTCGTTCATCTTGATGGCGACTGGCTCCTCGCACCATCAATCGCCGAATTGCAGTCAGCACTTCAGCGCCACGGCATGGTCGCAGCGACTAAACCAAAGTTGACAAGCCGTCAAGCAGGGTGACCTGGGAGATCGAACCTCAGGTTGGCGGGTTGAGCCTGCTCACCGTGACTCACGACCTCCTGGAGAGCGCCCCGGGAACCGCTGCCAATGTCCGGGGTTCTGGCGGGATCGCATGAGCACGGAATGGGGCCGTCAAAATGCGATGTAGTGAAGAACGAGTGGACATGCCGAAAGTGTAGCCGCGCGAACGACGTGTCTCGTGGGGCAGACACGCACACGCCGAGTGATGGTCATTCGGACGAGCGCGTATGCCCAGGCACTACCTTTCGTCCGAATGGCGATCATTCGGTGCCATCACGCGAAGGATGCGCCTGCGCGCGCCAGAAGTTCGCGAAACCGCTGGAGCCCCACGTTGCCGCCGGAGAGGATCACGCCCACCCTCGCGGCAGGCTCGGGCCGCATCCCAAACATGACCGAGGCGAGACCCGTAGCCCCTGACGGCTCCAGCACGATCTTCAGCCGGTCGAACGCGAACGACATCGCCTGAAGCAGCTGGTCGTCCGTGACGAGGTCGACCGCGTCCACCAACCGGCGGTTCACGCCGAACGTCAGTTCGCCGGGAGTTTCGGCGCCCTGGCCGTCGGCGATCGTGTCCGGCACCGCAATCCGCACGCGCTCGCCGGCCTCCAGGGAACGCTTCGTGTCGTCCCCGGCTGCGGGCTCCACGCCGATTATCCGGATGTCCGGGTGCAGCGCCTTCGCGGCCGTCGCGCTGCCCGCCATGAGCCCGCCGCCGCCGATCGGCACCCGCAGCTCGTCCAGTTCGCCGACCTCCTGCAGCAGTTCGAGGGCGGCCGTGCCCTGCCCGGCCATGATGCCGTAGTGCTCGTACGGCGGAATGACGGTCAGCCCGCGCGACTCGGCGAGGGCCGCGCCCATCGCCTCCCGGTCATCCGCCACCCGATCGTAGAACTGCACGTCCGCGCCGTAGCCGCGCGTGGCGGCGACCTTCGCCTCCGGCGCATCCGACGGCATGATGATCGTCGCGGTGGATCCCATCATCCGCGCGGCGAGGGAGACGGCCTGCGCGTGGTTCCCGGACGACCACGCCACGACGCCCCTCTCAAGCTCTGCTGGGGTCAGCCGCGAGATCACGTTGTAGGCGCCACGGAACTTGAACGCCCCGATGCGCTGAAAGTTCTCGCACTTCAGAAAGACGTGCGCGCCGCACACCTCATCGAGCGTGTGCGAGGTCATCACGGGCGTGCGGTGGGCGACACCGTCCAGTCGGGCGGCAGCGTCCCGCACCGTGTCCAGGTTCAGCATGATCCAACCCTAAGCGCCCCCCGTCGCCGAACCGAGGCGCCGACCACCTGCCTGAGCTAGCGGGCGGTGGCGGCCCGGTCGGCAAGCCGCTGCACGGCGGAGGTGGGGATGCCCAGCCAGGCCGGCCGATTGTTTGCCTCATAGACGACCTCGTACAGGGCCTTATCCATCTCGAACGCATCCAGGAGCACGCGATTCTTGCGAACATCGCGCCCCGAGCCGGCGATATAGCCGTCGATGAACGCCACCCGGCATTCATGCGCCCACCGGGTCATGCTCTCCGACGGCTCGTGCGAACCGGCAGCGTAGTCGAAGCTGCGCAGCATGCCCGCGATGTCGCGCAGCGGAAGATCCGGGAGCGATCGCTCGTCGAGCGGCCGCATCGGCTCGCCCTCGAAGTCGATGATCGCCCAGGAACCGGAGGGGGTCGCGAGAATCTGGCCGAGATGCAGGTCGCCGTGGATGCTTTGCAGCTTCGGCCACGGAACGCCCGCGGCGCGCTCGTAGAGGAGTTCAATGGCCGGGCGCAGCGGCGTGAGCTCCGGCACCTCGGCGATCGCGGCATCGAGCCGGGTGCGCCACGCAGCGACAGCCACCTCAATATCGGCGGCTGCCGGGTCGCGGGTGGGGAGGGCCCGGGCGAGCGTCGCGTGGACATCCGCCGTGGCGATCCCGATCTGGCGGGCACTCACCGTGAAATCGGCGTGGGTGGACCCTGCGGCAAGGGCGAGGCTCCACGCATCCTGGGCCCCGGAGAGGAACCGTTGCGCGAACGCGAGGTGCCCGCTCGCGGATCCGTCCGGCCGGGAATCGTCCGGCCACCGCGCAGCGACGCTGCCGAAGAGTGGCGGAACCGATGTCGATCCGGACGTGAACAGGGCCGACTGGAGCACAACATCCGGATTCTCGCCGTGGTGGAGCATGCGGAAAATCTTGCAGATCACGCTCGACTCGCCCGTGCTGTCGTCCTCCGCCGAATACACGATCGACGTATTCGACTGTTCGCCCCGCAGGACCCTCGACGTCAGGTTGGAACTGGGCCACGGCGATGTCGGGATTCCGCGCACCGCCGCGGTGTCATCCCCGAGCGACTCGCCGTCGGCGATCAGACGCAGCAGGCGCTCGGTGAATGCCGGATCCTCCGGCCCGTCGTACAGCTGCCATTCGAGGCCATCGGGGTCCCTGAGCGACCCGATGTGGCCGGGAGCACCCGCCTCCCGAAACGCGCGGCGCAGGACGACGGGCACCTGGAACAGCCGCTCATCGGCCCCACGCTGATCGCCCGCGATGAGAATTTTCACCTCGAGTTGAGGATCGCTGGAGAGAGTGAGCGACGCGACGCAGCGCAACGAAGGCATCGTCCCCTTGCCGACGAACCAGCGCTGGTGACCGACCCAGTCGGCGAGGGCATCCAGGATGATCTGCGCCTCTGCCATAGCCCCGAGGTTATCCCGGCATGCTGGGATAGCGCAGAATGAAAAGATGCGTCCGACCCGTTCACTGCCCTTTCCGCTTGGAGTAAGCCTTCGCGATGGCGGTGCGAACGTCGCGATCTACTCGGAAACCGCCGATTCCATCGACGTGTGCACATTCACGGATGATGTTCAGACTTGCGTGACGCTCGAACATCGCACCGGGCACGTATTCCACGGCATCGTCCCGGGGATGCAGGTCGGCACCCGGTACGGGCTTCGCGTGGACGGGCCGTGGGATCCGGCGAACGGGCTCCGGCACAACCGGAACAAACTGCTGCTCGACCCGCACGCCACCGCGATCGAGGGCACATACGACTGGAACCCGAGCGTGTTCGGCCACAAGCTCGAGCATCCGTTGAAAATGGATGCGACGGACAACCAGTCTTCGGTGCCGCGCTGCGTCGTCACGGACCCCGCGTTCGACTGGGAAGGCGACGAGCCCCCGCTCACCCCGCTCGCCGACACCGTGATCTACGAACTGCACGTGAAGGGCTTCACCCAGCGGCATCCGGAGATCCCCCCGGAGATTCGGGGCACCTACGCCGGGCTCGCTCATCCGGCCGCCATCAAGCACCTCACCGACCTCGGGGTCACCGCCGTCGAACTCATGCCCGTGCACCACTTCGTGCAGGACAACCACCTGCTGGAGAAGGGCCTGCGCAACTATTGGGGCTACAACTCCATCGGATTCTTCGCCCCGCACGGCGACTACTCGTCCGCGGGCGACGGCGGCGGCCAGGTGGCCGAGTTCAAGACCATGGTGAAGGCTCTCCACGACGCAGGGCTCGAAGTAATCCTGGATGTCGTCTACAACCACACTGCGGAGGGCAACCACCTCGGGCCGACGCTGTCCTTCAAGGGGATCGACAACGCGGCCTACTACCGGCTTGTGGAGGATCATCGCGCCTCGTATTTCGACACGACGGGCACCGGGAACAGTCTCAACGTCCGGCATCCCGCCGCCCTCGGCCTCATCATGGATTCGCTGCGCTACTGGGTGACCGAGATGCATGTCGACGGGTTCCGGTTCGACCTGGCGACCGCGCTCACCCGCCAGTCCGGTTCCGCCGAACTGCACAGCGCGTTCCTCACCCTCATTGAACAGGACCCGCTGCTGAACACGGTCAAAATGATCGCCGAACCGTGGGACACGGCCGGGTACCAGCTCGGCGGATTCCCGGCCACCTGGTCGGAGTGGAACGGCGCCTTCCGGGATGATGTTCGCGACTTCTGGAACGGCGCCGACAATGTGCTCGGGACGGTGTCGCAGCGCATCCTCGGCAGCCCGGATGTCTACGAGGTCTCCCGGCGGTCCCCGCTGTGCAGCGTGAATTTCATCACCGCCCATGACGGATTCACCCTCGTCGACCTGACGATGTACAACGAGAAGCACAACCTCGCCAACGGCGAACACAACAAGGATGGCGAATCCCACAACCGCTCCTTCAACTTCGGCGTCGAAGGCCCCACCGACGATGCCGACATCACCGAACGCCGGCGGCGCCGGCGCCGCAACCTCATGGCGACGCTGCTGTTGTCCGCCGGCGTCCCGATGATCCTCGCGGGTGATGAGCTGGGCAGAACGCAGAACGGCAACAACAACGCGTACTGCCAGGACAACGAAATCTCGTGGCTGGACTGGGACAACGTCGACGAAGCGATGCGGCGCTTCACCCGGCGCTTGCTGGCGTTGCGCCGCGAAAACCCGGCGCTGCGGCCGGAGTGGTTCCGTTACGACCCTTCCATGGGCAGCCGCGACACGGTGCGGATGATCCGATCCGATGGCGAGGAATTCGGCGACGGCGACTGGGACAACCCGGATGCCCGCACGATCACGTTCCTCCTCGCGCACGAGGGCGCAGACACGTTCGCGCTCCTGCTGAACTCCGCCGACAACGGCGTCGAGTTCACGATCCCGGAGGCGCCGAACGAACCGTGGATGCGCGTCGTCTCCAGCGACGGGGAGCAGGAAACCAGCGGAGCGATCGACACCCTCATCCTCGCGGGAAATTCGTTCACGCTCCTGCGGTCGGCGGCGGAGCGTCGTGAGTAGCATGGTGAGCCCGATCCCCTCCTCGACCTATCGGCTGCAGTTGACCGCGCAGTTCACGTTCGACGATGCGGCCGCGCTGTTCCCCTACCTGCGGGACCTCGGGGTCGGCTGGGTGTACCTGTCGCCGATCCTGCAGGCCGAGCCCGGTTCGACGCACGGCTACGACGTGGTCGACCCCACCGTCATCGACGCCGAGCGCGGCGGTGCTCAAGGGTTCGCGCGGTTGTCTGCTGCGGCGCGCCGGGAAGGGCTCGGTGTGCTCGTCGACATCGTCCCCAACCACATGGGGGTCGCGACCCCGCCGGTCAACGCCTGGTGGTGGGACCTGCTCCGGTTCGGCCCGGCGTCGCGTTACGCCGAAGCGTTCGACGTGGACTGGGATGCCGGCGGCGGCCGCATCCGGATTCCCGTGCTCGGCGATGGCGCCCACGAACTCGATGCGCTGCACGTCGACGCCACGGTCGCGGGCGGGGAGGAACTCGTGTACCACGGCAACCGGTACCCGATCGCGCCCGGCACTCTGGGCGAGGACGACTCGCCGCGCGAGGTGCACGACCGCCAGAACTACGAGCTCATGAATTGGCGGCGGGCCGACGGCGACCTGAACTACCGGCGCTTTTTCGCCGTGAACTCGCTGGCCGGCATCCGAGTCGAAGTCGAGCGCGTGTTCGACGCGTCGCACGCGGAAATCGGGCGGTGGTTTCGGGACGGGCTTGCGGATGGCCTCCGCGTCGACCACCCCGATGGCCTCGCCGATCCGGGCGGTTACCTCGCGCGTCTCGCCGACGTCACGGGGGGCGCGCCGGTCTGGGTGGAGAAGATCCTCGAAGGCGGTGAAACGCTCCCCGTCGGCTGGCAGGCCAAGGGAACTACAGGGTATGACGCGCTGCCCGACTTCGACCGGATCCTCGTGGGTGCGCGGGGCCGCGAGGAGCTGGAGCGGGCGACGCAGGCACTCGGCGGCGAGGCCGCCGGGGTTTCCTGGCCCGACCTGGTCGTCGACTCGAAAACCGATGTGGCAGAAGGAATTCTCCGCTCCGAAGTGAACCGACTCGCGCGGCTCATGCCCGACTCGGTCGAGTTCGCGGATGCCGCGGCAGCGCTCACCGCGCTCCTGGCGGAATTCCCGGTGTACCGTTCCTACCTGCCGGACGGCCGAGAGAATCTGGAACACGCCAGGGCAGCTGCCGCCGCGCGCAACCCGAGCCTCGCGCCAGCGCTCGACGCGGTGACGGGAGTTCTCGCCGATCCGGCGCATCCGGCCGCCATCCGATTCCAGCAAACCTCCGGCATGGTCATGGCGAAAGGCGTGGAGGACTCGGCGTACTACCGGTACAACCGCCTGACCTCGCTCAACGAAGTGGGCGCGGACCCCAGCGAGTTCGCGATCGATGCCGGCACGTTCCACGAACGCCAGGCTCGCCGCCAGCGCGACTGGCCGGAGTCGATGACGACCCTGTCCACGCACGACACGAAACGCGGTGAGGACGTGCGCGCCCGGATCACCGCGCTCGCGGAGCGGCCGGCGGCGTGGGCGGAAGCGCTCGGCTCCCTGCATGCATTCGCCGACCTGGGCGACCCGGAACTGGAGAATTTGCTGTGGCAGGCGATCGTCGGCGCATGGCCGGCATCCAGGGAACGGCTGCACGGCTACGCGGAAAAGGCGGCACGGGAGGCCGGGACCTGGACGAACTGGATCGACCCCGACGCGCAGTTCGAGGCGAAACTCCACGGCGCGGTCGATGCGGCCTTCGACGATGCGAACGTCGCGAAAGTGGTCTCCGACACGGCGGAGCTGTTCGCCGAGGCGGGATACTCGAACGGGCTCGGCGCCAAGCTTCTGCAGCTCGCGGCCCCCGGCATCCCCGACGTGTATCAGGGCAGCGAACTCTGGGAGACCTCCCTCGTCGACCCCGACAACCGCCGCCCGGTCGACTTCGCCGAGCGCGCGGAACTCCTGAAGCGGATCGACGCGGGATGGCTGCCGCCCGTCGATGGTGCGGGCGCCGCGAAACTTCTTGTGACCAGCCGCGTTCTGCGGTTGCGGCGCGATCACCCGGAGCGGTTCGCCGCGTACCGCCCCGTGGCCGCCGCCGGGTCCGCGCGCTCGCACGTCGTCGCGTTCGACCGCGGGGGCGCGATCGCCGTGGCAACGCGTCTTCCGTTCACGCTCGCGGAGGACGGCGGATGGCGGGACACCACGATCCCTCTGCCAGCAGGCAGCGTCGACATTCTCACGGGTGCCCGCTACCCGGGCGGCGACACCCGCGTCGAGGAGTTGTTTTCCCGATACCCCGTCGCGCTCGTGACGGAGGATTCGCCGTGACCGCGGCACGCCACGGCTTCCCGGTCTGGGCGCCGGCGGCGCAGAGCGTCGAGGTCGTCGTCGGCGGGAAGCGGCGGCCGCTCGCGAAGGATGAGGCGACCGGCTGGTGGCGCGACGACGCGCTCGCGGCGGACCCCGCCGGGGAGCCCGCCGGGGTCGACTACGGCTTCGTCGTCGACGGCAAAGGTCCCTTCCCCGACCCGCGGTCCCGACGGCAGCCCTTCGGCGTCCACGACCTCTCCCGCGACTTCGACCCCGGCGTGTTCGACTGGACGGACGGCACCTGGCGGGGCAGGCCGGTCCCCGGCTCCGTGATCTACGAGCTCCACATCGGCACGTTCACCGACGAGGGAACGCTGGATGCCGCGGCAGGCAAACTCGAATACCTCCACGATCTCGGCGTCGACTTCGTCGAGCTGCTTCCCGTGAATGCCTTCAACGGAATATACAACTGGGGTTACGACGGAGTGCTGTGGTACGCGGTCCACGAACAGTACGGGGGGCCGGAGGGCTACCAGCGGTTCGTGGACGCCTGCCACAATGCCGGGCTCGGCGTCATCCAGGATGTCGTCTACAACCATCTGGGGCCGAGCGGCAACTACCTCCCCGAATTCGGCCCGTACCTGCGGTCGGACAGCGCGAACACGTGGGGCAGTTCCCTCAACCTCGACGGCCCGGGGTCGGACGGCGTGCGCGAGTACATCATCGACAACGCCGAAATGTGGTTGCGCGACTACCACGTGGATGGCCTCAGGCTGGACGCGGTCCACGCGATGGTCGACTCGCGGGCGATGAACATCCTCGAAGAACTGGAGGTGCGGGTCGCCGAGCTGTCGCGCCGGCTGGGCAGGCCGCTCGGGCTCATCGCGGAATCCGACCTGAACGATCCGCGCCTGATCGCGTCCCGCGACGCCGGCGGCGACGGGCTGGACGGCCAGTGGAGCGACGACTTCCACCACGCGCTCCACGTCGCCCTCACCGGCGAGACCACCGGATACTACGCGGACTTCGCCGACCCGCACGCTCTCGCGAAGACCATCACGTCCGGCTTCTTCCACGACGGAACCTACTCGTCGTTCCGCCGGCGCCATCACGGACGGCCGATCGACACAGACACGACGCCCGCATCCCGGCTGGTCGTGTTCAGCCAGGATCACGACCAGATCGGCAACCGGGCCGCCGGCGACCGCCTTGCGGCGACACTGGACGACGGCCAGCTCGCAATCGCAGCGGTGCTCACGCTGCTCGGCCCGAACACGCCCATGCTGTTCATGGGCGAAGAGTGGGCGGCATCCACCCCGTGGCAGTTCTTCACCTCGCACCCGGAGCCGGAACTGGGTGACGCCACGGCGAAAGGCAGGATCGCCGAATTCGCGCGCATGGGCTGGGACGAATCGGCGGTGCCGAACCCTCAGGATCCCGCGACGTTCGAGCGCTCGAAACTCCAGTGGGACGAACGGCTGACGGGCAGGCATGCACGAATCCTCGAGTTCTACCGTGCCGTCATCGCGTTGCGCCGCGCGCGCCCCGAACTCACGGATGCCCGATTCGCCACAATCGACGTCGAAACTCTGCCCGGCGGCGACGGCCTCATCGTGCGGCGAAAGCACACCGCGATCCTCGTGAACCTGAGCGCCGAACCGCGGCAGTTCCCTGGATTCCCGCCCGAACTCACCGAACCGGACGACATCCTTCTCTCCTTCGGCGGGCACTCGTTCGAGGACGGAAAGTTGACACTCCGCGGCCACTCGCTCGCGGTGATAGGCCAATCAAGGGGAGACTGGTCCTATGACTGAACCCGATTCTGGCGGTGAGTCGATGGCAGACGAGCCCGAACTGGTCACTCCGGAACCCGAAGAACCCACCTACGACGACATCCGGTACCCCGCCAGGCCGAAACGGTTGAGGCCGCGCGCGCAACTGCAGTACAGCGGCATCCGGCATGCGGTCACGGACCCGCGCTCCGCTGTCGCATCCAACCCGTCCTACATCTCCTGGCTGAAGCGCCAGTCCATGCTGCGCGACGCCGACTCGCTGAGCCGCGCGCTGTCCGGGCAACCGAGCATGTGGCGGAACCCCTACGCGAGGCCGGATGCGCGGAAAGCGATCCGCACGGCCTCCGTGTGGTTTACGGCGTACCCGATCTCGCTCATCACGCGCCCCGGCCAGTCGTTTCTGGCCGCACTGGGAAGCCAGGAACTGTGGGACGCGTTCGAGGCGATCGGGATCAGCGCGGTGCACACCGGGCCGGTGAAACTTGCCGGTGGCATCACCGGATGGGCGCAAACCGCGAGCGTCGACGGCCACTTCGACCGCATCAGCACCCGGATCGATCCGGCGTTCGGGTCGGAGGACGAGTTCCGAATCCTGTGCGACGTGGCCGAAACACACGGCGGCAGCGTGATCGACGACATCGTGCCGGGGCACACCGGCAAGGGCGCAGACTTCAGGCTCGCCGAAATGGCCTACAAGGACTTCCCCGGGATCTACCACATGGTGGAAATTCCGGAAGAGGACTGGGGGCTCCTCCCCGACGTTCCGGAGGAGCGCGATGCCGTGAACCTCGACGTGCACACGGAGCTGGCGCTCGCCGACCGCGGATACATCATCGGCCAGCTTCAGCGCGTCATCTTCTTCTCCCCCGGGGTGAAGGAAACGAACTGGAGCGCTACCGGTCCGATTCTCGGCGTCGACGGACGAATCCGCCGCTGGGTGTACCTGCACTATTTCAAGCAGGGTCAGCCGTCCATCAACTGGCTCGACCCCACGTTCGCCGGGATGCGCCTCGTCATTGGCGACGCCCTGCACTCCCTCGGGGATCTCGGCTCCAGCGCGCTGCGGCTCGACGCGAACGGGTTCCTCGGCGTGGAGAAGAGCGGGGATGGCCAGCCCGGCTGGTCGGAGGGGCATCCGCTGTCCGAGGCGGCGAACCACCTGATCGCGAGCATGGTGCGCAAGGTGGGCGGTTTCTCGTTCCAGGAGCTGAACCTCGGAATCGAGGACATCAAGGACACCGGTCGCGTCGGTGCTGACCTCTCCTACGACTTCATCAACCGGCCCGCGTACCAGCACGCGCTCGCGACGGCGGACACCGAGTTCCTGAGGCTCACGCTGCGCACCTCCCTGGAGCTGGGGGTCGAGCCGGCGAGCCTCGTCCACGCCCTGCAGAACCACGATGAACTCACCTACGAGCTCGTCCACTGGGCGAACCGCCACCACCTCGAGCACTACAGGTTCCGCGGCGTGGAGCTGACCGGCGCCGAACTCGCCGAAACCATCCGGGCCGACCTCACGACCATTCTCACGGGCGCGCAGGCCAGCTACAACCGGGTGTTCACGACCAACGGCATCGCCTGCACGACCGCATCCGTCATCGCCGCGGCCCAGGGTTTCGCGCAGCTGGAGTCGATCCAGGAGAAGGATGTCGACGCCATCCGCAGCGCCCACCTCGTGCTCGCGTGCTTCAACGCGTGGCAGCCGGGAGTGTTCGCCCTCTCCGCGTGGGATCTGCTCGGGATCCTGCCCGTCCCCGACGACACGGTCGCCGAACTGATCGCCGGCGGCGACACCCGGTGGATCCACCGAGGCGCGCACGACCTCATCGACGCCGACCCGAGCGCGATCACCTCGAGTTCGGGGATGCCGCGCGGGCGGTCGCTGTACGGATCGATCACGACGCAACTGGTCGACCCGAACTCGTTCGCGTCGCAATTGAAGGGCATCCTGGCGATCCGCAGCGCGCACGAAATCGACGTCGCCACGCAGGTCGACATTCCGGATGTCGCCCACCCGGGCATGCTCGTCATGGTGCATCGCCTCGACGGCGGGGATCTCTCGATCGAGGATCCGCCGCTGCAGGTGACCGTGCTGAACTTCAGCGGCGACGCGGTGGAGGGGACGGTGCGTTCGGATCACCTCGTCCCGCGGCGGTCGGTCACCGACGTGGGCAGCGGCGAGAAGATCGGTTACGTCGACGACTTGAACAGTTTCTCGGTGCACTTGCCGCCGTACGCCAGGCTGTTCCTGCTCATCGGCGGAACGGACGACGTGTCCCCGACCTACACGCGGCCGATCGACATCATCACGGTGCCGACGTCCGGATAGGGTTTCGGGCCGGCGCCGCGCAGCTCATGCCTCGGGCGGGTACCAGACGCGCTCGCCGTCGACTTCGGCGAACCGGGTCATCGTGTGCGGCTGTGCGGACGCGGCGCTCATAATGTCCACGACCTGAACGCCCCGGGCCAGCAGGGCATCGCCGATGAGGGAGCGGTGACAGCGCCAAGGCACCGCCTCCGCGCACATGATCGCGACCGTCTGCTTCTCGGCGAGCGCGATCAGTTCGTCGATTCCCGCGGCGAATTCGGGGGTCTGCATGTAATCGGCGTAGTTGCGGAAACTTGTGTTGCGCCACGCACCGTTGATGCTCGCCGCCGCCGCAGGGCTGTGTCGCAATCCGCCGAGCTCCGTGAGGCGCTGATAGTCGATGCCCGCGCCAGCCATGCTCGCGGCGAGTTCCTGCTCGCCGAACTGCGGGTTGTGTCGTGACCCTGCGACCGTGCGCACGTCGACGAGCCGGGCGATGTCGTGTGCCGTCAGCATCCCGATGAATTCGTCGATGGGGTGCGTCGAATGCCCGATCGTGTACACGCGCATGGTCAGTCCGTCGCGCGGAGCGGCTTCAATCCTTCCGCAAATCTGGCGAGCTCCTTCAGTTCGCGCGCCAGGATCGCCAGCTCCTTCTCGCCGGGGTGGAATACGCCATCCACCACCTGCTTGCCGCCGAACGTCAGTTCGACGTTCGGCCCGACGCGCACCAGGCCGACCGACACGATCGTCGGCAGGAGTGCCGCTGCGCCCCGGGTTCCGGAGGAGACGCCGCCGTAGCTGACGAAGCCCACCGGCTTCATCCACCACTCCCGGTTCAGAAAGTCCAGCGCATTCTTCAGCGCGGGCGAATAGCTGTAGTTGTACTCGGGGGTGACCAGAATGAACGCGTCCGCCGCGTCCACGCGCTCGCTCCACGCGATCGTGTGCTGTTGCGTGTACTGGCGAAGCCTCGGATGCGCCGGCTCATCCATGAACGGAAGGTTCAGTTCGGCAAGGTCGACGAAGTCGATCTCGAAGTCGCCGGTCTTCTCAGCCTCGCTTCGCACCCATTCGGCGATCGGCAGTCCGACCCTCCCCGGGCGAACACTTCCGACGATAATCATCAAACGGGTCATAACTATGTCAACCCGGGCCGCGCCACGGTATTCCGTGAGCGGGGTTCTCGGCGGCCCGTAGGCTGAAGGTTCAGGTCCTGTGGAGCGAGGAAGCGAGGGTGGAGATGGTCGAATCCGACAATGCACGTGCGTCCGCTGCCCGCGCCGCCGCGCCCGCGCGGCGCACGGGGCGTTCGACGAAGGGTGCGGCGAAGCGCGAAGTGATTCTGGATGCCGCCCTCACCGTGTTCGGCGAGGTCGGGCTGCACGGCGCATCGCTGCGTGAGATCGCGGGTCGGGTGGGGGTGAGCCACCAGTCGCTCATGCACTACTTCCCGACGAAGAACGAGTTGCTCATGGCCGTGCTGCGTCGACGGGACGAGCGCCTTCGCCGCCACTTCGCCGACGAGCCGGGAATGTCGATCCAGGAGCTGATCACGCTCGCGGAGGACAACGCGGGAATGCCGGGGGTGATCGAGCTGTACAACATGGCGTCGGCGGAGGCGACCAACAGCGAGCATCCGGCGCACGCGTACTACGCCGAGTTTTACGAAAGCATCATCACTTCCAATGCGCGGTACCTTCAGAAGGCGGCGGAGCGCGGCGCACTGCGCGAAGGGTGGACGCCTCAGACCGCGGCGCGCGCGATCCTCGGCATGATGGACGGATTGCAGCTCCAGTGGTTGTACAACCGCGACGACGTGCAGGTGGCCGAGACCCTGAAAATGCTGGTCAGGACGATTGTTTCGGTTCCGCTCGACGAGTTGGACACACCGAAAAAATAAACTTGCCACTTGGCAAGGTTTAGGTACTATTCTGGCTTCATGGCCAAGACTTCAGCAACTCGCGCGCGCCCTGCCGCGGTTCCGCAATCCGGTACCCCCTCCCTTCCCGCCACCATCGGCGACGACGCCGTCGAACTCGCCCGCAATTGGGCGAAGCGCGGGGCGGCTGCCGGCTCGAGCGGTTCGGCGAAGCTGCTCGCCCAGGTGCTCAAGGACCAGAACGGCCTCGACTTCACGATCGGCTTCGTGGACCGCGTCATCCGGCCGGAGGACCTTCGCGTCGCCGCCCGCAACCTCGCGATCCTGGCGAAGAACACGCCCTCCTTCCTGCCCTGGTACATGCGTTTCGCGATCCGCGTCGGCGGCCTCGTCGCGCCGATCCTGCCGTGGCCGGTCGTCCCGATCGCGCGTGCGGTGCTGCGCCAGATGGTCGCCCACCTCATCGTCGACGCGCGACC
>CALMSL010000131.1 GCA_937872445.1 uncultured Microbacteriaceae bacterium | reverse complement strand
CTCGTGGCTGCCGGCGATTCGCGGATCAACCTGCTGCGCGCCGCGTCGGCGGCGATTTGGGGGAGCGGGCTCGCCATTTACGGGCTCGAGGTCGACCCGGAACTGTACGCTTGACCCATGTCCGATGACACGACTGCGCCAGCCAGCACGCCAGTACGCGAGGCAGCGTCTGTTGCGGATTCCGCGGCGGAGGGCGCCGATGTCGATGCGCTGCTGTCGCGACTGCGCGTGATCGAGGACCAGCCGCTCGAGAAACGCGCTGAGGCGTTCACCCAACTCCACGATGAGCTTCGCCGTGCACTCGAAGGCTCGGACCACCCGGCGTAACTGGGGTCACGATCACCGACGACATCCGACTCGACGCCGCGCTGGCCGCCCGCGGCCTTGCACGCTCCCGCAACCGCGCAGCCCAGCTGATCGCCGACGGGCTGGTGACCGTGGACGGGCGCCCGGCCACCAAAGCGGCCCAGCGCGTATCGGACGCGCACGTGATCGCCGTGGCCGCTTCGGACGGCTACGTGAGCCGGGCTGCGCTGAAACTCCTTGCCGCACTGGACGCATTCCCGATCGACGTTGCCGGGCGCACTGCCCTGGACGTCGGCGCCTCCACGGGTGGGTTCACCCAGGTGCTCCTGGAGCGCGGCGCGGCGCGGGTCGTCGCCCTCGACGTAGGGCACGAGCAGCTCGCGCCCGCCATCCGCGCTGCGCAGAATGTCGTGGTGATCGAGGGCGCGAACGCGCGCTTCCTGACGCGCGACGTGTTCGCCGAAGCTGGCGTGGGCGAGATCCCCACTGTCGTCGTGGCCGATCTGTCCTTCATTTCCCTCGGGCTCGTGCTTCCCGCGCTCGTGGGCACTGTCGGCGTCGACGCTGATTTCGTGGTTCTCGTCAAACCGCAGTTCGAGGTGGGCCGCGGCGGCGTTCGCGAGGGCATCGTGCGGGACCCCGCGCTGAGGGAGGATGCCGTGAACGGGGTCCTCTGGTCGGCGTGGGATGTCGGGCTTCCGACGGCGGGGGTCATCTCCTCCCCAATTGCGGGCGGGAGCGGTAACCGCGAATACCTCGCCTGGTTCTCCACCGAGGCCGGGTCCAATCCGACAGAATGGACTGAGCAGGTTTCTGCGCTCACGCACAATTGAGTGGTCGCACGAATCCGAACGATTGCGTCAAGCCGAGTGTGACAGTGCATCGAATGGTCAAGGAGACTCCCGTGGCAGAACGACATTTTCTCGTCGTCTCCCATACCGGGCGCGAGGAAACGTTGAACGCGGCCGTTGCGGTTTGCCGCCGGCTCATCGCCGCCGGTGTCGTACCCGTGATTCCCGACGCCGATCGGGCGGATCTTCTCGCCCACGACGAAGGCCTGGACGTTCGCATCCTCGGCACCGATGTGCCGCACACCCAGCTGGAACTCGTGATCGTGCTCGGCGGCGACGGAACGATCCTTCGAGCGGCGGAGCTTGTTCGAGAATCCCAGGTGCCGCTGTTGGGCATCAACCTCGGGCATGTCGGGTTCCTCGCCGAGGCAGAGCGCGAAGGGCTCGAGGAAAGCGTGCGGCGTGCCCTCGATCGCGACTACGAGACGGAAGAGCGCATGACGCTCTCTGTGAAGGTGAAGGTCGACACCGAGGTCGTCTACGAAACCTGGGCTCTCAACGAAGCGACCGTGGAGAAAGCCAGCCGCGAACGCATGCTGGAGGTCGTCATCGAGGTCGACGGGCGGCCGCTGTCGAGCTTCGGATGCGACGGAGTCGTGATGTCGACGCCGACCGGTTCCACTGCGTACTCGTTCTCCGCGGGCGGACCGATCGTGTGGCCGAGCCTCGACGCGATGCTTCTCGTGCCGCTGAGCGCCCACGCCCTCTTCGCGCGCCCCCTCGTGGTCGGGCCGGATTCCGTGTTCGCCGTCGAAGTGCTCGATCGCACTCAGGGCACAGGGGTGCTATGGTGCGACGGTCGCCGAACGACCGACCTGCCGAGGGGCGCGCGGGTGATTGTGCGCAAGTCGCCGAATCCGGTCCGGGTGGCGCGGCTGCACCAGGGACCGTTCACGGACCGGCTCGTGCAAAAATTCAATCTTCCCGTCACCGGATGGCGCGGACCCGTCGACGAGGACGGTGGCGCTTCGTGATCGAGGAGCTGTCCATTCGCGACCTCGGCGTCATCGGCGAAGCTGTTCTTCCGCTCGGTCCGGGCTTCACGGCGCTCACCGGCGAAACCGGCGCGGGGAAGACCATGATCGTGACCGCGCTCGGGCTGCTGCTCGGCGAACGCGCCGACAGCCAGGTGCTGCGCAAGGGAAGCGCATCCGCCGTCGTCGAGGGCCACTGGCTCATCGAGTCGAACGGGCCCGTCGCGGCG
>CALMSL010000130.1 GCA_937872445.1 uncultured Microbacteriaceae bacterium | reverse complement strand
GTGGCGATGAACTCCTCGCCGCTGACCGTCTCACCATTCTTCTCATAGCTGAACTTCTGGACATGGCCGCTGGCCACGAAGTTGTCGCCGCGCGCGAACTTCTCGTAAGCGTGCTCCGCGCTGCGCCGGAACATCTTGAACGGGTAGAACTTCGTCTCGCCCTGGGTGAACGAGCCGTCCGGGTTGCGCTCGAACTGCTCCTGACCGATCCAGGCGAACAGCCGCGCCTCACCGTCCTCGTTGAAGGACAACTGCGGGTCGCTGGCGAAGAAGCCCCACAGGGATTCTTTGGTTCGCATCGGGATGCTCCTAACTTCTCCTGCCGAGAGAGGATTGCTACCCGATAGGTGCGCAGGCTCGACCGTCCGCGCCCCCGGCTACTGTGATGACATGGCTGAGATCCGGGGCAAGTACGTCTACGACGACGACTTCACACCGGGCCGCAAGATCGACGGAGGACTCAGCCAGAACCTCTACAACGACGAAGGTCGAGTCGAGACCCATGCGACCTTCATCCCCGACGACGAGCACGAATACGAGTCGCCCTCTGAGCCGCAGGGTTTGAGCGACGAGGATCGACGCCGGGCGGAGGAACTCGGCGCGCTGCTGGGAGCGGCACTGGTTGCGATTGCGATCGCGGCAGCTCCGCATGTGAAGCGATGGTGGCTGGATACGGCGTGGCCGGGGCTCAAGAAGCTCGTTGCCCCAAAGCCGAAGGCCGTATCCGCCCGTGACGAGTCGGCGGCACTCGCTCTTACCGCGCTGTCGAAGGCTCAACCGGCCGACATCTCGACCGCAATCGAACTTGCCATCGACGACACCCGCATCGGGATGAGCAGCGAGGAGGCACAGCAGCGCCTGTTGGCGATGCTCGCAGCGTCAGCGTTCATCGCGGAGCAGCGGCGAATCCTCTCCAACGTGCGACTTGACGATCAAGCGGAACTGCCCGAGCTGCACCGAGCCCTGGAGCAGCTTTCGTCGCCCGAAGTCATCGAGAACATGAACCGGATGCTGGAGGCGAACCCCACACTCCTGGACGAGCGCGCGTCGGCCGAGTTCATGCGCATGTTCGGGGGCGGTGGCGTTCTCGACGGTGAGTATGTGCCGCTGCGCAGCCAGACGGTGAGGGACGCACTCCATCTCCCGGAAGGCCGTAGGTTCCCCGACGAAGACGGGCAGGGCGACCTCGCTCCCGTCTGACCCGCTACTCCGCGGGAAGCGCGGGCACGCCGCTCCCAGCGGTGCCCGGCTGCATGATCGCCTCGACCTCGGCGCGCTGGGCGAGCAGCGTCTCGGCTTCCGGCCGATGGAGCCAGTAACGCATAGTCGTGATGATCGGCGGTGCGGAGCGCAGCAGCACGAGTGAGGTGCCCTGGGGCAGGGTGCGGATGTCTTCGACCTTCATGATCGGGACGCGGCGGATCGAGCGTTGATTCGAGCGCAATCCGCGTTCGCCGATGGTCACAGCGTCGGTCGTCTCGTCGCGTTCGCCGATCAGTGTGGAGATGTCCTGGAGGTGCCGTGTGTCCGTCCCGCCGCCGAGCACGATCTTGGTGATGCTCGCATCCCACATCGCGGTCGCGGCGTCGTCGCCCCAACGACCTCGCGCCTGGGCGAGCGACTGGAACACGGGCATCACCGTGAGCCCGGTGCCGCCGCCCTCCGCCATGAGGACCGGAAGCGAAGGCAGAGGCGCGAGGTTCCCGATCTCGTCGAGCGCGAGCAGCACAGGCGGATCGAGCCGCGCGCCCGGCGAGCGCGCGGCGATGCGCCGTGCCGTCTCTACGAGGTCTTCGATGAACGCCGCGACGAGCGACGAGGACGCTCCGGCTCCGGCCCCTGTCGCCAGCAGGTAAAGCGTGCCGGAGCCGCGCAGGAACGCCTCGGGGTCGAACTGCTCGTCCTCGCTGGGGCTGACCGCCTCCAGCACCCGTGGGTCGGCGAGCGAGGCGAGGGAGAGCGAGACGCCCTGCCAAATGGAGTCGCGGGTGCGAGGGTCGGATTGCAGCATCCCGTCGAGCGACTCGGCCCATCCGGTCGCGGCGTGGGCGTGCGACGCGAGAATGGAGACGGCATCCGCCGCAGCCGCAGGGTCGAGCGTCCAGCGGAACAGCTCTGCGGGTTGCCGGTGATCGAGAGCCGCGGCGTGCAGAAGCGCCTGTAGCGCCGTGCGCGTCTTGCCCTCCCAGAATCCGCCGTTCTCGACGGAGGGGCCGGAGAGCCCGGTTCCCGCGGCGAGACCTGTGCCGCGGATCATCGCGGTCAGGGGCACCTCGCACCCGCGGATCGGTGACCACCGCAGACCCGCGGGCACGCCCTCGGCGAGGTGCTGGGGATCGAACACGGAGACTGGGCCACCGTGCGACTGGCGGGCGCGGAGCGTCGCCGTGAGGTTGTCCGGCCGGGTCGAGGTCGTGATGACCGCTCCGGGCGCGTCGAGGATGGTGTTGATGACGATGTTCGCGCCCTTGCCGGATCTCGGCGGGCCGATCAGCAGGATCGAGTCCTCCACGGATGTCCACACGCGCTTGCCGCGCGAGGTGCCGAGGAGGTAGCCGACCTGCTCGGGTTTCGGGTCGGTGAGCGAGGGGCGCAGGGTCTTCGCTCGACGCAGGAGGTCGCGTTCGGATGCGGCCCGCTGCACATCGCGCCCCTCGGCGATTCCCTCGATCCGGTTCGGGTCGGCCTTGGTCCGCTTGCCCAGCTCGCGCACCCATCGCCAGATGAACCACGTCGCGGTTCCGATGGCAGTGAGCAGGAGTGCGACGGTGATCCAGTAGGCGACCGGGCTGAGTGACGCGGAGCCGAGTGCCGAGCCGGGGTCATCGGCGTGGAAGACCACGCCGACTCCCGCTTCGAGACCTGCCGCAGGCTGGGGCGCGCCCGTGACGAACGCAGCGATGCTCCCGGCCAAGCGCAGCGCACCGGCCAGCAGCATCGCACCGATGAGCGCGCCGAGGGCGAAGTTAGTCAGTTCGTCGCCGAACGCCCTGGCTCGCGGTGACGAACTGGTCATGCCGGGTGTCCGATGACGCAGGTGCCCGAGACGCGGCCGAGCAGGATGACCTCGTGCGTGGGGCTCAGATCGAGCAGACCCGGCTCGATCTGAGCCCTTGCCGCTCCGTTGCCGCTTGCCTCGGCGTGCCGGACGATGACCGCTACGGCCACCTCCTCGCCCGGTACGAAGCCCTCGCCATTCTGGAGTGCGCGCGGGTGCGAAGGCTCCGTCGCATCCCGCGCGGAGTCGCCATCCTCGACCGAGGCCCGCGGTCCTGCGGGCGGGGACTGGTCGAGGGACACGGGGTGGAGTGGAGCGGTCACGATGTCCGTGTAGACGGTGCCATCGAGTTCGTGCACGACGACGCGCACGGGGGAGTCGCGTTGCTCGACGACCTCGCTGATGATCTGCGCGAAGGAGTGCCGCTGCCACGGCGGGGCGAACGTCGGCGGACCGAACGGCTCCCCGTCGACCACGACGCGCAGCGTCGCGTCCGCCTGCACGGTCATCGTCACGACCGGCAGCACGGGCGGCACGTTGGCTGAGCCCTCCTGCTCGGCGCTCTCTGAGCGAGCGCGGCGTCGCCGCGAAAGGGTGATGGACATTTCACGCTGTCCCAACTGCCGTGAGTTCGTTCGGCCATCTGCTCCCTCGATCTCTCATAGGAGCGAGGTACGCAGGGATCGCCG
>CALMSL010000129.1 GCA_937872445.1 uncultured Microbacteriaceae bacterium | reverse complement strand
CAGCCTCGTGTGGACAGGGTGACCATCGCGTTGCGGTAGGAGACGTCACCGAGCCGCCCGAGGCGGCGTGCTCGGAAGAGAAGCGCCTGGATGCTTACTCCCCACTGTTCCTTGAGCTTGGCGAGGGTGACCCAGGCGCCGCGGTTCATTGCGGTTGGCAAGAGCTCAGTTATCTCGGATGCTGGCATCAGCAGCTCTGAGGCGAACCTATGAGCTTGCTCTTCTACGACTCGTCCGCCGGGTTCTGCGTCGCTGTGCATGATCAGATGCCCCAACTCGTGGGCGACATCGAAGCGTTGGCGGTAGTAGTCGCGCTTCACGGGGTTGAGGACCACTACCGGGCGCAGGCGGCTATCGAATGAGTATGCGTCTACCGAGGCCGTCTGATGCGGGCTGAAGACGACGAGAACTCCGTGGGTCTCCAACGCACGCACCAGGTGTCCGGCCGGCCCGGTACCGAGCCCCCATGCATCGCGTAGCTCCTGTGCAGCTTGCTCGGGCCCGTCGCTCTCAATGTCGTCCAACTCGACAGATCGAGACAGTAGGTCGACGTCTGGTAGCTCGACGTGACGCTCTAGCGACTCGGCGATGTCGAGGGCGATCTGTCCGTAGGCGAAGGCTTGGTCGCGTGCGAGTTGGCTCGTTGACCGCAGCGATCGGAAGTGTGGGAGGGCGCTGGCCTTCGCGACGTCGTTCGGGCGCGCGGCGAAGAACCCTGGATCGACCGAGAGTCCAAGAGCGAGCTGCGCGACGGTGGAGGGAGTCGGCTTCTTCTCGCCTGTCTCCCATGCGGATACCGCGGTTGGGCTCTTCTTGATCAGCGCCGCAAGATCGCTCTTGCGCAACCCTGCCAGGTGGCGTGCCATGGTCAGGCGCGCACCGTCGAAGAACGCAGCTGCGGTCGCTGTACGGTCGGTGTCGCTCAACGCCCCGCCTGTCCACGGTTCGGCTGCTCGGCCGCCGGGCGCCGGAGCTTGACCGGGGCGTCAGGCGTCGTGTCGGGGCCGACAGGTGCAGGCGCGCTCGGACGCAGGCGTCCGCCTTCCGACGGAGGCGCTTGCAGCAGATCGTGCTTCCAATACCAGGCGGAGCCGCCGCCAGAGTTTAGACGCGGCTGGCCGATAACCAGTTCGCGGCCTCCGTGCTCGGCATCCAGGGAGTGCCCGACGACCAAGGTGTGCAGATCGAGTTTGGAGCCGGTCATCAGCGTTGCCAGACCGGCCTGCTCGTCGCTCGTGAGATGGTCGAACAATGTCGGCTCGTCCGGTGCGTCGGTCGGCTGTTGAGCGACACGCTGCTTGGTGGTGCTCTTCTGCGGCCAGGGCACTTCGTCAAGCTTGCCGAACGCCGACGACGCAAGGAGCCAACGAGTTCCCTCGTTCGACCAGCCCGGACTGCCGCTGAGATCGGCGCGCACAACGAGCTCAGGATCGAGCTTCGGGAAAGTCTTAACGTCACGCTCAGTCAGTTCCGCGTGCAGAATGTCGAGGCTCAACTCTCCGTCCGCGCCTTCAGCGACGGCGTACCGGCGGCACGAGAACACGCGATCGAGGCGGTCGCGGAAGAGCGTGAACCGAGTAACGCCGACCCAAGTCGCATCGTGGCCCGCAGCCTCTGAGTAGTCTTCCAACACACGGTCCGCAGCAGACAGGAAGGCCCAGCGGATGCCCGCGAGCACACCAGCACTATCCAGTGCACCTACCAGGTCGTCTCGTTCACTCATGTGCCGAGACTACACCCGGAGGCAGTAATTCGCGTTCGAGATCCAACCGCGTGTCGCACAGAACGTCCTGCGCGTGCCACAACAGCTGGCACACCATCTGAAGCCTTAGTCGGCAGCGAACCGCCGCCACAGAGGACGGACCGCACACCACCCCAGGCAAACGCATCTCAGGTACACTTATTTCGACTGCTTCGATTGTTTCGATTAGGAGGATGGTCTGATGAGCGACATCGCGACGCTAGTGCCCGAGCCGGCAGACACCGAGCTGGCAGCGTCCGCCCTACGCGGGCTCGACGCCGCGCTCGACGCGGAGGGTCCGGTCCGGCTGCGGCTCGGGGGTCAGGCCGGCGAGGTGGAGGTGCCCCGGTCTGCGTTGGCCGCGCTGGCGCAGGTGCTCGATAGCTTCGCGCACGGTGAGGGCGTGACCGTCGTTCCCGCGCAGGCGGAGTTGACCAGCCAGCAGGCCGCCGATGCGCTGCACGTGTCGCGCCCGTTCCTGATCGGGCTGCTCGACGCGGGACAGATCGAGTACCGCACCGTCGGCACCCACCGCCGCGTCAGGGCCGCGTCGCTGATCCGCTACCTGCGCGAAGATGACGCACGCCGCCAGACGGCAGCCGACGCGCTGGCAGCGGAGACTCGCGAGCTCGGATTCGCCTGATGCCGGCAGTCGTTGTCTACGACGCCAACGTGCTCTACCCCTCCACCTTGCGGGACGTGCTGATCCGCGTCGGACTCGGGCGGCTGGTCTACCCGAAGTGGACAGAGCGGATTCTCGACGAGGTGTTCCGCAACCTGCGCGCCAACCGCCCCGACCTCGACCCCGCGCGCCTGGATCGCACCCGCCGTCTCATGAACGACTCGATCCGCGACGTGACGGTGACCGGCTACGAGCACCTGATCGACCGGCTCGACCTTCCTGACCCGGACGACCGGCACGTCCTGGCCGCCGCGATCCACGCCGAAGCCCACGTGATCGTCACCCGCAATCTCCGCGACTTCCCCTCCGACCGGTTGAGGACTTGGGGTGTTGAAGCGCGGCATCCCGACGACTTCCTCACCAGGCTGCACCAGGATCGCCCGGATGCGCTCGGCGGGATCGTCGCCGACATCGCCGTGGCATGGGGCGATGGCTTCGGCCCCGGTGACGTGCTCGACCGTCTCGCTATCGACGCGCCCGGCACGGTCGCTCTCGTACGCCAGGCAGTCGGGGATCGCGGGTAGAAGCCGCTTCGAATCTCGTCAATACCTTCCACACGACGCGAAGGTATTGACTGCTCTCAGCGCGAGCGACCGTCGACGCCTCCGTTGGGAGACGACGGTTCCAGTGAACGGTCAGGGGTGGACTTCGGCGTACTCGTGGGGCCGGTCGTAATCGGGCCGTTGCGCTCGGTGCTGGGCGACGGCCTCCCGGACGCGGGCGCGGAGCAGCAGGACTACGGTGACCGGCCCGTTCAGGATCAGCTTGATCGCGTTCCACGCGCACAGCAGCACGAGGAGGTTGAGCCAGCCGGGGCCGCCGTTCTCGATTGTGGTGACGCACCAGCGTACGGCGAGCAGGTACGGGATCGCAACGAGCATCGCGGGGATACCCCAGCGCAGTCCGCGACGGGTGCGGGTCGCGGCGATCAGGAGGTTGGTGGGCGCGTAGCTGAGGATGGTGTGGGTGCGGATGCTGGCCGCCCAGATGAGCCGGAACATGGGCATAGCCCTCTCAGGGGTTCGGCGACAAGAACCTGAAAGGACCGCCCGCTGTTGCGGGTTAGTCATACCGTCGCGGGGAGCGACAGCGCCAATATAAAGGCCGCCTCACGCTCCACTTTACGACGCGGCCCTGACATCGGGAAGGGCATGCGCGTCACAGCGAGCGGCGCACCGGCTCTTGTCCGGGCCGCCGCTGCGGCTCCTCCCCCGGCCCTCGCGCGAGGTCGCGCGCCCGGTCGAGGGCGGCGCGGGCGCGGGCT
>CALMSL010000128.1 GCA_937872445.1 uncultured Microbacteriaceae bacterium | reverse complement strand
CTCCGACCGGCGCTCACGCACCAGTCGGACCGCCCGATCACGGAGGGCAGGATCGATCTTCTTCGGCATGACATACATCCTTCCAACTCAAAAGGATGCGGCATCAAACCTGGGGCGCTTCACTGTTCACGCAGTGCTCAATAAAATAGTCGGCGGTACTTTTCTCGTGCGGTGCACGTTCTGGGGTGTGGTTTTCAGGGTTATTCATGGGGATGTTCTCCTTGCTGCCCACCCGTTGGATTGATGTGGTTGGCTCCTTCGCTAATGAGCGATGCGAGATGATCGAGGGTCACCACGGTGAAGAGCCGTTTGCTGATAGCCGGTTCCGCACTCAATCGCCGTTGCAGTTGTTCGCGCCGTATCGTGCCGGGCACGATCCAGACCACGGCGGGAAAGACACCGATGCGGTGCTGCTCGGTTCCAGTGCGCTGGTACTCCTGGTATTGAAGGCATTTGCGGATGATCCGCGATGGCGGTTCGGTGTCACGATCCACTTCAATGAACCAGTGGTCCTCATAATCACCAGTGAGGGTTGTGATCGCCAGATCCGGTTTGAGACGCAGCGTGCCGCCACCGGAGCCGACGTAAGCGCGCCAACAGTCGGGTTCGAGTTGTGGTGGCCTCAAGGTGATGTTCGCCTCGGACGTGGCCTGTCGCAGGTGCAAGTGCACTTCGGCGATGGCGAGAGTGTGCTCCAAGAAGGTGCTGGATGGTTCAATGCTTCTCTGCCGTGAGGTGTTGCCGCCTTCTGTTCCAGTTTCCTTCCGAAGCAAGCGAGCCCCAGCGTCGGTGAGGTGCCAGACGTAGCCGCCGGAACCTGCCCGCACTCCACCGATCCGACGTTGCAAAGACTGAAGGATCAACAGGTCGGCAAGCTTCGACAGTGTCCGGTTGGCGGCACGCAGGGCCGCCGTTTCGGTCGGCTTGTCGACGAAGATGAAGCGGGAGATCTGCTTCGTAGTCAAGTAGCGGTGCTCGGCAACCACGCCCAGGATGGCAGAATCTCGAGTGCTGAGCCGCTGCTGGATTCGATCAAGTTCCCTCCCGCTGATTCGCCGGTAGGCCATCATGCAGCCTCCTGCCGTGAGGGAATGGACCACAGCTGACATAGCAGGGGAGTCTTATCCGTTACCGGTGGGAATTGCCCGGTGTTGCGGGCACTGCCGTCGGGCCTTATGGTCGCGATACGACAGGCGACAGGACAACTCTTGTCACTGATGGGCGCGGCCATTATGGCCTCCCTTTCGGCACGTGTCGACGCCCAATCGGCTCGTCCACATCATCAGTTCCGTCGTTGCTTGTGGGTGTGAGGCCGATGGAGTGCAGCACCTCTTTTTCCACATCCTCAGCACTTCGCCCGTAACGCTTGGTGCTGGCATGCTTCAGCTCAATGGGGTCGGTTGTTGCGGGGGAGGCGGCAAGTGTTCGGGCGGACATCCACCCGGTTGCGTGACCGTCTCGCATCAGGTGGGTGTAGATGCCGAAGCGTGGCAACAGCATGAAGTCCTGCACATCTAACTGCGGTGCTTGCTTGGCCATCTCGGCTGCGTCGGTAGCATTGAGTCCGAAGACGATCCGGTTGTGTACGTTTGCGTCGACACCGGCGCGCAGTCCCGAAGGCAGTTGCATCCGATATTGGTGAGCCAGTGTGAAGCCGACACCGAGACCTCGTGCTTGGCTGAGTGCATCGTCTAGGTCGGTGGGCAGCGCGAGGTAGTCCTGTACTTCATCGATGAAGACGTTCACGATGTGTCGGCGTTGGGCGGGCAATGCTGCTCGGGCCAGAGTCAGTGGCCACAGCTGCGAAACGACGAGGGAGCCAAGCAGTCGAGCACCCTCTGCCCCGAGGAGTCCTTTGTTCAGTGAGATGAGAACGATGCGTTTTTGGGTGAAGAGATCATTCATTTGGAAGCGCGGTTCGGACTGACCTAGAACTGCTCTTAGGGCAGGTCGGAGTAGAAACTGCCGGAGCTTGTTCATGACCGGTGCAATGACTTGCGCCCGTTGTTCTGGACTCATGGCATCGTAGGAGGCCCAGAACGGTGCGAGCCCAATCTTGTCGGTGATGCCACGGGTGAGTTTGGTGCGGAACTTTTGATCGGTCAGGAGCGCGGGCAGCATCGTTAAGGTCGCTCCGGGGTGCCTTGCCAGAGTGATCAGTGCGCTGGTGAGTACGTCTTGAGTGCGTGGCCCCCACGAGTCGGCGAAGAGTTCTTTGAAGACTGCCAGGATGCTATCGGCCACCAGTTCTGGATTCTTGTGGCTTCCAATAAACGGATTCAAACCGACCGGTTCAGGATCTGACGGGTCGATGACGACGACATCACTTTTGCGGTGTTCAGGGATACGGGCCAGAACATCATTGGTGAGGTCACGTTTTGGATCGATCACCAACACGCCCCGGCCCGCCTCGATGGCCTCCATGATGAGGGTCAGCATGGCGTTGGATTTACCGGCACCAGTCGGACCGAGCAGGACAGTGTGCTGCAGGGAATCTTTCGCAGTGATACCCAACGCGATGGTTGTGCCTGGGGCGGTGGTTTCCGCGAACGGGTAGCGTACGCTCCGCAACCCTTCCGGTGCGGGAAGGCTGCGCGGGTGCTCACTGGGCAGACCCGGCAGTACCCCTTCACCAATTGGCCATCCCATCAGGGCGGTGAGTTCATGGGAGGACAGTCGAAGCGGCCACTGCCACGGCCGTCGCACTTCGTTGATTGCTGAAGGGTGTTCGGGTACCAGGTGCAGGCGAACACCGGCGCTTTCGGCAACGCGCAGTCCGCTGAGCACGGAGGCGATCAGGCTGCGCGCGCGACCTGGGTCGGCGGCGATAGCGCCGATGCGGATGACGCATTTGAAGCCGTGGAGGGATGTCCTTGATTTCATACTGGTTCGTGCTTCAGCCGTCGCACGTCGGACTGTGCCGCGAATGTTATCGAGCCACGAGGCTGTGGGGTCTTCCAGGTTTGTTGGAAGTAAATGTGGTGTGAGTCTGCCGCCCAGCAGCACCTGGAGGACAACTTCTTCGCCTTCAACTCGTGCGCCGGTGAGGCTGGCCAGTACGCTGCGGGTGGTCGCCGTCAACCTCTCGACACTGAGAGCCAAGGACGGGTGGGTGACGCGCAGGTGCCCGGCATGCTGCAACCGCACTCGAGATGCTGATCGTGTGGTGTTGACCTGAATCCCCGGTAGGAGCGATTTTAATGTGCTCACTAAGGGGTGGATGTGGGTGGAGTCTGCAGCCAGCAGATATCGGATCTGCCCGGCACGTGCCCGTGCTTCCCAAATGATTGGACCCATGTTGCGGTCAGAGGCCAGACGCTCCAAAACCTCAAATGCGGATTCGGGATCGAAGGGTCTGGGCCAGTGAACTTCCCGCCACACTGGCTGGCCAACCCGACTCATCGCAACCCTCCATCTTCAGCGTCGCCGTCAGTCGGGTGCGTCGATTCTGCGTTGTTGTTGTCGGCTTGGTGGAGTGCAAGTGCGAGGAACGCACGACCAAGCTTTCGCGCATTGGGTTGCTCATGAGGGATGGGGACGATGCGCACATTTGTTGAGGTGGTCGGTCTTCCGCGTCCTCGTCCCGTTGGTTTTCGCTTTGTCATTGCGGTGCCCCTCCCTTCGGTTGTGCGCGGTCGTCTGCCGCTTGTGCATGGTTATGGACGAACGAGGTCGAATCGTCAAGGCTCACCAGTGACGGTTGCGTCGCCACCAGATGAGAGTGCTGACCGCCACGGTGATGGCCACGAGGATTACTAGCACCCACCAGACTTCGAGGATCAGCTTTACGGCGATCCACACGGCAACGGCGATCCCAAGGAACACGACGGCGGCGTGCCATGCTCTCGACAGCAGCGAAACACTCTTCTCGTCGGACATAATCAATCTGGCTCATTTCTGTTTCCTCGCATCCGCCTGTTCGGCGGCAAGCGCATCGGTGGTGGCGTCGTCGAAGTCCGACGGCACCGGGTAACCCCATTTCGCCAGCGAAACGTCGGAGGCGATCTCATTCCCCCAAACGCTCCAGTTCGGTGCCGGTGGGCGACGTCGGGCAAACAGTTCGAGCTTGCGGGTATCACGCCCGCTGACCCGATCGATGACCGCGTACTGCTCATCGGGTTTTTCCGAATGAGCCTGCAACGGTGCATACATCCATGTCGGCTGCGACTTATATTGCACGGGCGCCTTCCCGCGAGTACCAAACAGCAGATGCTCGGTCGCATTTAGCAGATACACGCCGAGCGTGAACCGTGGCTTGATCCACGTCAGCGGTGATCGAGGTGTGAAACCCCATGCCTCCATCACGTCGTAACCGTGACGTAACGTGGCGTTGGTCACCCAAAGCCACAGGTGCGCGTTCTCTGACGAGAGCGCCTTGACTGCCTCACCCATTCCCTTGATCTGGTCCAGAGTCATCAGGTCGTAATGACGTTCAGCACCAAGGGAGGTTCGACCCTTCTGGAGCACGTCCCACGGCGGGTCCGCACAAATCACATCCCAAGTTGCGGCTGGAGGGTTCGGCACCTCCTCGCTTAGCGGGTTCTGGGTGTCGTCATGAAAGTGTGTGGTCATAGTGGACTCCTTTCTTCTGTCAACGCGGTGACCGCTACTGTGGCGGGCTGGTTGAATGTTTTCCGGCATGGTTATGGGGCATCAGGGGTGGTCTGACAACACAGCGTGCGACACCAATTCGTAGCGATATGCGGTCCCGCTCCTGCAAGGTCTGACAGAGGTGGCCGTGTCGTGCCTATTAGAGGTAGTGGCTAGGTGAGACGTTGTAGCGAAATACACAACGACGTGGCCCGAACGAAGGCCCGCAGCTCCTCTGCGGACCTCCGCTCATGGCCGCTCATTGCTTCGGTGGCAATTGGCCCGAGGCGAGATAGGACTCGCGGATGAGCGCCTTGCGAGCCTCGTGAGCATCCGCACCCAACTCTGAAGCAAGCTGGAAAATGGTTGCCCGCATCCGCTCCTGAGCCACATCAAGCTCACGCTCGATCCGGGTCCGACGCCGATCCCTCAACTCCTTCAGCCATTCCACGAACAACACCACTCCAATCAGAATCAGGCAGGTGAGTGCTATCACGAGCAAGACCGCACTGAACGGATTCGGCATGATCATCACCACCTCTGGATTGCCTGGGCAGCGCCCATCGCGTAGGCATCAACAATGTGCTTGTAGCGTGCCTCCCCGATCGGGGCGACCTGAATCAGGTGCTGCTCCAGAGCCGACAAGGCACCGACGTTCTGCAGTGCCGTATTCGTCAGCAAGGCCCGACCTTGTTCACGAGTGTCAGCAACCAGTGCCTGTGCCTGCACGCGTTCGATCTCGCGTCCAGCCTGTCGCTGCATGCTGCCGCTCATCTGGGCTAATCCTTGTGCGCTGAACGCCCCACCAAGCGGGGCGAGTTCCGTGTTGTTCATCAGTTCTCTTTCCTGTATGTGATGTGCGACGGTTGTCGCACTAACAGGATCGAACGGGAGGAGGTGATCCGTCACTGACACGAAACTGACAATATGGGATCGTGAAAGACGACGTCCTACGCAAAGATCTTCTCACCGAACTCCGCGCTCTACGCCGAGGCCCAGGGCCCTTCGGACTTGACCGCGTCGCCGTATTCGAACTGCTTACCGATTTCGTCGGCGGCGGAAGTGTGGAACTGGCGTACACGACCCTGCTTGACGTGCTCGATCGGGATGGGAAGGACCCAGACGGGCCCATTCGGGCATTCTTCGAAACCGCAGGTCACGACACGGCAGGTGAGAATCTCGACGAGCGGTTAAAACGCTACGCGGCCAACCACAACGTCGAACAACGCACGGGATTGCGCCGCAGCGACCGTGGCGCAGAGCAACTCAGCTACATCCTGCGCGACGCGTTCAACTACGACCGACCGTGGGCTAACATCTATGCCGTTCAGAACGGCAACCTCGTCAACCTCAGTGTTACCGTAAATATCCCTGAACATTCGCAATGGCGTCGTCCACATATATACATCAACGGAGAATTTCAAGAAGGCCGTCGCTTCGAACTACGCAACTCGGAGGACATCCCAGACCTTGTCACCGGGCACGAGATGTTCCGCGACATCAAGCTAGACACAACGGTTGACGACGACACTCCACTACTTGAGATTCGCGTGGTCTGGGTAATGCCCGTGTGGCCGAGTTGGCAGAACGGTACCCAACTGTCCGACCCGCGCCTCTTCGCAAAACTCGTCAACAACCGTGACCACAGTGCCGAACTCAGCATCAATTGGGCCAACGAGGAAGCCGCAAACAGCCGCGACCGGCCGCTCGCCGAATATCCCGGATGGATTAAATCAGCTGAGTAAGGCTGTCAGTTGTCCAGGAGGGGTCAATGTTGTGCATAATATCCGGCCTATCGGGAAGCGGTGAAAGCTCTCTGATTCAAGGTCTGGTCGAATCTGGTTTCACAGGCCAACTAATCAAATGAATCCAGAAATCTGTCAAAACAATGCACACAGACCGCGTCGCCGACGATGCCAAGATTCTGGTTTCCTTGTTTGAACCTCCGAACCATCGCCGTCGTCATCAACCCCTTACTCTTCAACAAAAATGCTGATCGTGGTATAAATAGAGGAGAATTCAGCATCCGGTTTGAGGTTTCTCCCGGAGGTGGATCACCCGAAGTGGGACAGTGCTTGTGTCTGCAGTCCTCGGTAGCCTGAGAGCAAGCTTTGTGGATAACTAACGCACACACCTTGGTGTGGAGGAGAGCACGCACGACATGACCTATCTAATGACGAATGAATCAGGCTTGACGAGTGCGTCCTCGAGGGTGGTGGCGTGACCGTGGCCCTGAAGAAATCGGACCTGTACGGCTCGCTTTGGAGAGGGGCAGACGAACTTCGTGGTGGCATGGATGCCTCCCAGTACAAGGACTATGTCCTCACACTCCTGTTCGTGAAGTACGTCACTGACAAAGCCAAGTCAGACAAAGACAGCCTGATTGACGTGCCTGTAGGTGGCTCTTTCGATGATCTCGTCACTTTCAAGGGAGACAAGGAGATTGGCGACAAGGTCAACAAGGCGATCGCGAAGCTTGCTGAAGCCAACGACTTGCAAAAGGTCATCGACCTCGCGGACTTCAACGACGAAGAAAAGCTCGGCAAGGGCAAGGAGATGCAGGACCGCCTGACAAACCTGATCTCGATATTTCAGGATCTCGACTTCCGTAGTTCTCGCGCGGAGGGAGACGACCTGCTTGGTGATGCTTACGAATACTTGATGCGTCATTTCGCGACTGAGTCTGGTAAGTCGAAGGGACAGTTCTACACGCCTGCCGAGGTTTCGCGCATCATGGCGCAACTGATCGGAATCAAGCCGGACACCCCGTATTCTGCGACAGTCTACGACCCAACCTGCGGATCTGGATCGCTCCTCCTTAAGGTTGCGGATGCTGCACCGCACGGTCTGACTGTTTACGGCCAGGAGAAGGATAACGCGACGTGGGCGTTGGCAAAGATGAACATGATCCTGCACGGCAACGAGATCGCAGATATCCGCAAAGGCGACACAATCACCAACCCTCAGTTCACCACGAATGATCGTCTCGACACATTTGACTTCCTCGTGGCCAACCCGCCGTTCTCAGTGAAATCGTGGGCAAACGGCCTTGAGAACGAATTTGGTCGCTTCGATGGATATGGCCGTCCACCCGAAAAGAATGGCGATTACGCCTTCCTCCTCCATATGCTCAAATCGCTAAAAAGTACTGGAAAAGGTGCCGTGATTTTGCCGCATGGAGTCCTTTTTCGTGGGAACGCAGAAGCGACTATCAGGAAGGAGATCATCAAGCGCGGCTATCTCAAAGGCATCATCGGCCTACCAGCAAACCTCTTTTACGGGACTGGGATTCCTGCTTGTATTTTGGTGATCGACAAGGAGGATGCTCAGGCTCGTACCGGGATATTTATGATCGATGCGGCCAAGGATTTTGCAAAGGACGGTGCCAAGAATCGTTTGCGAGCACGTGACATGCACAAGATTGTCGATGCATTCACAAAGCAGCTGGACATCCCTCGATATTCCAGAATGGTGCCTTTGAGTGAAATTGAGAGCCCATCGAACGACTACAACCTCAATATCCCTCGTTACATCGACTCGTCAGAGCCGGAGGATATCCAGGATCTTCACGCCCACACCGAGGGCGGGATACCTTTGCGAGACATCGAAGCACTCACTGGGTACTGGACTGCTTTCCCTTCGCTCAGGCACGAGCTGTTTCGTCCGCTTCGTAAAGACTATGTAGAGCTTGCGGTCGCCAGTGAGGATGTCGGGAAGACGATTGCGGGTTCAAGCGAGTACAAGGCTTTTAGCAAATCAGTAAATAGCCTCGTTGATGAATGGTGGAATAGCCATCGCGAAGTTCTACACAACACCAACGAGATGACTCGACCCTCGGATTTGATTGGCTCGTTATCAGAAAGCCTGCTCGACTCATTTCGACTGCGGCCTTTAGTCGATGAGTATGCAGTTTATGAGCAAATTATGAGCTATTGGCACAGCACTATGCATGATGACGTGGCCCTAGTTATGGGAGAAGGGTGGCTGGGTGCGGCCCAACCGAGGAAGACCATCGACGACAGGGATCAAAAACTCTCCGAGACTCCAGATCTCGCTATCGGGTCTGGGCGACGTGCGCGTAAGTACAAAATGGATCTAGTGCCGCCGCAGCTCATTGTGGATAGATACTTTTCAAATGAAGCTGCTCAAGTTGCGGAACTCGGCGCGGCTGCCGAGATAGCAATGCAATCGATAGATGAGTTCATTGAAGAGAACTCGGGCGACGATAGTTTGCTAGCCGATGCCATGGTTGAAGACAAGATCTCTAAGGCTCTTGTTAATGCACGGTTGCGAGCGGTTAAGCGTGAAGATTCATCAAGCCAAGAGTCAAAGGCACTGGGAGTTCTGACTCGCCTCTACGAAGCGGAGGCAGCCGCGAGGAAAGCTGCGAAGGACGCGGCAACCGGACTTGACGAGCAGATTCTTGCCAAATATGGCGAGCTTACGGCTGCGGACGTTCAGCAGTTAGTCATCGACGACAAATGGGGCAACACGGTCAAGAGCCGCATACGGCAGGTTGTGATTGGGTTGATTCAGCGAATGATCTCGAGAGTGTCTGAACTCGGGGAGCGATACGGCTCGACGTTGAACGAGATCCAAGCACGGGTATTAACCATCGGTGACGAGGTATCGCGGCACATGATGGCCCTTGAGGTTCCGGAAGCAAGTAATCGAATCAAAGTCGGAGATCTCGGAAATACCTATGGTGGGCTAACTGGCAAGACTAAAGCCGATTTTGGGCAAGGTCGCGGCCGATTTGTGACGTTTGTTGAAGTAATTTCCAGCCCTCGACTACGAGGTGTTTCGCTTGAGCAAGTGGAGTTACGCGCAGGTGAGCGACAGAACGAAGTGCGGCGAGGTGATCTTTTATTTAACGGGTCCTCCGAGACTGCAAATGAGATTGCACTTGCTGCGGTAGTTGACTTTGACCCCGCACCAGCCACGTTCCTGAATAGCTTTTGTTTTGGATTCAGGCTGAGGCGTGATGCGCCTGCGGACCCTACGTACCTCGCGTATTACTTCCGATCCGAGGTTGGCAGAGCTTTAGTGTCATCCCTTGCACAAGGTGCGATTCGCTACAACATAGCAAAGACGAAGTTCAAAGAACTCGAAATTAATTTGCCGCCCTTGAAGGATCAGAAGCGAATTGCACAGCAGCTCCGAGATGCAGAGGATGCTTATCTAGAACTCGGACGTCTCGAGAACAAGAGGCGCCAGATCGCAGAGGGAGTCACTCAGACGCTATTAGGTGAAGGTCGCCAACTTCGTCCAATTGGAGTTGATGTATGAGTGTAGTGGGCCAGATCGAGCGCAAGACTCAGGATCGAGTTGTGGCGCTTTTACGAGACCAGCTTGGCTACGACTATGTGGGTAGCTGGGAGTATCGAGACGACAACTCACATGTCGAAGTTGAACTATTGACACAGAATCTTCATGCTCGTGGATACGATTCCGCACTTGCCGACAAGGCAATAACTGAACTCAAAAAGGCAGCATCCCTAGGTGGTGGCCGCACGCTTTACGAAGCCAACCACGAGGTCTACAACCTGCTCCGCTACGGGGCCAAGGTGAAGCGTGGAATCGGCGAGCAATTCGAAACTGTCTGGCTCGTGGACTGGTCGAACCCGAAAGCCAACCACTTCGTGGTTGCCGAAGAGGTCTCAATCAGGGGTGAGCACACCAAACGCCCCGATGTTGTGCTGTACGTCAATGGCATTGCACTTGGAGTCATCGAACTCAAGCGTTCAAAAGTGGGAGTCTCGGAGGGTGTTCGTCAGAATATAGGCAATCAGAAGAAAGACTTTATCCGTCCGTTCTTCACAACGGTCCAACTTCTCTTCGCGGGCAATGACGTCGAGGGTCTTCGCTATGGCGTGATCGAGACGCCGGAAAAGTATTGGTTGGAGTGGAAAGAGCCCTCTGAGGTAGAGGAGCCGCTGGATCGTGGCCTAATGCAGATGTGTGCGAAGGATCGGTTCCTCGAGCTGATCCATGACTTCATTGTGTTCGATGCCGGTGTCAAGAAAACCGCCCGGCACAACCAATACTTTGGTGTGAGGGCGAGCCAAGCACGCGTCGCCAAGCGTGACGGCGGAATCATCTGGCACACGCAAGGCTCGGGCAAGAGTCTGACGATGGTGTGGTTAGCGAAATGGATCAAGGAACACCAGCCGGAAGCGCGTGTACTGATTATTACTGACCGCACCGAGCTTGATGAGCAAATCGAGAAGGTGTTCGGCGGCGTCAACGAGCAGATCTATCGTACGACCAGCGGTGCGGATCTAATCACCGCACTTAACAATCACAAGCCGCAATTGATCGCTTCTCTTGTGCATAAATTCCGTGGTGATGATGATCGAGAGCGCGACGAGGCGCAAGACTCATTCCTCGCTGAAATGAACTCCAAAATCCCTGCCGGGTTCAGCGCGAAGGGCAACTTCTTCGTCTTTGTCGATGAGGCGCATCGCACCCAGTCGGGCAAGATGCACACGGCAATGAAGAAGCTTCTTCCAGGAGCCATGTTCATCGGTTTCACTGGAACGCCACTACTGAAGGCCGATAAAACCACAAGCATTGAGACGTTCGGTAGCTTCATCCACACCTACAAGTTCGACGAAGCTGTCGAGGACGGTGTCGTACTCGACCTGCGCTATGAGGCGCGAAATATTGATCAGGAACTGACCAGCCACGACCAGGTTGATAAATGGTTTGAAGCCAAAACCAAAGGCATGACGGACCTAACCAAAGCCGAGCTGAAGAAACGCTGGGGCACCATGCAGAAGGTGCTTTCCAGCCAGTCGCGCCTGGAGATGATTGTCGCCGACATCCTTCAGGACATGGCAACCAAAGACCGCCTGCAGAGCGGTCGGGGCAATGCCATGCTTGTTTCGGGCAGCATCTATCAGGCCTGTAAGCTCTATGAGCTGTTTGACAAGACCGAACTT
>CALMSL010000127.1 GCA_937872445.1 uncultured Microbacteriaceae bacterium | reverse complement strand
ACGAGCGTGCCGGATGCCGCAGCGGCGGACCCGTCGATCGAGTTCGAGCGGAGCGAAATCACCGGGACGCCCTTCGCCGCGCTCGCGGTGACGATGTACGCGCCGCCGAACGCGGACTGCGTGACGACCGCTTTCGCGGTGAGGCCGGTGACATCGCTTTGGTAGGCACCGCCGATCCGCACGGCGAGGCGCGCGCCGGCCTCACGGGAATCCGGAGTGGAGCCGACGATCACGGCGGCAGGCTTGGCTGCCGCGGCCGCAGCCTCGAGCGCGGCCACGTGAGGTGTCACGAGGAGCGAATCCGCGCCCGTGACCGAAGCTGCGTACACGGTCGCCGCGCCAAGCTTGCCCAGCTCCTTCACGACATCGCCGGCAGAGCCCTCCGTGACCACCACGGCGGCGGGTTCGCCGAGCACGGCGGCCGCCGCGAGCAATTCGCCTGCGGAGTCGGAAGGTTTGCCGTCGACCAGTTCGATGAGTGCGAGTACCTGTGGCATTCGAGGCTCCCTTAAATCAGTTTCGCCGAGGCGAGGTAGTCGGCAAGTTGTTGGCCGGCGGTGCCGTCGTCCTTGATGATGGTGCCGCCTTCGCGCGGCGGTTTCGCCGTGACCGTGTCGACCACCGACCAGGAGTTCTCTCCGCCGGCATCCGCCGCGTCGATTCCCAGATCAGCAATCGTGAGCGTTTCGACGGGTTTCTTCTTCGCGGCCATGATGCCCTTGAAGTTTGGGAACCGCGCTTCAGCGATCTGCTCGGTCACCGACACGAGCGCGGGAAGCGCCGCGCTGACCTCGACGTGGCCGTCGTCGACCATCCGTTCGCCCGACACCGTGCCGTCCTTGACGCTCAGCGTGCGCAGGAATGTGGCCTGCGCGAGGCCGAGGCGTTCGGCCAGCATTGCCGGGATTGCGGCCGTGCGCCCATCCGTGGACTCGTTGCCGGCGATGATGAGGTCGAATTCGCGGGAGCCGAGGGCCGCGGCGAGCGCGGCGGAGGTCTGGATCGCATCCGATCCGCCGAGCGCGTCATCGACGATGTGGATGCCGGCATCCGCGCCCATCGCGAGCGCTTTGCGCACAGCATCCAGCGCATTCTTGGGGCCCATCGTGATGGCGGTGACTTCGCCGTCGTTCGCCTCCTTCACGAGGAGCGCGGCCTCAACCGCTTTCTCGTTGATTTCGTCGATGACGACGTCCCCATCGCGGTCGACGCGTTTCGTCGCTTCATCGATTTTTCGGTCGCTCCAGGTGTCTGGCACTTCCTTTACGAGCACTGCGATCTTCATCATGCCTACTATTCCACCACTGATCGGGCCGACGCGACATTCTGTTGGAGGACGGGCCACAACGATATAGTTGGATGTCCAACTAAATTGTCGGAGGTTCACCATTTACCCCATCAGCGCCGACCAGCAGGATCTCGTCGACATGGTCCGCAGCTTCGCTTCTGATTCGCTCGCGCCGCACGCGGCGGAGTGGGACGAGAAGCACCACTTCCCCGTGGACGTCCTCCGCCAGGCCGGCGAACTCGGCATGGGGGCCATGTACTCGCGCGAAGAATTCGGCGGTTCGGGCCTCTCCCGTGCGGGTGCGGGGCTGATTTTCGAGGAACTGGCCAAGGGCGACACCACGATCGCCGCCTACATTTCCATCCACAACATGGTCGTGTGGATGATCGACACCTACGGCTCCGACGCCCAGCGCGAAGAGTGGATTCCGAAACTCGCCACCATGGAGCACCTCGGCAGCTACTGCCTCACCGAGCCGGGCGCAGGGTCGGATGCCGCCGCGCTGTCCACCCGTGCCGTGAGGGACGGCGACGACTACGTCATCAACGGCACGAAACAGTTCATTTCGGGAGCTGGCGCTTCCGCGATCTACGTCGTCATGGCACGCACTGCGGACACCGGCAGCAAGGGAGTGAGCGCGATCCTCGTCCCCGACGGCACGCCGGGGCTCTCGTTCGGCCCGCTCGAGAAAAAAATGGGCTGGAACGCTCAGCCGACCCGCGCCGTGATCTTCGAGGACGTTCGCGTTCCGATCGCGAATCGGCTCGCCGAGGAAGGCGACGGCTTCGGCATCGCCATGAACGGCCTGAACGGCGGCCGGCTCAACATCGGCGCGTGCTCGCTCGGCGGAGGAAAGTCAGCACTCGACAAGACCGTCGAGTACGTGCAAAGCAGGGAAACGTTCGGAAAACCGCTCGCTGAACACCAGTCCATCCTGTTCACGCTCGCCGACATGGACACGCAACTCGAATCCGCACGCACCCTGCTCTCCCGCGCGGCCGCGGCCCTCGACAGCGGAGACGCGGACAAGGTGCGCTTGTGCGCCATGGCCAAACGTGTCGCGACGGACGCCGGGTTCGCGGTCGCCAACAGTGCTATCCAGTTGCACGGGGGATACGGTTATCTCACGGAGTACGGCCTGGAGCGCATCGTGCGCGACCTTCGGGTTCACCAGATCCTCGAAGGCACGAACGAGATCATGCAACTCATCGTGGGCCGGAGTCTTCTGGGTCGTTGAGCACGAAGGCAACAGAAGTCGAAGCAGCCGGAGGAACACATGCAGCACTCGGACGATGAAGTCCTCGTGGAGCGCCGCGGCGCGGTCGGCTCGCTTGTGCTCAACCGGCCGCACGCCATGAACGCGATCACCCGCAGCATGATCCTGCGCATCGCGGCGGCACTCGACGAGTGGGAGCACGACGACAGCATCAAGACCGTCCTCCTCACCGGCGCGGGGGAGCGCGGGTTGTGCGCGGGAGGGGACATCGTCGGCATGTACCACGATGCGCTCGCCGGCGGCGATGGCACTCGACTGTTCTGGCGCGACGAGTACCTGCTCAACGCCCGCATCGCCCGCTATCCGAAACCGTATGTGGCGTTCATGGATGGCGTCGTGCTCGGCGGCGGCATCGGCGTCTCCGCGCACGCGAACGCGCGAATCGTCACGGAACGCACCCGATTCGGGATGCCTGAGGTCGGCATCGGGTTCTCTCCGGATGTCGGCGGTCCCTGGCTGCTGTCCCGCGCGCCGGGCGAACTCGGCACGCACCTGGCGATGACCGGCCGGATGGGATCCGGGGCGGACGCCATAGCCCTCGGATTCGCCGACTACTA
>CALMSL010000126.1 GCA_937872445.1 uncultured Microbacteriaceae bacterium | reverse complement strand
AGGAAGTTGTCGAGGTTCGAGAACTTCGAGGCGCACACGGCCTCGGTACGCGCGCAGCCGGCGAACGCCTGCACGACCTGCCCGGACGCGAGCCCCGCCAGCGCGCTCATGAGCGTCACCGTGCTGCCCACGTGGTCGACGATGAAGCGGATCTCCCCGCCCGCGCCCTGGAGCCAGCCGTTCGTGTACCAGCCGCTCGCGCGCAGCGCGAAGTCGGACGAGGTCAGCGTGATCCCCGAGACGGTGGCGAGCGTCACGCTGTCGCGGAACGCGCCGGAGTCCACGCCGCACCCGGGGCCGTACAGGGCCCAGGCGCAGGCCGCGTGGAACGTCTGCCGCGGCACCGTGCGCGTGAAGGCGGCCTGCAGGGGCGCGCAGCGCACCTTGGCGCTCGAGCCGTCGAAGACGACGGAGCTGACCGTCCCCACGAACTTCACCTCGGCCGCCGACTCCTCGCCCCGGTGGGCGCGGTAGACGGTCAGGCTGATGCGGGTGCTCGGCACGAACAGGATGAACGGCCCGGCGACCGAGCTGCCCCGCGGGACCGTGATCTCGAGCGACCCGGAGCCGTCCTCCTGGTTGTGGCGCAGCTCGCCGCGGACCAGCACGTCGGGCTGGTAGGTGCCGGTGGGCAGGGTCACCGGCTGGTCGGCCGTCGTGAGGAGCCAGAGGCGGTCGCCCCGCGCGAAGCGGTAGCACTCCACGGGCTGGCCGTCGTTGCGGCTCCTCTCGCGGGCGTCGTAGGTCATGCCGGGGCCTCCATGCCGAGGTCGTGCAGATGCAGAGTGGCTTCGCAGGTGCCGCGCGAGCCCCACTCGAGCACGACCTCGTCGCTCTCGAGGCGGCACAGGCGCAGGAAGCTCAGGATGGTCGTGGCGGCCGGCTGGGTAGGGCTCACGGCGGAATCCAGCGCGAGGTCCTCGGTCGTGGCGGTCCCCGGGTCGGTTGCGCCGGTCACCTTGCGCAGCAGCATCGTCCCGCCCGGCTGGATGAACGCCAGGTGCCGGCGCCCGGTGTTTGGGAACAGGTGCTGGGTGTAGCCCACCCAGAGGACCGTGGCCGTCGAGGCGCCGCTCACCAGGTCGGTGGCGAGCGTCAGGTCCCGCTGGTACGTGGGCACCCAGAAGGGCACTGCGCGGCCGCGGCGCGCGTGCACGAACGCACGCAGCGCCGCGACGGCCGAGCGGCCGACGCAGGTCCACAGGAACGGGCGCACGGGGGTCGGAGCGCTCCCGCGCGCGTCGCTCGAGCGGGTTCCGGTGCCGGTGTCGAGCAGATCGAACGCGCGCTGCGAGTCGTCCTGGAAGACGCCGCGGCGGTTGTGCGCCGCCTGGTCGAGCACGTCGAGGCCGAGGTAGGTCACGCGGCGGTCTCCAAGGAGAACGAGACCCTGGCGGCGCCGTACTGCAGCGAGTGCCAATCGAAGGGCTGGCTGGTCCCGAGGCGGCCGACCTTGAGGATGGTCGCCTGCGTCGCGCCGGCGGCCCAGGCCTTGGTGGTCGGCGAGGCGAGCGCGATGCTGCCCGCCCCCACGCTGTCGACCGTCAGGGCCTCCCACGTGTAGGGGTCGGTCGAGAGGAAAACAGTGTCACCGGCCGCCCAGGGGACGTCCGTGGTGTCGAGCGCGAGCGTCGTGGCTCCGACGCCGGCGGCGGCCGTGAGTCGCTCGGCGTACTGCCAGAGCGGCACCCCGAGCGCGAGCGCCTGCGCTCCCTGCAGCAGGGCGTTCGCGTACTGGGCATCGCGCGGATCGGTGAACACGGGGACGTACTCCATCCCGCCGCGGGCGTGGGCGCGCAGCTGCACCCGTTGCTCGCTGGTGTCGTAAGCCTCGATCACGTCCGTCAGGTAGACGATCGCCTCGCGGATCCCCTGCCCCATGTCGGGCGGGAACGGGAATGGCTGCAGGCGCACGCCGACGAGCGTGAGGTCGGTCCCGGCCGGGTCGACGCCGGTGAAGTACCAGGTGACCACGTCCTCGATCGTGGCGGCGCCGTCGGGGGCCACACGGACCGTGTAGATGGTCGAGCGCGAGGCCGGGACGTCGGCCGGGGTGGCGGGCGGGCCGTCGACGGTGATGCCGGCGGCTCCGGAGACGCCGACGGAGGACAGGGTCCTCGCGCGCGACATGAAGGCGTTCCAGACCTCGACACCCAGCGTCTGCTCGCTCAGGACGAATGCGAGGTCGGCGGTGCGGGGCACCACGTGGATCCGGTCGAACCAGACGAGCCCGTGCGCGGGTGCGGCCGGGCCCGGCCGGGTCACCGCCGCCGGCGTCGGAGCGACGAGCGTGCGCGCGCCCGCCACGGCCCCATCGAGAACGCGCCACGCCGGACTGGTGGGCGCCGGCAGCGCGGCTCCCGAGAGCGAGGCGGACATGCCGCCGTAGAACACCAGGGGTGCGGCGGCGAGGGGGCTGTCGGGCATGTCATGCCGCCTTCAGGACTGCGAAGTTCGGGAAGAGCATGTAGTTCACGCCGCCGATCGCCTGCACCTGCCCGGCGGAGTACCCATGGCCGACGGCGACCGTGTAGAAGACAGTCGGCGGGTAGACGACCGGTGCCCAGCGGCCGGACGCGGTGTTGACGAACAGGTGGAGCGGCAGCAGGAGCGCCCCGGCGTATGCGGACTGCCAGGAGCGCCCGATGGCGTTCCACCACCCCGGGTACTCGCCACGCGGGAACTGGCCGCTCATGTCGGCCGAGCAGCGCCCCTGCTTGCCGGTGTAGCCGCTCTGGGTGGTCGACGGTGACGTCGTGTTGGTCATGGAGACCCAGCGGCCGCTGAACGTCGTCGCGTCGACCTTGAAGTAGCAGGTCGAGTGCATGTTCGGCGACACATAGAGCGGCGAAGTGGGCACATGACTCGTCACCAGGTCGCCCGGCTGCGAGACGTACTGCGAGGTCGTGTAGTACGAGCTCGCCGAGCCCCAGAAATACGGGAAGTCGGTCGCGTAACCGGTCCGCACGAGGCTCGGCCCCCAGCCCATGTGGCAGAAGATGCCGGGCGACTTCTCGACCACCACGACGATGTGGTCCGAGCCGTTGTCGAAGAAGTGGTAGGCGGTGACCGCACCCGAGTTGAGCAGCATGCCGGCGCCGACGGTGTTCGAGGTGCCGGTGAACAGCGGCCCGCCGGACTGCGAGCGCCAGTTCGAGGCGCCCGAGTATCCGTCGCCCAGGTAGAGCCCGATGCCGTAGCCGTTGAAGTTGTTGTAGTTCCAGATGCCCTCGTTCACGGCCGAGCGCAGGTTCACGTAGAGGCCTGACTTGTGCAGGTGCGCCCGCCAGCCGGTGCCGTCCGAGGCGCTGGCATCCTGAGTCCAGCCCTGCGCGACGAGCCAGGTGACGAGTTTCTGGAGCAGGTCGGTGGGCCCGCTGGCGGTACCGGTCGAGTAGGAGGCGGCCATGTCAGTCGAGCCCCACGGCGAGGAAGTCGTTGCGGTCGGTGCGGTTGATGTTCAGCACCACGAGGTGGCTGACCGGACCGGTCGTGAGCAGGCTCTCGGCCGTGAGGCCCTGCCCCGAGATGGCCGAGATGCCGTCGAGCTGGCCATACACGTTCGGGGCGTTGTGCATGAGGACCACCGGGAACCGTGCGGTGCCGCCGTCCAGGTCGGTATCCAGCAGGTTGAAGTCGCCTTCGTACGGCCAGATCCAGTGTTCGTCGGAAGGCGCGTTCAGGAAATCGTCGTTGCGGCTCGCGAAGAACCCAGCCCAGGACCCGTCGGATTTCCGGAGCCTCAGATGGGAGACGAGGACGCTGCCGCCGCTGCCGAATGCGGATCCCGGATCCGAGTGTGTGGGCGCCCGGTGATTGTTGGAGGCGTTCGTGTACTTCCAGGTCGTCGAGTTCCACAGCGGCGGCGAAGTGAAGGCGAGGCTGCCGCCAAGCGCCAGCGGGTATGGCAGTTGCCCGGGCGTGAAGTACGGGTCGATCAGCCCCATGTAGGCGGTCTCGTACTGCGAGCCCACCTTGGCGATGACGATGACGCGCCGTCCGTTGCAGATGAACCAGTACGGGATGGAGGAGTTGACCAATGGCAGGTACAGGCCGCTCTGTCGGTTCGGCTGTGCATACCATTCGGACGCCGCGTTGTACCCATCGAAGCCGGCCAACTCCCAGTTGAAGTAGTCCGCGTCGACGCGCCGGAAGTGGTGCGCCCCGACGTAGATCTCGGACGTGCCGTCATTCCCCGGGGCCTTCCACACGTACTGGCCGAATGCCACGTTGTAGCCACCGGCGGTGATCCGCATCTCGATCTGGTGGATGTAGATCCGGCTCCCCGACATCCCGGCTGTGATGTTCAGCCGCCAGCGCGTGCTCGACGCGGGCGCTGCGACGGTGAACGTGAGCCAGTCGGCCGTGCTGGGCCAGCTGGTGATGTTCGTTCGAGTGTCCGCGGTGACCCACGTGGACCCATTCCAGTACTCGAGCGTCCAGGTCTTCGGCGCGAAGGAGCTGTTGCCCATGATCGCGTACTCGACGATCGTCTGTGCATCGAGGTAGGTGCATTCGAGCGTCTGGGGCGCCGCGACGCCGGAGTCCCAGTAGCGATTGTTGTCCCAGACCTCGAGGCCTTGGATGACGTTCTCGGCGGCATACTGCCCGGTGGTGCCGGAGCTCGCGGTGACCGTGCACCCACGCGCGCGGCGCATGTTCGTCCACTTGGGCGCGGTCGTGAGCGTGAACACATCGCCGGAGACGAACGCGGTGCCCCCCGCGGTCAGCGTGAAGGCGATCTTCGCGTGAGAGAACGGCGTCCCGACGGTCGCCGGGCCGATGCTGCCGGAGACCGAGCCGACCACGGTGAAGTTGGTGGAGCTGGTGGCCGTGATCGTGAAGGTCTCGGCGACCGAGCTGGCGCCGCCCCGGTAGGCCGTGAGCGTCCCGGTGCCGGTGCCGGCATATGTCAGGCCGTACGCGCTGCCGTTCGTGGTGAGGAACGTGTTCAGCTTCTCGAGCAGGTCGAGGTAGTCGGAGGCGCTGCCGATTTCGTACATGGTCAGCCGCCCCCGAGGATTCGCCGGAACAGGCGTCTGTTGTCGCTGATTTCCTTCACGAGGATCCTCAGCCGGCCCTTCGACTCCACATCCCCGGCCTTGAGGCCCTCGCCGAGATTGACGGTCAGTGTCCCGCCAGACTCGGCGAAGTCGCCGTGGTCGAAGGCGATTGGCGCGAAGCTGGGCGGCGTGAGGTCGTAGCGATGACCGAAATTGAGGTTGGTGAGCGCCTCGCGCACGCCAGGCTGGTCGACGACCGCGGCGCGGACGACGAACTCCCCATGTGAAAGACTCGCCGGGATCGAATCGCTGGTTCCGGTGCCGGGACCCGACACGTAGCCACCCGTCGCGAAATGGATGCCGCTCGTGATCGCGATGAGGTCCTTCTGGGATTTCGTCAGCCCGAACCCGCCTCCGAACAGCAACTGGGTAATCGCGCCAGACAGTTTCTGCGCGGAGATCCGCTGGATGTCCGCAATGATCGAGCGGGCGAGCGAGCGGAAGGCATCCTCGAGGCTGTACACCTGATTGATGGCATCCCCGAGGAACGTCGAGAGTCCGGACTGGAATGCGTTCTCGAAGTCAGCGCGGAAGGTTGCGAGCGCATCCGTCGCGGTCCGGATGGAGTACCCGATGGCGTCAATCTTGAGGGCGAACTCCTGCGCCTTATCGATGAATTCCGGGTTGCCAGTCTCGTTGGCAGCAGCCTGAAGCGCGGAAGCGAGCTCGCGGAGATGAGGCAATCGCTCGCGATCGATCTCGAGCAATTGGCGACTACCGGAAATCTCGCCGACAAGCCCCTGCTGAATCCTTCCTTGGACTTCCGACCGTCGCGCCTGGAGATCGGTTAGCGCGCGGTCCGAGTCCTGCACCGCATTGTCGAAACTCTTTTTCAATTCCAAGCTCGTCGAGAACTCGGCGAGGAGCGTGTTGAGTCGATCGCCTCCAATGCCCTGCGACTCGAGTTCAGCCTGCTTCTGAGCCACCTCCAGCCTCAGTAGGTCATCCTGAATTGAACGCTCACGATCAATGACGGCGAGCGATTCCCTCCGAGTGTTCAACAGGTTTCGGGACAGGTTGAGCCTTGCAGTCTCGCGTTGCGTTTCGAGGTCGTCAGTTCGACCCTCGGCGGTTCGCTTCGCGATGTCCCGTTGGTTCGCTGCACGCCGATTGATCTGAGCACGCTCATCAGAACTACTTGCCTTGGCAATGTCCAGTGCGCGCTGTCCATCAATGAACGCAAGTTCAGCCTTGAGCGCCTCGGCCACGAGGCGGCGGCGCCTGTCGTAGTACTCGCTGAGGTTCAACAGCCCGCGCTGGTATTCGCGGCGGTCAGCTTCCTGGGCCAAGCTGAATCGAGCATCAGAGAATGCCTTGTCCTGGCTAATCTGCGCCGCCTGCAATTCGCGCCGTCGCCGCCTCAGTTCTTCGGGGTCAACGGAGCTGCCACCTCCCCCGTTGGCACCGGCGTTGTCTGTGACGCCGGTGAAAATCCCCTTTATGGCCCGGCCCGCCAGCTCCATTCGCTCCTGAGCGCGCTTCGCAGCCGCGTCGAGATTTCGCCTGACCACTTCCTCCACCAACTTCGCCTGTGACTCTGCTTCGGCAAGCCTCCCGCGTGATCTCAGGCTTGCCTGACGAAAGAAGGAGTCGAGTTGGATGGCGGCATTTCCGATGATGGTCCCCAGCCCCTCGAATAGGTTTTGAATTGGTACCAGTGCGACGCCGAGCAGGATCAGGCCACGCACCACATATCCGATTACCAGCCCGAGGCCATCCCAGAAAGTCTTCGTCGTTCCGAGCGCTTCCTGGATCTGTTCGAGCCCATCAACGATCGGAGCCGCGGCCCCTGAAAGGAACGCACTCCCGAGCGCCACAATCTGACTCTGATTTCGCTCGGCGGTGTCGCCCAGCCTCTTCACGTTCGCCACAACCTGGTCGCTGAGAATGAATCCGAGGCGCTCCGCCTCCTCGCGGGCTACTCTCAGCCCCTTCTCTCCGAACTGGTTGAGGAACGGGATAGCCTTCGCGCCCAGCTTGTTCCCGAGAGCGTCGACGACGAGCGCGGTCTTCTCGGACGAGTCCTTCAGCTTGCTAACGGCCCGTGCGAAGATCTCGAACTGCTGCGCGGCGTCCTTTCCCTTCAGGTCCTTGAGGCTGACGCCGAGCTTCTTGAATACCAACGCGGCACCCGCGGAGCCGTTCGCGAAGTCCGTTGTCAGGCTCGCGGTCTTGGCGAGCACGGTCCCCACCTGCTCGAGTGCAAGTCCAGAAGTGGCTCCCTCGGCCGCGAGCACTGAGAGGCTGCTCGCAGAGATGCCGACGGACTCCGCCATGTCCCCGAGCCGACTCGCCGTCTCGATGCTCTGGACCGCAAGCTCGCGGATTCCGTTCACGACTTCGCGCACCCCGAGTACGATGCCGGCGGCGCCGAGGATCCCCTTGAGGCCGCCGAGCGCGCCCACCAGCGACCCGATGCCGTCCGCGCCCTTCGTCGCGGCCGCGCCGGTGCTGCTCGAGGCCTTGACCGCCTCGCTCTGCACCTTCCTGAGCGCCGCGACTACTTCGGCGGTGCCTTCGGCGGAGAGCCGTACGCGGACATCAGGACTGGGCATCGAACCGGTCCTCCATGATCTCGGGGCGCTTCGGTGGCTTCGCGGCGCGGCGGCGGTGCGGCGCTACGATCGTGTATAGAAGGAGCTCGAACCGGTGCTCATCGCGCGCCTGCTCACGCAGGCGCGCGAGGCAGCACACATACAGGTCGGTCAACCGTCGGTCCCGCCATTGCTCCGCAAGACCGTGGTCGCCTCCGGTGAGAAACCGGACAGGTCCCTCCCAATCACCGAATCGCTCGTCCCGGGCGTACTCGCGACCGGCGCCGGGCTTGCTTCGCCGGAATCCGCTGGCGTCGAAGATCCGGAGGAATCGACGAGCGAGCTGATCCCGGCCACGAAGAAATCCGCGAGCATCGAGGCGACGAGACCGTGGATGCGGGCCTTGTCCTCCTCGCTCCTGAGGGACATGAGGAAATGGGCGGTCTCCGCGGCCACCGTGGGCGACCAGCCCTCGGAACCGGTCTCCTCGGGGACGATGAGCCCGCCCAAAAGGTGGAACACCTTCTCGCTCGACAGGCAGGTACCGAGCAGGCGACGTGCGAAGGACTCCGCGGCCTCGCCCGCCTGCAGCGAGACCGCCTGGAGCCCCAGCTCGTGGATGAGGCCGAAGCAGTACTGGTCCTGCCGCAGCGTGGTGTCGGTGGCGGAGCGGAAGTGGCGTCCGCCGAGGGTGTGTCTCTCGGGCGCAGCGTCCGGCTTCGTCATGCCGGTCAGCTCTTGTACTGCACGACGTAGAGCGGCTCGGTCGGGTGGTTCACCGGGTCGCTGAGGATCGTGGCCTCGAGGTCGACGCCGGCGAAGTCGTCCTGGATGAGCCCCAGCACGCCGGAGGGCGAGATGGAGGCCTTCCAGATCTCGACGTCGGCCGAGGGACCGGTCGCCGGGTCGCCGATGAACAGCAGCGCGCCCTCGATGAACGAGGAGTTGCCGCCCACGACGCGGGCGAGCCCGGGCGAGGCGATCGCGGCCTTCGTGTAGTCGACCGTCAGCGAGTCGCCGTCGGATACGGTGACCGAGCCCTCGCGGATGTGGATGAGGCCGGTGGCCGCGTCGGCGATGTCGTAGTCGGTGCCGAGCACGAGCGTGCTGGCGCCCTTCTTCACCACGACGGAGGAGATCTGGCGCGCAACGGTCTTGTAGCTGTGGCCCTTCACGACGCTTGTCGTCAGCGCCTCGGCGGTCACGCTGCCGGAGGTCTGGATGAACGCCGAGACCGAGCCCATGAGCGCCATGGCCACGTTCTCCTTGTCCATCTCGTGGAAGGTCAGCGAGACCTTGGCGTCGCGCTGCTTGTTCACCTTCTTGAGCACGGGCGTCGAGTTCACGGTGTGGTCGCGCATCTCGAGGATGTCGTCCTGCGTGCTGAGCTCGAGCTTGGAGACCTCGCCGAGGAACTTGTAGCCGGTGGCCGCGCCGGCGCTCGAGAGCCGGTTGAAGAACACCTTCCCCCGCCCGAGCAGGACCTGGTTGCCATTGGACTGGTACGACATCTTGCTGCCTCCCCGGGCTCGGATCGCCCGTCATGGTCCGGTGCTTCGCCCCTGCCGGGTCAGGCCCGGAGTTCGAGGTCCTGCGACTTCGTGGTGTACGAGACGGTGAAGTGGTGCTCGACGCGGACCACCGGGACGTCCGCCTGCGCGGACACCCAGACGGTGCCCAGCTCGAGCACGTCGAAGGCGATGCCGGCGAGCCGCTGCTGCACGAGCGCCTTGACGCTCCAGGCGCGCATCGGCTCGGCGACCTGCTTCGGCGTGAGCGGCGTCGGCGTCTCGACGCTGGTGACCCAGTCCACGACGGTCAGGCGCAGTTCGTGGCGCGAGAGCGGCGAGGCCGGGCTGGTCCCCTGCTTGAGCTGGTCCGGGCCCCAGTCGAGCTGGCGCAGCGGCAGCTGCGAGACGTCCGGGACGTAGCCGTCGTGGTACGCGGCCGCGGGCACGCCGGCCGGCTTCCCGGCCCCGTTCAGCCGCGCCAGCGCGTCGGCCGCGATCTGCTCGAGGACCGTGCTCACGCGCGCACCACGCACTGGATCTCGGTGAGGGCCCCATCGACCTCGGCCTCCCGGTACTTCCGGACCCGGTACGCGGTCGCGCCCAGGGTGATCGTGGCCCCGACCGCGAGCCCCGGCAGGGACCCGGTCAGGACGGTGACGGTGATGAGCCGGCCGATCAGCTCCGGCTCATCCTCGTCCCCGCGGTACAGCTCCACGCCGGAGCGGTCGACGATTCCCTTCACCGTCGTCGCCCCGAGCGTGACCGGCTCGCCCAGGTACTCGAGCTGGCCGGGGATGTAGTCGTCACCGAGGGGCGGCATGACTCAGGCGTACTTCGGCATGCCGGTGAGGGTCACGTTGTAGGCGTACACCGGCGAGGTGCCGCCTGCCGTCGCGGAACCGCGGACGTACTTCTTCGTGTTTGCGATGTCGAGCTTGAGGACCTGGAAGCTGTCCGCGGCGCCGACCTGCGTGAAGGCACCGCCGACGATGTCGGTGTAGGTGCCGCCCAGCGTGTCGGACTCCTGCAGCTTGACGTCCAGCGTCGGCGTGCCGGACTCGAACTTCACGTCGAGGACGGCGATGCACTGCCCCTCGAGGCCGCTGACATCGACGCCGGTGAAGGTCGATGTGCCGGTGCCGCTGCGCTGGCGCGCCTGGATGATCGAGGCGACCGTCGCCTTGACGAGGCTGTTGGAGATGGCGGTCATGAGCGGTTGCTCCTCCGGTTTCCCGCGGGCTTCGCATCGGCCGCGGGCTGGCTGGTCGTGGTGGACGCTTCGTTATCCACCGACTGCCCGGTGGGAGCGGTGGCATCGGCTCCCGGCGCGGTCGGAGGGGTGGTCTCTGGGGCGGCGTCGCCGCCGGTGTCCGGACCGGCCGTCGGGGGGCCGGCCGGTCCGCCGGCGGGGCCCGTCGGGCCCCCCCGGGCGGGGGGGCCCGCGTCCCCCCCCCCCCC
>CALMSL010000125.1 GCA_937872445.1 uncultured Microbacteriaceae bacterium | reverse complement strand
AGGAGGTTGGCGGTGAGGCGGGCGATGTGGGTGAGGCCGTGCTCGTGGGCGGCTTGCTCGACGGCGCGGCAGACCAGCGCGATGGGCGGGCCAGCGTGTTGGTGGCCGGGGTCCCAGGGGCCGCGGGTTAGGACGATGGACTGGAAGGTGCGTGCGTCGAGGGGGGTGTAGGCGGCGGTTACCGCAGGGCTCGATTGTGTATCGGTCACGACAATGATCCGTGTGTTCCGCCGCATCTCCCCGAGGACCGCTAGGGGGGCGGGTCCGGCGACAATGAATTATGGCGCTGGCGACACGCGGAAACCGGGTGACGCAGGGAGAACTTACCCCTCCGACCTCCGTTCGCCGCATTGTGCGGTCCGATGGTGTCTGCGAAAAGCAGGACGATGAAGTTGGGCGGGCGAACGTGACCCCACAGAAGTCGTCCAGTGTCCACGCCGTCTGCCGGCGAATTGAGAACGGCCTACGTTCGTGTCAGACTATCTGTCCCTTTGGGGCTATCCCCGGGCGGGACGGTCGATGCGGCTTGTTGGTGTCCGGGCGCGATGCTTGTCGTTGTCTTGGTCGGTCGCTTCTAGCCTTGTTTCGATTGGCATAGTGGAGCGCACTCGGCCTAAGCAGCAGCCGGGTTGTACTGGCTCGGCAATTGATGCGTTGGGGGGTTTAATGCGGGAAAAGTCCTCATGAACGGCGAAGGTCTGAAGAAGAGGCCGCTGTCCGTTCCGAAGGTGGAGAGACGACACTTCGCACGTAACTTCATTTCGCAAGCCGTGTGCGAGCTTCGCTTCCCGACCCTGTTTGAACTCGAGTCAGACCGGCCGCCAGCGGACTTCGTGCGTGCGGTCCGTAAGGAGTTTCCGACCTATCAACCCGTCACTGATGTGAAGTTCAGCAAGGACGAAATCGGCCAGAATAGAGCGCATGCGTTCAAGTCCAGGAAGGAGCGCTGGACGGTGAATCTCAAAGCTGCGTCGTTCTCTCTCGAGACCTCGCACTATGATTCCTTTGAGGAATTCGAGAGCCGTCTCGGCTTGGTACTGAGTGCAGCGATCAAGGTAATCGATGCAGAGTTCTTCACCAGAATTGGTCTGCGCTACATCAACGTGATCCCATGTGGTGTGAGAGAAGTCGGAGACTGGATCAATCAGGCTCTCGTTGCGCCGCTCGCAAGTGGTTTTTTTGGCGATCCGGATGAATACAGGCAGCGCGTGGTGGGTGCCACAGAGGGTGGTGGAGGATTCCTGTTCAATCACGGCTTGGGGATGGACGCAAAAACGGGCCGGCCGCAATACTTCTTGGACTACGACTTCTTTGTCGAAGACGTACCAGTCGACCAGGCTTTGGCGACCGTACGCAAACTCCACGACGCGGAGCACGACTTGTTTCGTTGGTCGCTGGGAGCCAAGGCTCGCCAGCACCTAGGACTCTGACGGACTAATAGGGGACGAAGGATGCCTCCACAATCCGCAATTTCGACTCCGTTCAGCGAACGTCACCCACGGCGAACCCCGGTACACAGAGGCACCCAGCTGATTGAGGACGTCGGGAGTTCTAGCCTTGAGACAGTCTTCACAATGGAGGCCATGCAAACCTTCCGAGCGCAATTGATCGGGACGGCTTTCGCGTTCGAGCGCTCCGCGCGTGACGAAGACGAAGGTATTGAGGCACCAGCGAGAGGTCTCGGCGGCGACGAGCTAACGCGCACGCGCGAGGCACGACTAGCCCTCTTGGCGCGCAAGTACGAAGGTCAAGCATCGACTGAAGATGTTGCCCGAATTCACCTGTTAACGGAGCGGCTTCGGAGGCTCGACCCACGCGTCACGGAGGGTGAGCGACGTGCGGCGCAGGAGGTGGTGGAATCACTGGAGAGGGTCACGTTAGCCGTTACCAATATACGGAATGAGTTTGGCTTGTGACGACACCGTTCTCGTATCCGAAAGCCCGACACGCGCGATCGCAGACTCCTGGTGCGTATGCAGATTATCGGCGGTACAAGCCGTTTCTGCAGATTGAGTTTGAGCGCAAGTGTGTCTACTGCCGCACGCCGGACACGATGAAGGGCTACGAAGGTTTTGGTGTGGACCATTACAGGCCCAAGAAGAAGTTCCCGAGCTTTTCCACGGTCTACTCAAATTTGTTCTACTGCTGCAATCAATGCAACACGCGGAAGGGTGAGTATTGGCCGATTCCTGCGCTTGAGACTACGCACTTCATCCCGAATCCCTGCGATCACGTGATGTTCGCGAATCTCCAATTCAAGGGGGCGGAGGTCCATCCGAAGTCACAAGCTGGCATTATCGCGATTGACTACCTTGACCTTAATGACGACGCTAGCCTCGAGCACAGGCAACTGGTCAATTTCGCGCTCGATATGTTTGAGAGCAAGAGGAAGGAAATTCAGGGACTTATCGAGGGGGTTGCCGCTAAGCGTGCCGCTGGTGAGAAGTCGGCGCATGA
>CALMSL010000124.1 GCA_937872445.1 uncultured Microbacteriaceae bacterium | reverse complement strand
TGAAATAATGCCATGTCATCGAGAGGTCGTGTCGAACGCCATGGGGCTTGCGAACCCCAAAAGGGCGTGAGCGAGAATCATTCCGAGACCCTGTGAAATCAGCGGCGTGATGTGGATTCTTTACAAACTTCACGACGCTACTCAGTGTCATTTCCCACTGAAAGTCTGCGGCCACCCTTTCCACGTTCGCCCGGAAACTGGCGACTAGCTGGTCGTCAAACAATATGCTTTCGAGTGCCGCAGCGAGAACTACGCTGTCCCCAGCGGGCACGACGATTCCCAATCCCTCATGCTCGACCAGTTCAGCGAAGGTATCGCCCTCGGTTACGACCATCGGAAGGCCCGCCCACAGGTAGTCCAAAATGCGTGTGCGAAACGAAAATGTTGTTTCGATGTGCGAATGATGTGTGCTTACGCCGGCATCCGCTTCGGTGAGGTAGTTCGCACGCTCGGCAAAATCTACCCAGTCCTCGTTGAAGAACACCGCGGAGTCCAGGACCCCCAGTTCACGCGCAAGATCAACCGACTCTCGAACGATGCCCATTTCTTCCACTCCCGGATGCCTCGTTCCGAGGAAGAATAACCGCACGTTGTCTCGACGGCTGACAAGTTCGGCGACCGCAGAGATAAGCGTTTTCGGGTCGAACCAGTTGTACACACCCCCACCCCAAATGAGAACCTTGTCCTCAGTTCCTATGCCAGGCACAACGCCGCGCAACGCGGGCTTGCGATGGAGGGGCGGCTCTGCGCTTAGCCCGAAGGGCGCCACGGCGATGAGGCTCCGCATATGAGGATCATTCTGGTAAGTCTTCGGGTTTATCCTTCCAAGCGCGGCGAGCTGGACGAGGTAGAAGAGCCACTGGCGGTCAGAGGAGCACAAAAAGAAGTCGCCAAGGGTGAGTTGTTGATTGAGGACGCTGGTCGCAGTCGACACCCGCAACTCCCACGTCGCAAACGGAAGCTCTCGGCCCTGCTCAAGCATCTCAAGGTGCATGGGGTCGTAGATATCCACGACGACTATCTTCGACGTGTGTCGCAACGCTTCGAATTGATTCATGGCATGGCCCTGGAACACGATGACGTCAGCCCATCGCTCCAATTCGGCGAATGCCCGATTCTCGCCAGGCTTCACCCGTCGGAGCCCAAACGGTGCTGCGATTTCCTCAAGAACTGTCGTCGTAACGAGTATCACCTCGTTTTCCTGAGAAAGCTGCAGTGCCATGTTCCATGAGCGGATAGCCGGGCCGGCCATCTTCGCACCAATCGGATCTCCCGTGAGGATGAGTACCTTCGTCACGGACGGTCCACTAGCAGTCGTCGCAGGTACTCCCCGTATCCACTCTTGAGCAAGGATGCCGCCAAAGCTTCGAGTTCCGCATCATCGATCCAGCCAGCACGCCAGGCGATCTCCTCTACGCACCCGATTTTGTAGCCCTGACGGTGCTCAACGACCTTGACGAATTCCGTCGCCTGAATCATTGATTCGATCGTGCCGGTGTCCAGCCATGCCGTTCCGCGATCGAGAACCTGCACCTGGAGTTTTCCCTGATCCAGAAAACGCTCATTCACTGTTGAGATTTCGAGTTCGCCGCGCGCGCTCGGCGTGATCGATTTGGCGACCTCTACGACGGTATTGTCGTAGAAGTAGAGGCCAGGGACCGCATACCGGCTTTTTGGTGCCGCTGGCTTTTCTTCGATAGAGAGGGCACGGAACTCGGAGTCGAACTCGACGACGCCATAGCTTTCCGGATTCGCAACCTGATGAGCAAAGATCAGGGCTCCGTCAATGTCCGTGTTCTTGCGCAGGTTGGACCCCAACCCGACACCGTGGAAGATATTGTCACCGAGGACGAGCGCAACCTTCTCGTCACCGATAAATTGCTCCCCAAGGATGAACGCCTGAGCCAGCCCATCCGGGCTGGGCTGCGAGACATAACTCAGGTCGATACCCAACTGGCTGCCATCGCCAAGCAGCCTCACGAACTGGTCCTGATCTTCCGGAGTCGTAATCACCAGAATCTCGCGGATGCCCGCGCGCATGAGCGTGGAGAGCGGGTAGTAGATCATCGGCTTGTCGTAGACCGGCATGAGCTGCTTCGAAATGCCTTT
>CALMSL010000123.1 GCA_937872445.1 uncultured Microbacteriaceae bacterium | reverse complement strand
CGTTTGCGGCCGATGCGGTCGCCGAGGTGGCCGAAGATGATGGCGCCGAGTGGTCGCACGAGGTAGGACATGGCCAGCAGGAGGAACGACAGGATTGTTCCGGCCGCGAGATCCTGCTCCGGGAAGAACAGCGGAGCGCTGAAAATGGCGCTGAAATAGGCGAATACGTAGAAGTCATAGGACTCGAGCGAGGTGCCGACGAAGGAGGCGATGACCACCTTTCTCGCCACCGTGCGGTTGGATGGGGGAACGACTACCGGTTCGAGATCTGTCGCGCTCACGCGGAACCCTTCATGCTGAGAGGGAGGATTATTGGACTGAGTACAGAAAAAGATCCTAGTGGGAGAATCGAATGTCACGCGAACCTGGATCGGCCGGGCGGCCGAAGGCGTCCTCCCGCGACACCATCGAGGAGGCGGCGGCCGAGTTGTTCCTCGAACAGGGCTACTCCGCGACGACGATCGAGCAGATCACGCAGCGCGCTGGAGTGAGCCGTGCGACGTTCTTCAATTACTTCGAATCGAAGAGCGACCTGCTCTGGATCGATGCCGATCGGGCGATCGAGCGATTTTCCGAATGTCTGGCATCGGGGATGCCCGTGTCCAGCGCAATTACCCGGACCGCGTCGGAGATCGGAGCCGAACGGGTGCCGCTCGCCGTCGCTCAAGCGGAGGCCATGGGCACCCGGGACGAACTCGTCGCGTCAGGGCTCGCCAGGGTTGCTCGCGTCACCGCTCTCATTCGGGGTGCGCTCGCGAACGAGTGGTCACAGGACCGCCACTCGCTGGCCCTGAACGTTCGCGCGAATGCGCTTGCGGGGGCGATCCTCGCGGCCTGGACCGCGTGGATCAGGGGCGGTATCGACCGATTGACCCTCGTGGAGTACGTTTACGACGCACTTGCGCTAGTGCAATTAGAACAATAGTATTGTGTCGTGCTAGTCCGAATCGACCCCGCATCCGGCGTCGCGATCTTCGACCAGATTGCCGGCAGCCTGCGGGCATCCGCCATCGCGGGAACGCTGGCGATCGGCGAACGGCTTCCGTCTGCGCGCGAGCTCGCAGCCTCGCTCGACATCAACGTGCACACGGTGCTGCGCGCCTACCAATTGCTGCGGGATGAAGGGCTCATCGAGTTGAGGCCCGGCCGTGGCGCGATTGTGACCGGGCGCATTGCTGGCGACTATGACGCCCTCAACTCGGCCGTCGCGAACGTCATCGCGGAGGCACGAAAATT
>CALMSL010000122.1 GCA_937872445.1 uncultured Microbacteriaceae bacterium | reverse complement strand
CGGGTCGTTCAGCTCTCGCCGCCAGCGGATCCGGTCGTGCCCGCCGTCACATCGTGAAGCTGGTAGCGGTCGATCGCCTGCTGGGCGAGCGACGGATCGAGCCGCCCCTGCCTCGCCAAAGCCTCCAGGGTTCGCACGACCACGGACGGACCGTCGATCTTGAAGAACCGACGCGCCGCCGCCCGTGTGTCGGAGAACCCGTAATCGTCGGCGCCGAGGGTGGCGAAATCTCCCGGAACGTACTTGCGGATCTGGTCCGGCACCGCGTGCATGTAATCGCTCACGGCGATGAACGGGCCCTCTGCGCCGGTCAGCTTTTGCGTGACATACGGCATCAGACCGCCCACATTGGGGTGAAGGAAGTTCCATTCATCGGCGGCGAGACCGTCGCGCCGCAACTCCGTCCACGATGTCACCGACCACACGTCCGCCGCGACCCCCCAGTCGCGCGCGAGCAGTTCCTGTGCTTCGAGGATCCACGGGACCGCGACGCCCGAGGCCAGAAGCTGGGCCCTCGGTCCGCCGGCATCCGAGCGCCTCAGCAGGTAAATGCCTTTGAGCAGTCCTTCAAGATCGAGGCCCTCCGGTTCCTCGGGTTGCACGAGCGGCTCGTTGTAGATCGTGATGTAGTACATGACGTCGGGGTGCGGATGCTGCCCGCCATACATGCGCTCGAGTCCTGCCTTCACGATGTGGCCGAGCTCATACCCGTACGCGGGGTCGTACGACACCACGGACGGGTTCGTGGATGCCAGAAGCGGGGAGTGGCCGTCCGCGTGCTGGAGGCCCTCACCGGTGAGCGTCGTGCGGCCCGCCGTCGCCCCCATGATGAATCCGCGCGCCATCTGGTCGCCCGCGGCCCACATGCCGTCGCCGGTGCGCTGGAATCCGAACATCGAGTAGAACACGTACACCGGGATCAGCGGTTCGCCGTGCGTGGAGTAGGAGCTTCCCACGGCGGTGAACGCCGAGAATGCCCCAGCCTCGTTGATGCCGACGTGCAGAATCTGGCCCTGCTCGCTTTCCTTGTACGCGAGGAGCTGGTCCCGGTCGACCGACATGTAATGCATGCCATTCGGGTTATAGATCTTCGCCGTGGGGAAGTAGGCGTCCATTCCGAACGTGCGTGCCTCATCCGGGATGATCGGCACGATGCGGTGCCCGAAATCCTTCGACCTCAGGAGGTCCTTGAGCAGGCGCGCGAACGCCATGGTCGTGGCGATCTCCTGTTTGCCCGATCCGCGGCGCGCAACCTCGTAGGCGCTGTCGTCCGGAAGAGTGAGTTGCGTGTAACGGCTGCGCCGCTCGGGCACGAATCCGCCGAGCGCGCGTCGGCGCTCCAGCAGGTACTGGATGGCGGGGTCGTTCTCGCCCGGGTGATAGAACGGCGGCTGGTACGGATTCTCCTCGAGCACCGCGTCGGTGACCGGGATCTGCATGGCGTCGCGGAAATCCTTCAGATTCTCGAGCGTGAGTTTCTTCATCTGGTGGGTCGCGTTTCGGCCCTCGAACGACGGGCCGAGACCGTAACCCTTGATGGTTTTCGCCAGAATGACCGTGGGCTGCCCCTTGTGGTCGGTGGCCGATTTGAATGCGGCGTACACCTTGCGGTAGTCGTGGCCGCCGCGCTTCAGTTTCCACACCTGATCGTCGGTGTAGTCCTTGACCATTTCGGCGACTCGCGGATCGCGGCCGAAGAAGTGCTCCCGCACGAACGCGCCGTTCTCCGCCTTGTACGTCTGGTAGTCGCCGTCGGGCGTCTGGTTCATGAGGTTGACGAGCGCACCTTCGGTGTCCTTGGCGAGCAGTTCGTCCCACTCGCGGCCCCAGATCACCTTGATGACATTCCAGCCTGCCCCGCGGAAGAAGCTCTCCAGTTCCTGAATGATCTTGCCGTTGCCGCGCACCGGCCCGTCGAGCCGCTGCAGGTTGCAGTTGATGACGAAGGTGAGGTTGTCGAGGTTGTGGTTCGCCGCCCACTGCAGGGCACCCCGGCTTTCCACCTCATCCATTTCGCCGTCGCCGAGGAACGCCCACACGTGGCTGTCGGAGACGTCCTTGATTCCGCGGTTCGTGAGATACCGGTTCGTCTCGGCCTGCCAGATGGCGTTGAGCGGCCCGAGCCCCATCGAGACGGTGGGGAACTCCCAGAAGTCGGGCATGAGGTGCGGGTGCGGATAGGAGCTGAGCCCGTTGGGTGCCTTCGACTTTTCCTGGCGGAACCCATCGAGCTGAGCTTCGTTGATGCGACCTTCAAGGTAGGCGCGGGCATACATTCCGGGGGAGGCGTGCCCCTGATAGAAGACCTGATCCGCGCCGCCGGGGTTGTCGTGACCGTGGAAGAAGTGGTTGTGTCCCACTTCGTAGAGTGCCGCGGATGAGGCGTAGGTGGAGATGTGCCCGCCGACACCAATGCCAGGACGCTGCGCGCGATGAACCATGATCGCGGCGTTCCAGCGGAGCCACGCGCGGTACTTGCGTTCGATCTCCTCGTCACCGGGAAATTCGGGCTCGTTCTCCGGGGCAATCGTGTTGATGTAGTCCGTGGTCGGAACCATGGGCACACCCAGCTGCAGGTCCTTGGAGCGTTTCAGCAGGCTCATCATGATGTCCCTGGCGCGCTCGCGGCCGTGGGCGGCCACGACGGCGTCGAGCGATTCCTGCCACTCGGCGGTCTCCTCCGGGTCGGAGTCGACGTGGTTCATCGAGTAAGGATCCTGGTCGTTGACTGTCACGGTTGACCTCGCATGGTTCTCTGCCAACGCGCTGGTTCGCGTCGATCTCCTGGGCCAGCGTGCCGCCACGATCGGTTCACGACCGCGAAGGTCACGGGTGCTGAGCACGCCAATTCTAGTGAGTCCAGCTTGTCATGATTTTGCGCCCGGCACGGGGTCGGCACGGTTGCCGGAGCCGTGCATGAGCTCGCGCAACTCCTCGATGACGATGAGCTGCCGTCGGTTGAGTTCCATGAGCTGTTCGATATCCGCCTTTGCGGCGAGATTCGTCTCGTAGTCGTGCTGGGCCAGTGCCGCGGCAATTCCGTCCTGGCGTTTCGCGGCAATGAGCAGGATGGCGCCCTGCAGGCCCGCGAGCATGCTCAGGAAAAGGTTGAGCAGGATGAACGGGTACGGGTCCCATTTGATGGAGATGAGGACGGTATTCAGGACCGCCCACACGATCATGAACAGCACGAACAGTCCCACGAAAATCCAGCTGCCCATCCCATTGCGCATGACGTCGGCCGCACGTTCGCCCACGCTCAGGTTTGCTTTTTGCTTTTCGTGCCAGTTGAGGTGTTTCTCGGTCATGCGGTCAGTGTACGACGGTGAACCGGTGCCGCCGGGTATCATGGAGCGTCGTTCCCGCAGTCGCGGGTACGGGCCTTTAGCTCAGCTGGTAGAGCGCCACGTTTACACCGTGGATGTCATCGGTTCGATCCCGGTAGGGCCCACCC
>CALMSL010000121.1 GCA_937872445.1 uncultured Microbacteriaceae bacterium | reverse complement strand
ATCTGGACCAACCACAGCGGCCGGGAGGTTTCCGGCGGCCGCGAGTTCCTCGACCTGCTCGTCGGCCAGGTTTCCTCCCCCGTGCGCTGGGACAAGTGCATGCAGGCTTTCGGCGACGCGGGGGTCACCGGAATCATCGAGGTCGCCCCGGCCGGTGCGCTCGTCGGGCTTGCGAAACGCGCGCTGAAGGGCGTGCCCACCCTTGCCGTGAAAACCCCCGAAGACGTCCACGCGGCAATCGAGATGATGGAGAACTCATGACGACCCCCAAACTCAAGCAGTCGACGGGCGCAAAATTCACTCGCCTCTACGGGTTCGGTGCGTCGCGTGGCGACCGCGTGGTTCCCAACGATGACCTCATCGGTCCGATCGACTCGAGCGATGAGTGGATCCAGCAGCGCACCGGCATTGTCACCCGTACGCGTGCTTCGGTGGGCATCCTCGCCGTCGACCTTGCGACGGAGGCGGCAAAGGAAGCCATCGAGGCATCCGGCGTGGACCCGGCGGACATCGACCTCGTGATCATCGCCACTATCAGCAACGTGCAGCAGACGCCGTCCATGGCGGCGGTTGTCGCCGATCGGGTCGGCGCGAACCCTGCGGCCGCCTACGACGCGAACGCGGCCTGCGCCGGATACTCCTACGCGCTCACTCAGGCGGATGCGCTGATCCGTTCGGGTGCCGCCCACTATGCGCTCGTGATCGGCGCCGAGAAGCTTTCTGACCTCGTCGACCCCACCGACCGCTCCATTTCCTTCCTGCTCGGCGACGGCGCGGGGGCCGCCGTGGTCGGGCCAAGCGACTTCCCCGGGATCTCGCCCGCCGTGTGGGGCTCGGACGGCTCGAAGGCCGCCGCGGTAGGGATGAATTCCACGCTCATCGACTACCGTGAGGGCGACGCGAACTGGCCGACCCTGCGCCAGGAGGGCCAGACAGTGTTTCGCTGGGCGGTGTGGGACATGGCGAAGGTAGCCAAGAAGGCGCTCGAGGATGCCGGAATCACCGCGGCGGACCTCGCCGCGTTCATCCCGCATCAGGCGAACATGCGCATCATCGACGAGTTCGCGAAGCAGCTCAAGCTTCCGGAATCGGTCGTCATCGCGCGGGACATCGAGACGACGGGAAACACCTCTGCCGCCTCGATTCCGCTGGCAACCCACCGGCTGCTGAAGGAACATCCGGAGCTCTCCGGCGGCCTCGCGCTGCAAATCGGTTTCGGCGCCGGCCTCGTGTATGGGGCGCAGGTCGTCGTCCTGCCCTAAACTAATCCCCGGTCATCAATACCCCAAGGAGAAAACACAATGGCATTGTCCACCGAAGAAGTTCTGGCCGGCCTCGCCGAGCTCATCAACGACGAAACCGGCATCGCGACTGACACGGTCGAGCTGGACAAGTCGTTCACCGACGACCTCGACATCGACTCGATTTCGATGATGACCATTGTGGTCAACGCGGAAGAGAAGTTCGACGTCAAGATTCCGGATGACGAGGTCAAGAACCTGAAGACCGTCGGCGACGCCGTGGCCTTCATCGTCAAAGCACAAAACTAGTTGTGACGTGCCCTCGGCCCCTTGGCCTCCTCTTCGCGGGGGCGGCCAGGCGGTCGGGGGTTCGCAGTTTCATCGATAGGAAGACGCCTCAATGACGCTCAAGAAGATCGTGGTCACCGGACTCGGCACGAGTTCGCCTCTGGGTGGCAATGTCCGCGACACGTGGAATGCGCTCCTTGCCGGAGAGTCCGGGGTCAGCACGATCGAGGCCGACTGGGTCGAGAAATACGAACTTCCCGTCACGTTCGCCGCGCAGGCGAAGGTTCCGCCGGTCGACGTCCTCGAGCGAGTGGAAACCAAGCGACTTGACCCTTCCAGCCAGCACGCGCTCATTTCAGCGCGGGAAGCCTGGGCGGATGCTGGCTCCCCCGACATTGATCCGCTGCGCATCGCCGTGGACTACGCGACCGGAATCGGCGGCATCTGGACCCTCGTGGACGCGTGGGACACGTTGCGCGAGCGCGGCCCGCGCCGAGTGCTGCCGATGACCGTTCCCATGCTCATGCCCAATGGCCCCGCAGCGGCGATCAGCATGGCCCTGTCCGCGCGCGGCGGCGCCCGCACGGTGGTTTCGGCGTGCGCCTCCGGCACCGAGTCGATCACGAACGCGTACGACCATCTTCAGGCCGGGCTTGCGGACATCATCATCGCCGGCGGCAGCGAGGCGGCCATCCACCCTCTGCCCATTGCAGCATTTGCCGCGATGCAGGCGCTGTCCAAGCGCAACGATGACCCGGTCGCGGCATCCCGCCCCTACGACCTGAATCGTGACGGTTTCGTGCTCGGCGAGGGCGCGGGCTCGATCGTGCTGGAAACCGAGGAGCACGCGCTCGCGCGCGGCGCGAGGATTTACGCCGAGCTCGCGGGCGGTTCGGTCACGAGCGATTCGTACCACATCACGGCACCGGACCCGGATGGCACCGCTGCTGCGCGCGCGATGCGCGTCGCCATCGAGCACGCGGGCGGCGCGATCGAGGATGTCACGCACATCAACGCGCACGCCACGAGCACGCCCGTGGGTGACATTGCCGAATACCACGCGCTCCTGCGCATTTTCGGCGATCGGCTGCACGACATCCCGGTGTCGGCGACGAAGGCCGCGACCGGCCACCTGCTCGGCGGCACCGGCGCGCTCGAGGCAATCTTCACGATCCTTGCCGTGCACGAACGCATGGCGCCGCCCACGATCAACCTGGACGATCAGGACCCGGCGATTCCGCTGGATGTCGTCACCGCCCCGCGCGCGCTCGGCGACGGACCTCAGCTCGCGATCAGCAACTCGTTCGGGTTCGGCGGGCACAACGCGGTAGTGGCGTTCCGCAGCGTGTGAGACGCGGGCTGTCGTGCCCGCTGCACCAGCGTGTCGCGAATCTCAACTGAATCGCACGGGCCTGTCGGGAACATCCGTGATCACGCGGCCGAACGGACTCGTCCATTCAAGGACGCCAGGCGAAGTGTGGACCACTTTCCACGGGGTGTTGCCCTTGAGCACGTGATGGTACCGGCACAGCAATGCGAGATTGTCGTGACTGGTCGTGCCCCCATCGTGCCATTCGTCGGTGTGGTCAACGTCGCATCGCCACGCACTGCGATTGCAGGTGGGGAACCGACATCGCCCGTCTCGGAAGCGCACGTATCGTCGCAATTTCTTTGATGGTCGGTAGTCGTCGGTCGCGAGGACCTGGTCAGTGACCGGATCGGTGAGGATCCGGGTCCACACGGTCGTGGATCCGGCGAGTTTCCTCGCCGTCGTCAGGTCGATCGGCCCCTTGCCGACGATCGTGGCAGGTTCGTCGCCGTCGCCCTTGCCCTCGCCCAGCAGCGTCAGCATGGGGATGACGACGGCAATCTCTGCGCTGATTCCCACACCGGCAGCATGCGGCGCATCCGGGTCACCCGACGGCTGGCCCGTCAGCACCAGCTCCGTCGCGAGGTCGGAGCGGAGCTGGTCGAAAGTTCTGGGGTCGCCGGCGTTCTTCACAGCTTTGGCCTGCTGGGTGAGGCGGTCCCACATTGCCATGGCGAGCGCCGTCGGCAGAGTGTGGATCAGTTGAGACATCCCATCGTCGAGCTCGAAGACAGCCACCTGTCGCTGCTCGCGGGCAACGGCGTGCCGTTCCTCGAAGGACACACGCGTGAGGCGTTCGGCCGCCAACCGGGCCACTCGGCGCAGCCGCCCCGGCGTGAGGTCCATCGCCTTCTGCAGGACCTCCTTCTCGAACCGTGCGCGCGCGGACGCGTCGTCGATCATCGATCCGCTCTCGACTATCGTGCACACATGGCCGCGGTCGATGGCACCCGCTTCGAGAGCGTCGAGTGTCGCCGGGAATTTCCGAGCGAGCGTCATGGCCTCATCCAGTCGGGCCGCCATGGTGCGATCGGATACGCGCACCGCCACGGCAAGCTCCGCGACGAGAGACCGGTACTCCAGATCGGTCGTGCCCGTCGTGTTTCCGGAGGTCGTTCCGGCATCGATGTCGTCAGCCAGCGCAGCCAATTCTCGCGCCTCCATCGCGGCAAGTCGGGCCATCCCCGCGCGGATCGAAATCACGCGCTCCACCCGCTCCGCCGGCGACGGAACGCGCGAGTACTCGGCCACCAGCCACGCCATCCATGCATCTTCGTCGAACCCGGACGGGTCGACCGGAATCTCGTCATCGTCGAACATTTCGGAGTCGAAGGGGAGCCCATCATCGAAATACTCTGACGGATCGATTGAGATCACCGCCTCGGCGCCGGATGCTTGTTCCATACGATAAACCAACACCGCACCACTGACATTTGACCAAGCGGCCACAGAATACGCACGGGAGCACACGCATGGCACGTCTGAGTTACACGGCGATCTGCTCGCTGGACGGTTACGTCGAGGATGCGGAGGGCTCCTTCTCCTGGGCCGAGCCCGACGAGGACGTGCATCGTCTGGCCAATGAACTCGATCGCGCGGTCGGAATCCAGCTGTACGGGCGCCGGCTCTACGAAACGATGGTCTTCTGGGAGGACCCGGACAACGTCGAGGGCGGCCCGGACTACATCCAGGAGTACGGACGGATCTGGCGAGGCAGCGACAAGGTTGTCTTCTCCCGGACTCTGGACGCGGTGTCGAGCGAGCGCACCCGGATCGAGCGGGAGTTCCGTCCCGAGCTCGTCGCTCAGTGGAAGTCGGAATCGGACGCCGACATGTCCGTCGGCGGCGCGGAACTCGCCGGGGTTGCCCTGCGCGCGGGCCTCGTCGACGACGTGCACCTCCTGATCGCGCCCGTCATCGTCGGCGGGGGCAAGCCTGCGCTGCCGGATGGCCTAAGGCAGGAGTTGGAGTTGGTTGATGTGCGCGCGTTCCCGAGCGGGTTCGCGCACCTCCACTACCGCCTGGTGAAGTAGCGACGCGCGAACTGGCCTCCCGCGCCGGCGAATGATGGTCGTTTGGACGAAAGATGGCGCCTCGGCACTATCTCTCGTCCGGATAGGCATCACTCGACGACATGCGCCGCAGGAGCGGCGGCGCATCAACCTACCTTGTGCAGCCACACCACCTGGTTGGTGTCGCTCGCGTGACGGAACACCTCGAGTTCGTCATCCCACGCCTGACCGAGGGCGAGGCGCAGTTCGCGGTGCAGCTCGAACGCGTCGGACCCGGCAACCTCCATGGCGTAGCGGATGCGATCCTCCGGGATGACGACGTTGCCTGCGGTGTCGGTCTGCGCGTAGAAGATGCCGAGATCGGGCGTGTGCAGCCAGCGGCCGCCGTCACTGCCTGGTGTGGGATCCTCCGTCACTTCGAAGCGCAAGTGTTCCCAGCCGCGCAGGGCGGAGGCGAGGCGCGCCCCGGTGCCCTGGGTGCCCTCCCAGTAGTACTCGGCGCGCATGGCACCCTTGAGCACGGGCTGGACGTCCCAGTTGAAATTCACGGCGCGATCGAGGGCGCCACCGGCCGCCCACTCGACGTGGGGGCATAGGGCTTTCGGCGATGAGTGGACGTACAGCACTCCGCGCGCTTGTGCAGCAGTCACGATATCTCCATTCCATTAGGTGCGACTTCCCCATCGACCTGTGGAACTGGATTCGTAACGTATGAAGTTTCCTTTGCATTATGGCCGATGAAGCTGACAAATCACAAGAGTGTGATTCCCGACACGCGGAGGCGGCCAACTAATGCATGCCGAGTATGGCTATACTCCGTAACGGCATACTCGGCAACCTGTTCCATAACTTCGCAGTGGAAAGGCACTCATGTCCGTCCGCCAGGGCCTCCTCGCCATCCTCGACCAGGGGCCGTGCTACGGCTATCAGTTGCGCAGCGAATTCGACCGAAGAACAGGTTCGACCTGGCCGCTCAACGTCGGCCAGATTTACAACACGCTGGATCGACTTGAACGTGATGGGCTCGTGGAAAAAGCCGAGAGCGAGGATGCCGACACAGAGGCCTCCGGGCAGATCTACTACCGCATCACGGATGCCGGCAGCGCCGAGGTCGCAGGCTGGCTCGGCTCCCCCGTCAAACGTTCCGCCGCAACGAGAGACGAGCTCGCCATCAAGCTCGCCATTGCCGTGACGCTTCCGGGTGTGGACTTTGCCCACGTCATCCAGGTGCAACGCACTGCGACGCTGCAAAACCTCCAGGAGCTCACGAAGATGAAGAACGCGTCGAGCGCCCCTGAGACCTCGGAAGATCTGGCGTGGCTGCTCGTGATCGATTCCCTCATCATCCAGGCGGAGGCTGAGGTGCGCTGGCTCGACCACTCGGAGGAGCGCCTCCATCGCGCATCCCAGGCCGGGCTCGACGCTCCGCTACCGCTCAGCACCGATGTCCCCAGGCGCGGACGCCCGGCGAAAGCGACGACGACGGGCTCAGCGCGGCCAGCAAAACCCGAGACGCTCCCTGAGGAAGCCCGAAGGGCCGTCTCGAACGGAGCCACAAGTCACTGATTGCCCCTTTCGAGAGCTTCAGGGGGCGGAGCGTAGCTACTTTGCGTCGGCGTAGGAGTCGACCACCGCAATGCTTAGAGGAAACTCGACTGGGGTTTCGCCGAAAAGCAGTCGCCCGGCCTCGGCGGCGGCAGACTCGACGGCGGCGACCACGGCATCCGTCATCGCGGCAGGCGAATGCACGACGATCTCATCGTGCAGGAAGAACACGAGGTGCGGCGCGTCGGTGAGCCAGGCCTTGCCGCCAAGCTCGCGCAAACTCCCGCGCAACGTCGCCATCCAGCACAACGACCACTCGGCCGCAGAGCCCTGCACCACGAAGTTGCGCGTGAACCGGCCCCACGAGCGCGCCTGTCCTCGCGCGCGGCTCGCATCCGCATCCGTCGCCGCATCACCGTAGGCGGCGGCCTGCACATCGCCCCACGTACCCCCGGGCCGCGGTGAGCTGCGACCGAGACGCGTGGTCACAACGTCACCGCGCTCCCCCGCCCTCGCCGCGCTCTCGACAAGCCCGATCGCGCGCGGATACGCCTTCGTGAGCGCAGGCATGAGCCGCCCGCTCTCCCCCGTCGTCGCGCCGTACATCGCGCCAAGCATGGCGACCTTCGCCTTGTCGCGCGTCGCTACAGCTCCGCTCGCCACGATCGCCGCATACATGTCTTTCGCCTGCCCGGCCTCCGCCATCGCACGGTCGCCGGACAGCGCGGCCAGGATGCGCGGCTCGAGCTGCGAAGCGTCCGCCACGACGAGCTTCCAGCCCGGATCGGCCACGACAGCGCCGCGCACCTGCTTGGGTAGCTGCAGCGCGCCGCCACCGCCCTTGCTCGCCCAGCGCCCCGTCACCACACCGCCAACCACATAATCGGGCCGGAACCGGCCGTCGTGCACGTTCGCATCCAGCCAGTGCCAGCCGTTCGCACTCAACAGTCTGCTGAGCTTCTTGTACTCCAGCAGCGGCTCAATCGCCGGATGGGAAAGCTTCTTCAACTCCCACGACCTCGTCGAAGAGACCATGAGCCCCGCCCGCTTGAGCGACTTGATGAGGTCGGCAGGAGAGTCAGGGTTGAGGTCGGGCGCATCCAGCGCGCTTCTCACCTGCTCCAGCACCACGGCCAGTTTCGCCGGACGCTCCCCCGGCTGTGGGCGCGGCCCGAGCATATCCGCCAGAAGTTTCTCGTGCAGATCGGCGCGCCACGGCAGTCCGGCGAACTGCATCTCCGCGGCCACGAGCGCGCCGGCCGACTCCGCCGCGAGCAACAAGCCGATTCGCCCAGGGTCCGCGGATGCTGCAATCGCCTCGCGCTGCAACCGGAACTCTGCGACCGGATCCGTCGCAGCCGGCACGGCGCCGGGCTCGGATTCCAGATCGAATAGCCCCTCGCCGGAACTGCGAAAACCATCACGCGAGCCGACCCGCTCCTGGGGTACAGGCTCGTCCCAGCCATTGCGTTCTGACCGCGCCAGGTCCGTCATCGCCGTGAGTTCGGAGTTGCGAAGGATCGCATGCGACAGCCGCAGGTCGACGCAACGCTCGACCCGCACTCCGGCAGCGAGAAGTCTCGGATACCAGCTGGTCGTGTCATCCCACACCCAGCGTGGGCGGTCGGCTTCACGCACCGCAACCTCCGCCGCCAACTCATCCCAACCGTAAGTCTGCGGTGCCGCAGGTTGAATCGCCCCATCCGTGATCGTGGAAATCATCACCGAATCGGCAGACGAGGACAAGAGTTGGAACACGAAACCAGTCTGCCGTCTTCCTGCGACAGTGACCGACCTAGGATTCCGCGATTGGCCGCCCGACCGTCAGCGCCTTCCGCAATGCCGGATCGAGCGAGGAGAATTCCGCATCAGGCTCGGTTCCCGACGCTTCCAGAACTGAGCTGAAGAAGCAGCGGGCGCCGGCGGCAAGGATAATGTCAAAAATGTCCGCGTCTGTGAGGCCGAGCTCGCGCAACGGCTGAAGATCCGCTTCGGTGATTTCCGATGGAGCTCGAGCGACCCGATCAGCAAGCGCCATGATCTCGCGATCAAGATCGGGAACGTCCCCGCCCATCGGATCCTGCATGATGGCTTCGACGGCCGGAACTCCAATCAGGTCGTTGGCGAGAATCTCGCCATGGGCGAGAGCACAATAGCTCGAACGCAACCTCGTCGCCGCGGCGAGCGTCGCAAGTTCGTACGTACGCGGTGGCATGTTCGACTTGATGGCCCCGTTCAATCCCCGCCACGCACTGTACACATCGGGGCGGCCTGCGAACGCCTTCGCATAGTTCGGGACATAGCCGACACGCGCGCGATCGCTTTCATACATGCGGGCGGTCTCATCGGAGATGACGTCCGGACCGGTCAAATATCCCATAGGAAAAGTGTGAACCTGAGACGCAGGTTTCGCCACAGGAAATTAGTGCAGGAGCGAACCGTCCTTCGCCAGGACATTTTTCTCGCCCGCCTCGATCGGGACGGCGAACCGGTTCTGCTTCGGCGGCATCGGGCAGTTGAACGCGTACGAGAACCCGCAGGGCGGGAGCACCGCGCGGTTGAAGTCGAGCGTCACCCTTCCTGACGTATCCGGGGCAACAAACAGAAAGCGGCCGACGCTATAGGTGTCCACGCCGCTCGTCGCATCGGAGAACACGATCTGCAGCGCCCGCCCGGACTCGATGGCCGCGAGCGAATAGTCGACGCCATCCTTGCGGAATGAGATCTCGCCCGGGATCGAGAGTTCGCGAGTCACCCCGTCGTCCTTGCTGTGCTCGAACGGCATCGTCGTGCCCGGCATCGCCGTGAACTGCGCGTCGACGACCCAGCTGGCGTTGTACGGGTACGCGTCGATTCCGCCAAAATTCCGGATGCCCTCCGAATTCGCATCCCACACGCGCAATGCGTAATTGCCCGTGGGTCCGGCGATCACGAAACCGCGCACGGTGTCGCTGAAGACGATGTCTGCGGGCTTCGCGGAGTCCTTGCCCGAGACAGCTACGGTTCCCTCCACGAGCTCACCGTCGACGCGGATGCCGTCGGCCGCCACGGCGGTCAGCCGCAGCCCGGATTCCCCGGCTGGCAACGGCGCCCACAACCCTGGCACGCCCCACACCGTCTGCTCCGAATCGATCCACTGCGTCGTGACGAGCGCGAGGTTGCCCAGCGGTTGCACAACAGCCTGGTTGCGGCGCTCGCGAAATGTGGCGAGTTCGGCTTCGGGCGAAGTCATCGTTGGCGCGTCAGTCATGTGTTCCATCCTTGTCGAGGTCTAAGCAAGCAACCGCCACAGACACGCGATTGTTCCCGTTTGAGGCAAGTACGCCCGGTCGAACGGGTGCGTTTGCCGGGCGCGGGCGCAATCGCACCGCACTTCCGGGCAACGAAAAAGCCGACCCCGCGGCGCTTGAGCGCTGCGCGGGGCCGGCCAGTTCAGTGATTACAGCGGGCGGATGTTCTCCGCCTGCGGGCCCTTCGGGCCCTGTGCAAGGTCGAACTCGACCTTCTGGTTCTCATCGAGCGACTTGTAGCCGCTGCCGGTGATGGCCGAGTAGTGGGCGAACACGTCAGGACTTCCGTCCTCAGGGGCGATGAAACCAAAGCCCTTTTCCGCGTTGAACCACTTAACGGTGCCTACTGCCATTTTTTTCTTCTCCTTCAGGAGTCTTGCTCGCGTGGATCCGACTTTCGAATCCACTCGTCGCGGTGTTCATCGTCCGCTCCCGAAAGGATCAGATTCCCGTTTCCGGTTCACTGGCAATCAAGATCTGCGAGGTACTGCAACTGCGATATAGACAGTAGTGGAGTTTCCTGACCAGAAACAGCCCCCGCCCAAGTCTGTTGTCAATTGTTACATTCGGTCGATATCCTCCTCCACGCCCGCAATCTCCCCTCCTGCACACCGCGCCGAGCCTGAGTATGCGCCGGATGAGCGCTGGACACCGGCAAACAAAACTCCCGGCCGGTATACTTTCTAGGTCACTGCGGACTCCTCCTGATTATTGCTCACGAGAAACAGAGCCCTCGCTACCGTGACGGGCCTGATGTTGGACCACCGTTTTGGAAAGTCCGGAAAGGCAGTTCACACATGGCTTCCGCCGCCGATGAACCGGTTGTTCCCTACGAAAACCCGGAATGGGTTCCCGTGCTCCCCACACGCTGGGTCGCCGAATACGATGGCGAAGTTGCCGGAGCCGTCGATCGCACGCCGCGCGGCAAATATCGGGCAACCGATCGAAACGGCCGCCGAATTGGCACCTTCCGCACTCTTGCCGACGCTCGCGACGCTCTCACCGAGAAGAACAGCACGACCGCCATTCAACGGATGAACCAGTCGCGATCGCTTCTGATTGTCGGCCTGGTGGCGTTCCTGGCCACGGCGACGGTCGCCGCGATAGCGATCTTCTCGCTCCTGTTCCACTAGCTTCGGCGCGGGCCGCGTCAGCGGAACAACAGGCTCGTGGTGAATCCGCCGATCCCCACCACACTCATGAGCCAGAACAGCACCAAAGCGCCGGTGACCCAGGTCAGCCGCACGTGGCGGGCCTGATTCACCTCCGCATGAACCTTCCGGAATCGGTCGAGAACGCCAGCAGCATCCACCGTGGGGTTCCGAGTGTCCTGCCAGCTTTCCTGCTGCGACGCGGCCGCGCGGAACGCCTCCACGCGTTCCGCGGTCAGGACCCGCGGAAGTCCCTTCAGCCACGGACGCACGTCGCGTGGGGTGAGCACGGCAACGCGCCGCGGCGGCTTCGCCACAGTCAGACTCTTGGGTTCAACGATGACGAGGCACGGCGTTACCTCCACCCGCGAGCCAACCACCTCGGAGATGAGCTGCGACGCGCGCACGGCCTCGAACTCGGCCTCCCGGATGTACGGCATCCGCTCGCCGTCGACAAGCAGCACGCCTCCGTCGATCCACAGCGCGCCACCTGGGTGCTGGCGGACGGCTATGGAAAAGACACCGGCAGGCCCAATGGCGACGTATTCGAGATCGTCAATGTCTCGCCCCACCGGTACCGCGCGGAAAATCAGCCAGCCCGTGCCCAATTGGTCCAGCGAATCGGCGACGATCACATCGCCGCACGCCCGGCGGTATGCGGCACGGTGCGGCGCAGCGATCGGGTTGCGGCCGATCAGTCGGGGAATCAGCCGCTGTGGCGGCCCCGCGTCGTGGAGCGCCAGAAAGTCGTCGACCGTGGACAGCGGGTGACGGGACGTCTGAGAGCTATGGTCGAGTGCGCCGTTGCGCAACGCGTCCACCCCCTCACCGCTCTAGGAAATCGAATACACCCGGATCGCCCCCACGATGCGTCCGCTTCCGACGTTACTGAATCGGGGGCAAAACGGAGACCCCCACTTGTGATGTCGCCAGTCCGGGGGCAGTCACACAGGTGGATGCGCGTGCTTCCACAAAACACTTGCACGAGAGCGCTTTTGGGTGCACTCTGGAAGCAGATCAACTCATCGCCCGGAAGTGCCGCACCAAGTGCCGCACCGGGCGATGAGTCTTTGTTGGGGGCGTTTCTGGCCCCGGGGCTGCGGGGCTACGGCAACGGGGCTACGGCAACGGGCCGAGCAACGCCGTGGCAACCGTTGCGTGCGCGGAATCCTCATTGCTCGGATGGAATCCGCCTGCCAAAACGTCGCGATACAGCCGCCCGAGTTCGTTTCCGGCGAAGTAGCTTGCGCCCCCGGACACGCGGATGGCCTGGTCGACCACGAATTTCGCCGTCTCGGTCGCCTGCAGCTTCAACCCCACGAGCGCGCGGAACCACTGGTCTCCGCGGTCGACGACGTTGTCGAGGTCGCTGGCGATCGCCTCCAGCTGCGGGAGGACCGCATCGAAGGCGATGGCGGCATCCGCGAGCTTCCACCGGACATCCGGGTCGAGCGATTTGGGCGCACCGTCGTTGCGCGCCGACGTGCGCTTCACGGCATTCTCCACGCCGAGCTCCAGCGCCCGCTGCGCGATGCCAACGTAAACCGAGGACAGCAGCGTTTCGAAGTTCGCGAAAATCGCGAAAATCAGCAGGTCGGGGTTCGGCCCGGGGTCGAGCCGACGGATAATCCGATCCGGCTCTGCCCGCACGCCCGTAAGGCGCGTGCTGCTGCTCTGGGATGCGCGCATCCCGAGCGTGTCCCAGTCGTCCAGAACCGTGATGCCGGCAGCGTCGCGATCCACGATCGCGTGGACGAGCTTCGGGGCATCCGGCGAGGTGCTGTCCAGTCCGAACAGTCCGAGTCTCGTCCAGGCCGGCGACAGACTCGTGAAGATTTTCGTGCCCGTGAACTCGTAGGCGCCGTCCGGCTGCGGCACGGCATCGGTCGTGCTTCCGAACAGCACGAGGTCGTTTCCGGCCTCGCTGATGGCAAGGGCGTACACCTCGCCCGCTGCCGACTCGGTGAGAACGAATTCGAGCGAATCGTCCCCGCGGTCGAGCATGGTTTTTGCGATTCCGTTCCAGACGAAGTGCATGTTGACAGCGAGAGCGGTCGCAGGAGCAGCGCTCGCGAGTTTCCTTTGCTCGTGTACGAGATCGCGGAGCGACAGGCCGAGCCCGCCAAGATGAGTCGGAACGAGCGCCGTGAGGTAGCCGGCGGCGCGCAACTCGTCGAGGTCCTCCGCGAAGAACGAATTCTCGCGGTCGTACCCTGCTGCGCGGGAGTGAATGGATTCCAGGAGGTCGTCGCTCAGGATGCTCACCCTTCAAGGATGGCATGCGGCCGAGCGCTCGACCCCGCTACGATTCCGGGAGACCGGCAAACACCGTGAACAACCGGAGAGCGGGAACGTGACAACACTCGACTACTCGCCGCTCACCTCGCCTGTCACCCGTCAGGAGATTGCGGCGTTTCGGCGGGAGTCTGCCCGCTCGATGACTCCGGGAGCCTCCGTATCTTCCGGTGTCGTGCTCGTCGTCACGATCAGCGCCGGCGTTTTTGCCCTCAGCATTCTGCTGTGGCTTTACTCCCGGTTTTTCTCTCAGGGGTCGAGCACGTTCGTCATCCTCGTCACCATGCTCGTTGCGGCCGGAGTGATCACCGCGTTCCGGCTCGCTGCCAGCCAGGCGACGTGGGCTCGATTGCTGCGCTTGTCACGGTTCGCCCAGGCGAATGGCCTCGCGTTCACGGCCAACGGAATCGTCCCCGGCTATGCGGGCGCGATCTTCGGCATCGGGTCGGCGCGGCGCGTGCCGGAACGCTTGTCAAGGGCGGCTCCGCCATCCTTCGACGTGGGGAACCTCGACTACACGACCGGCTCCGGCAAAAACCGCACCGTGCACCACTGGGGTTACCTCGCGATCAAGCTGGATCGGATGCTGCCACAGATGATTCTGGATGCGAAGTCGAACAATTTCTTCGGTTCGAATCTGCCCGTCAAATTTTCCCGCAGCCAGGTGCTCCGGCTCGAAGGGGATTTCGACACGTACTTCACGCTGTACTGTCCCAAAGAGTACGAACGCGATGCCCTCTACGTCTTCACGCCGGATCTCATGGCGCGCCTCATCGATGAGGCGGCACAGTTTGATGTTGAAATCGTGGACGACTGGATGTTCCTGTACTCCGCGCGGCCGTTCGATCTGCTGAACGCGGCAACGCTCGCGCGCATTGCCCGAATCGTCGACACCGTGGGCGACAGGACCCTGACCCGCACGGAACGCTATGCGGATGACCGGGCCGCCAGCGGCGTTGCCAGCGCTGCCGGCACGTCGCCGCTCGGCGCGCGGATGGCCGCCAACACGGTTGCGCGGCAGGGCCGCAGGCTCCAGCGCGGCGTCCCCCTCGTCGGAGGTTTGATCATCGTCGCCGTCATCGCGGTCTGGCTTTTCAACGTTTTGCCCGCGCTCGCGCGGTTTTAGAGCCCGGGCGGAAGATCGCCAGCTTCGGCAAACACGAGCCGCTGTGTCGGCCTCGTCATCGCAACATATAGCGCGGCCGGGCCGCGCTGGGTTGCCAGGACGATGGCCTCAGGATCGACGATCACGACGGAATCGAACTCGAGCCCCTTGGCCTCGTTCGTGCCGAGCACCGTGACATCCGAGCCCAATCCGTCCGCGGCCGACCCCACCTTCCCCGGAAATGCCCGGGCGAGCACCTCGCGGATCCCGTCGAGGCGGTCATCCGTCGCAATCACCGCAACAGTTCCATCGACGTCGAGCGCGAGATTCACGGCCTCGAGAATTTCCGGCACAAACTGGATCGGCCATTCGCTCTCCCTCACAGACACCGACCTCGTCACCGGGAGGCCGTGGGCGATCGCCATCGACTCCGCCGCCGCCGCGATCTGGGATGGCGTGCGGTAGTTCACCGTGAGTTCCTCGCGGCGCCACCGATCGCCTTCCGCTCGCTGCCCGATGAGTGGCGCGAGCGCGTGCTCCCAGGTTTCCGCCGCCGAACTCGATGCGGCCTGCGCAATGTCGCCGACGATCGTGAACGAGCGGGACGGCCCGCGCCGCAGCAGCAACCGCCACTGCATGGGAGTCAGTTCCTGCGCCTCATCGACCACGATGTGGCCGTACGCCCACGTGCGATCCGCTGCTGCACGCTCTGCCGTCGTTCCCGCATCCGCGAACTCCGCGAATCCGGCGGCAAGCTGCTTCGCATCGACCCTGCCGTCCACCCCCATGTTCGCGATGGCCTGTTCCGCGTTTTCGATGTCGCGCTTGTGCTGCAGCTTCTCTTCCCTGCGTGCTGCCACGTTGTCGGTCGGCACGTCGCCGAGGAGCTCGGCCGCCTCATCCAGGAGCGGGATGTCGGACACCGTGAACGGCGCCGACCGGTCGCGGCGAAGCAGCGCACGCTCCTCAGCTGACCAGTCCGGCGTCAGGGACGCGAGCCACTGCGGGCGCGCGTAAAGGTCCTGCAGGAGCTTTTCCGGCGTAAGCGGGAGCCACGCGGTGTTGAGCGCGACCCGTGCGTCCTGGGCGCTGCGGATGTCCTCCCGCAGCATCGCAAAATCGGAGTCGTCGATGGAGTTGCCCTGAGCGCGAAGCTTGTCCGCGAGCTGCCGCGTGAGCGCGGTGAGCGCCGTTTTCACGAATACGACGCGTGCCAGATTGTAGCTCTTGCCGCTCTCGCGAGCGCGCTGAATGCCGGCCGCCACAAGCTCCGGCTCGAGAGTGAGCGTCTCACCGTTGACCTCGAGTGGCTGCGGCCCGGCAGGTACCCGCTGGCGGGACTCCACAGCACGGGCCAGGACGCCGGCCATGGCGCTCCTCCCCTTCAGTTCGGCGACTCTGGGCGACTCAACCTGGGTCGCTTCCCGTCCCGGATACAACTGGCCGACGCTCGCGAGCACGACCCCGGATTCGCCAAGCGACGGGAGCACCGCCTCGATGTACTTCAGGAACGATCGGGACGGCCCGACGATGAGCACGCCGCTCGAGCGCAACCGGTCGCGGTGCGAATAGAGCAAGTAGGCCGCGCGGTGCAGCGCGACGGCAGTTTTGCCCGTGCCAGGGCCGCCCTGCACGACGAGGATGCCGCCGAGCTCGGAGCGGATGATGCGGTCCTGTTCGGCCTGGATGGTGGCCACGATGTCGGACATCCGCCCCGTGCGCTGGGCGGAAAGCGCGGCGAGGAGTGCGCCCTCCCCCTGCAGGTGCACGGACGAATCGTCCAGAAGTTCGGGATCGAAGATCTCGTCCTCGATGCGCGACAGCGTGCGGCCGCTGGAAATCAGGTGGCGCCTCGCACGCGCGCCCATGGGAGTTTTCGCGGTCGCCTGATAGAACGCGCTGGCCTGCGGAACCCGCCAGTCCAGAAGGATGGGCGTGCGGGAGGCGTCGCGCAGCCCGATCCGCCCGATATAGCGATGGACGAGTCCCCCCTCGTCCGAGTCGCTCGTGAGCCGGCCGAACGCGAGGCGCTCCCCGACGTCCCGCAACTGGACGATGCGATCTTCATAGAGTTTCGCGAAGCTGTCGCGCTCGCTTCTGGCCTGATGCCCGCCGCCGACGTTCTGCGCCCGAACCTGGGCGAGCTGTTCCTCGGCTTCGCGCTGAAGGTCGTCGAGCCGCCGGTACAACATCCCCACGTAGGCGCGTTCGCGCTCCAGCTCGCTCGATGCCACCCAGGCTCACACCCCTTGTTTTCGGACATGCAAGTCTATCGAGTCGGGCGGAACCGTTGTGCGCTAACCCTCCCGGTGCCCAGGATTCTGCGGGGAACTGTTCTGGCCCTGCTGCTCGCGGAGGATCGCGAGCGCCCTGGATACCCGCTCGCTCAGCCCGGCGACTTTGCGCGGCGTCTTGCGATCCAGATCCTCCAGCATGAGGATCGCTTCCGCCCTTTGCTTCTGATGCACGGCATGGATGGCCAGGTTGCGCGCGAGCGAAATCCTGGCACCCCACACCCCGAGCCACACGCTCGCCGCAGCAGCCACAAGATACAGGGCGGCCTGCCAGGGCTGCAGCGCGTTGGCGGCCGCGAGCCACGCCGCCGCCGCGAACGCCACGATCGCGACCAGGGCAGGGATCCCCCGAACCCATCGGCCGGTCACCACGCGTCGGCGCACATCGCTTCCCCGGGCATCGATCGCGGAAAGCCAGGTCCGATAGTCGGCAAGCCTGCCCCTGGCTAGGCGCGAACCGGTCAGCGCCCGCAACTCGTCCCTGATCACCTGGTAGCCGGTTTGCGGGCGCCGAAGGGCTCGTGCGGCCAGGAGCGCTGTGATGGCGACGACGGCGATGAGGGCAACGAGAAGCAAAGCCCCCCACATCACTTCTGCACGGTCCAGAAGCAGCCGCGCAGCATAGTCGACGCCGAGGATGACCAGGATGAGCACGATCGCGCACATCGCTGTCGCCCAGGACAGAACACGGTCGCGGTCGCGCGTCCCGGCGGCCCTGCCGGCGCGGCGCACCTGATGGCCAGTGATGACATCGACCAGCTGCAGCAGGACGGCAAGCACCCAGCCCGCCGTCGCGAACGCGACGATGGCTGAAAGGGTCTCGGTGTCCATGCGCACTCCTTGTCCGAGGTCGATTTCCGTGCCTGCGTTCAGTATCCCCCGTGAGCGTCAGGTTACGCAGGTTCCGCGAGCATTGCCTCGATCCGGTCGCGAGAGGGGATGGAGGGCACCGCGCCGAGAATCTGCACCGACAGGGCGGCGGCGGCCGTGGCGAAGGTCGCAGCGTCCGCGATGCCCTGGCCTTCCGCGATAGCCGCCGCGAAGGCGCCGCAGAAGGTGTCCCCGGCGCCCGTCGTGTCGATGGCCATGACGTCGCGCGCGGGGACCCTGGCCGCCTCGTCGCCGCGGCGGTAGATCACCGAGCCCTCCCGGCCGAGCGTCACGATCAGGTGCTCGACGCGTGCGGCAAGCCGATGCGAGGCTTCGGCCAGGTCTTCGCTTCCGCCCAGAAGGCTCGCCTCGTGCTCATTGACGATGAGATAGTCGAGTGTGGCGATCAGCTCGTCCGGGATGTCCCGTGCGGGCGCGGCGTTCAGCATGACGGTGGTGCCGGCGGAGCGCGCGGCGAGCGCCGACTCGATCACGACCTCCAGCGGCAGTTCGAGCTGCAGGAGGAGTACTGCCGCGCCAGACACCGCGTCCCGTTCGGAATCGGTGAGGGAAGCAACCCGGGCGTTCGCGCCGGAGGCCACGATGATCGTGTTCTCTGCGCTGTCCGCGACGACGATGAAGGCCTGACCGGTGTCGGCGGCAACGCGCCGTACGAGGCTCGAATCGATCCCGGCATCCGCCATCGTCGCGAACAGCTCCGAACCGTTCTCATCCTTTCCGAGAGCGCCGATAAAGGTTGTCGCTGCCCCCGCCCGCGCTGCGGCGACGGCCTGGTTGAGGCCTTTCCCGCCCGGATACCTGGCCACCGAATCCGCGAGAAGCGTCTCGCCTGGACTCGGGATGCGCTCCACCGAAAACACGATGTCCATGTTTGCGCTGCCGACCATGGCGATTCCGGAATGCGACCTGGGTTCCATGCCTCCAGCGTATCGGCGCCGGTGGGGCGTGCGAGAGTGGACTCGTGATGTCGACGCGGCTCTCCACCCTCCCACCGTTCGATGGGGCCGGCGTCCTGCGTTACCTTTCGGGGCACGCCATCCCCGGCGTCGAGGCCGGAGACGACACCCACTACGAGAGGTTCATCCGGACGCCGGACGGTTCGGTTGCGAAACTGTCCGTCGAGCTCGATGGACCGGATGCCGTGATCGCCTCCCTCGACGGAAGCGCCCTTCCCGCAGAGCTGGTGCCCCGCGTTCGGCGGCTGTTCGATCTGGATGCCGACTCTGCGGCCATCGACGCCCACCTTTCGGGCGATGGGGCGTTGTCCGCCGCCGTGTCGGCGAATCCGGGCATCAGGCTCCCGGGCAGCCTCGATCCCGCCGAGCAGCTGCTGCGCACCATGATCGGCCAGCAGATCTCGATCGCCGCCGCGCGCACGGTGCTCGCCCGGCTTGCCCGAGAACTCGACGGGACCGGACTGTTCCCCGCCGCCGCTGATTTCGCCGAGCACGGATTGGATGTGCTCCGCGGACCCCGGCAGCGCGTGGCCGCAGTGCACGGCGCTGCGCTCGCGCTCGCCTCCGGCTCCCTCGACCTGCATGCCGGCCTGACGACGGCCGAACTCACCGAACGCCTGATCACCCTCCCCGGCGTCGGAGAATGGACGGCCGGGTATGTGGCGATGCGCACCCTCGGTGCGCCGGATGTCCTCCTTGCCACGGACCTCGTCCTGGTGAAGGGGGCTGCGCGGCTCGGCCTCCCTGCGACGCCGAAGGGAATTTCCGAATACGGCCACCGCTGGGCACCCTACCGCAGCTACGCCGGTCTGCACCTCTGGCGGGTCGCCCAGCCGCCGGAACCACGGGCGAAGGAGCGATTCTCAGGGTGACCCGGTACCGTTGACGCATGCGACTTAAATTCCTCTTCCTCGTCGGCCTCGGTGTCGGCTACGTGCTCGGTGCCCGTGCCGGGCGCCCGAAGTACGAGCGGATCAAGGCGAAGGCAACCGACGCGTGGGAGGACCCGCGCGTTCAGAAGGTCGTCACCCAGACTCAGGAGTACGTCAAGGAGAACGCCCCCCTCGTTCAGGAGAAAGTCGTCGCCGGCACGAAGGCCGCGGTGGCCGGAGCGCAGGATGCTGCGGCCCGAACAACCGTCATCGCGCGCGACGTGACGGGCAAGGTCGCCGAGACCACGAAGGACGTATCCGGCAAGGTCGCGGAGACGTCAAGGGGCGTCTCGAAAAAGGTGGCCAAGTCCTCCAAACAGGCGTCGAAGAAGGCGAAGGAGGCGTCGAAGAAGGTGGCGAAAGCCGCTCAGGATGCGTCGGACAACGTCACGAAGACGGCGAAAGTGGTGCGCGATCGAATCGTCGACCGCAGCGAACACGTCGTCGACGGCGTGATCATCGCGGCCGGGAAGGCCCGCGACGAAGCGCTCGACGTCGAAATCGACGACGACGACGAGAAGTAACTGACGCTTACTCCTCGTTCGCCGCGCTCGCCGCGTCCGGAATGATGGTGATGGCGCTCGTCACCGGCATGAGCCCGCTCAGCCGCTCCGGCGACAGCACCCTGGCTACCTCTTCCGGCTTCATGAGCCCGGCCTCGACCACGAGTTCGGCGATCGAGGCGTTCGTCGTGAGCGCCGTGTGGGCGAGCGTCGCCGACGCGGCGTAGCCGATGTACGGCGTGAGCGCGGTGACCACGCCGACTGAGGACTCCACCTGGGCGGCGAGCCGCGACATGTTCGCCGTGATCCCGTCGATGCAGTGGATGCGCAGCGTGTAGCACGCGTTCGTCATCCAGGCGAGCGACTGCAGAATGCTGTGCGCAATGACCGGCTCGAACGCGTTGAGCTGAAGTTGCCCCGCCTCCGCGGCCGCCGTCACCGTCGCGTCGGCTCCGATGATGCTGAACGCCACCTGGTTCACCACCTCGGGAATCACCGGGTTGACCTTGCCGGGCATGATCGAGGAGCCGGCCTGCCGGATCGGCAGGTTGATTTCGCCGATTCCGGCCTGCGGGCCACTGGAGAGCAGCCGGAGGTCGTTGCAGATCTTGGACAGCTTCACCGCCGCGCGCTTCAAGTGGCCGCTCAGGGTCATGAAGATGCCCGCGTCGCTCGTCGCCTCGATGAGGTCGGGCGAGGTGACCATGTTGATGCCGGTGATCTCCACCAGGTGGCGGCGTACGGCGTCCGCGTAGCGCGGGTCGGCCGTGATTCCCGTGCCGATCGCGGTCGCTCCCATGTTGATCTCGTTGAGCCACGGAATCGTCTCGTTCAGACGGTCGTAGTCCTCGGCAATCGTGTGGGCGAACCCGTTGAACTCCTGGCCGAGCGTCATGGGCACGGCATCCTGCAACTGGGTGCGCCCGACCTTGAGAACGTGCGCGAACTCGGTTCCCTTGCGCGCGAACGACTCCGTGAGCTTCACGTGTTCAGCGAGCAAACGCTGGAGGCTGAGCACCATGGCGAGCTTGATCGCGGTCGGGTACACGTCATTGGTGGACTGGCTGCGGTTCACATCATCGATCGGATGCATGTCGACATAGTCGCCGAACGGCTTCCCGAGGATCTCGAGGCAGCGGTTGGCGATGACCTCGTTCGTGTTCATGTTCGTCGACGTGCCCGCGCCGCCCTGGATGACGCCGACCATGAACTGGTCGTGCAGTTCGCCGTCGACGATTTCCTGGCACACCCGGTCGATGAGATCCGCTTTCCCCGCGCTCAACGTTCCGAGTTCCTTGTTGGCCCTTGCGGCGGCCTGCTTCACCATCGCGAGCGCCCGGATGAGGTCCGGGTACACCGAGATCGGGCGGCGGGTGATCGGGAAGTTCTCCCTCGCCCTGGCCGTGTGGATGCCCCAGTAGGCATCGGCAGGAATTTCCAGTGGCCCCACCGTGTCGCGCTCGGTCCTCGTGGGTCCCTCTGGCTGGTCGACGGGCAACGCGCTTGGCGCTTCAGACATCCGATGATCTCCTTCGACGATGGATGCTCCAACTCTACCCGCGGGTCCGCCCTGAAAAATCTCAGTGGAAGGCTGGAACGATGAGATACACGCCAAACAGGACGAGCGCCCCGCACACGCCGAACAGCGTGCGCGCCACCGCGAGCCTTGCTTTCCCCCGACCCGGATCCCCTCGTCGGGCGTGAGCGGCATTCTCGAGCAGTCTGATGCCGACCGAGGCGATCGTGACCACCACGCTCGCCGCCACGAGCGAGACGACCGCCACCAAAACGAACGACTCCCACTCGATCATCGCGCCCTCACCGGCCTCGTCCCGGTCATGCCTGATCCCTGTGTGGTGTTGGGGTGTCTGCCGTCGGAACCTTCGGCGGCTTCGCGCTGGCAATGCTGGGCGGAACTTTCGGCAACATCATGCTGGGGGTGTGTTTCGCGACCGGCACCTCTCCGGTCACATTGGTGTGATTGACGGGGTTCTTGCGGGCGCGGCGGAACATGAGCATGATCACCGTCGCGCCGGCGAGGGCGTCGGCCGCGATCCCCCAGGGACCGAGCCGCGCCACAAGTTCCGCAATGGCCGCCATGATCGCCGCGCACGGCAGAGTCACAAGCCACGCAACGCCGATGCGGCCCGCAACCCGCCAGCGAACGGAATGCCGATTTCGCCCCAGACCTGCGCCGATGACCGAGCCGCTGGCGACCTGGGTCGTCGACAGGGCGAACCCGAGGTGGGTGCTCGCGAGAATGGTCGCGGTCGTCGATGCCTCGGCCGCGAAGCCCTGTGCGGGCGACACGTCGGTGATTCCCGTTCCCACGGTACGGATGATGCGCCAGCCGCCGACGTAGGTTCCCAGCGCGATGGCGAGCGCGCACACGGCGATCACCCAGAACTCCGGTCCCGTTCCGGCCGCCTGGAATCCACCGGCGATGAGAGTCAGCGTGATGACGCCCATCGTCTTTTGCGCATCATTCGTGCCGTGGGCAAGCGACACGAGGCTCGACGTGAAGACCTGCCCGACCCGGAATCGCTGCCGAGCGGCGTGCGCGTGGTGCCCCGACGTGACCCGGTAGGCGATCTTGGTCGCGACGAAAGCGATGCCCGCCGCCATGAACGGTGCGAGGACGGCGGGGAACACAATTTTGCTAAGCAGAACGCCCGGATCGATCGCACCGACGCCTGCGCCGACAATGACGGCGCCGATGAGGCCGCCGAACAGGGCATGGGATGAGCTGGAGGGCAGGCCGAGCAGCCAGGTTGCGAGGTTCCACATAATGGCACCGATGAGGCCCGCGAAAATCATGGTGGGCGTGATCTGGATCCCGCCGCCACCCTCGCGGATGAGCCCGCCGGAAATGGTTCTCGCGACCTCCGTGCTGAGAAACGCGCCCACCAGGTTGAGGATCGCGGCGATCGACACCGCAACCCTCGGCTTCAGGGCGCCGGTGGCGATAGGGGTAGCCATCGCGTTGGCGGTGTCGTGAAAACCGTTCGTGAAATCGAAGAACAGAGCCAGCACGACGACCAGCGCGACCATAAGTGAGATGTCCACTGCGGTCGAGTCTTCCAGTTCCGGATCGCCCCGGTCAACACGACGTCGGATGCCGCTGGCGCGGGCCTCGACGAGATCACAATTCGATCGCCCCCCGCTTTGGGGCAGGAGGGGTGTTTTCAATGCGCCGATTGCACTCTAGACTTCACAGGTAACCAAGTAGACGTGATTTCGGGGGTCGATTCTTGGACAACAACAGTTTTTATGGCGCGCCGGCCGGATGGTATCCGGATCCGCTTGGGCTTCCCCAGCTTCGCTGGTGGGACAGCACTGCGTGGACCCACCAGACCGCCGAGGCCCGTGCGCCCATGGTCATGCAGGAAACCACGTATGCGTGGCCGGAAGACGACGTCGACGACTCCCGCCCGCATCACAACGACGACGACCTTCCCACGCGTCGCGAACGCCGCGAGCAGGAACGCCGCGACGGCAACAATGCCGCTGCGCCGACCGCGTACACACTGCTCCAATTGGAGCCACCGTCGAAGGCCGACATTCAGGACGATGTCCCGGGGCCGGGCACGGGTGATCAGCCGTCGAGCCTCACGGAGAGCGCATCGCTGTCGACTCCGGACCCGCTGTCAGCCACGCGCGCTGCCTCCTTTCAGGAAGCGCAGCAGGAGACGATTTCGTCATCGTCGTTCAGCGATTCCTTCTCGCCGGCCGCGTTCGCGGACCCCGGTACCACCATCGGGCAGGAGGAATCGCCATTTGACGGGTTCGTCGCTCGATCGACCCATCAGAGCGCGCAGGACCAGCAGACGTTCAACTGGGCCCCTCGGGTTGATCCGCTGAACGACCCGCAGTACCAGGCGTACCTGAAGGTGCAAACCGCACCGCACTCCAAGTCGACCAATAATGGTGCGGTGTGGATGATCGCGCTGATTCCGCTCCTGCAGTTGGTGCTGAGCCTCCTCGTGCTCACCGCGTTCGGTTCTGCCGGTTCGTCCGGCATCATGGCGGCGATCTGGATCGCGCCCTATCCGATCACCATCGCACTCGCCGCACTCGACCGTCGCAGTCTCAGGAAGACCGGACACGAGGTCACCGCCCACTGGTTGTGGGCTTTCCTGTCCGCGCCGGTCTACCTGATTGCGCGTGCCATCGCCGCGATTCGCGAGTCGGGCGGCGGCTTTGGTCCGGTGCTCGTATGGTTCGCGCTCGGTCTGCTCCAGATCGGCGGAATCATCGCAGCCCCCGGACTTCTCATCTCCTCCATGCCCGCAGTCTTCTCCGCCCAGGCTGAACAGTCCGTGGTTTCGGATGCCGCCGTGATCGGCGCGAAGCTCAAGGTCACCTGCCCCGCGACGCCGCCGGTTATCATCGGCCAGACGTTCGAGTGCTCCGGTGCCCACAAAGGCTCCGGAGCCCCGTACGACATTGTCGTAAGCCTCCAGCGCGTCAACGGCTGGATCAACTGGCGCGTCGACGACTGGGGCATCTACACCCTGGGCTAGCGGTTCCGGCCGAACCGGACGGCAGTGCCGTCAGGCGCCCAGCGCGAGGTAGAACAGCGTTGCGATGACGCTGAACACCACGAAGACGCTCGTTGCGGCTTCGAGCGCACGCCAGCGTTCGGCCAGTCGACCGGTCTTCGACAGCATGTCGAGGATCAGGGCCACGACACTGACCAGCCCCAGCGCGAAGGGCACGACGAGAACGGTGCGCAAACCCATCACGGGAGCCAGCCACACGAATGCGGCGAGGACGGCCACGGCGACGGTGATTGCCTCCAGCATGACCATCATGACCGCGGAGGTGGGAAGTTCCCGAACGGTGGATTTTGAACCCGACGCCGACGACGCCCGCTCCCACGCCAGCCAACCGAGGCCGAGCGCTCCGACCGCGACGAGGCCCAGAAGAATCCACCCCACCCACGGCAATTCGATGGCGACCGAAGCGGAGGCGTAGAAGAACAAGGCGATCGAGACGATCAGTACCGCCAAAACAAGAATCGGTACGAGCAGCTTTCTGGTGTTCTCTGTGAAGAGTGTCATGAAACCCAGCGTGCCCTGTTCGGGGGGTGGAATGCAAGGTCTGGCTTCGCCGGTACTCCGGAACGATTCGGCATGACAGGATCGAAGTGTGCGCTTACTCCTCATCAGACACGGGCAAACCCCGGGAAATGTGCTCGGTCAGCTCGACACGGCGTTTCCGGGACCGGGCCTCACCGCGCTCGGAACGCTGCAGGCCGAAACTCTGGCGACGACGTTGGCGGGCTCTGGCGTTGACGCGCTCTACGCATCAAAGCTTCTTCGCGCGCAACTCACTGCAGAACCCCTGTCGATCGCGCACGGGGTCGATGTTCAGGTGAGTGGCGGCCTGCATGAGATCGGGGCGGGCGATCTCGAACTCCGCGCGGACCGCGCATCCATCCACCGATACCTTGAAACCGTGTACGCGTGGGGGCTCGGCGATCTCGACGCGCGCATGCCGGGAGGCGATGACGGACACGAGTTTTTCGGACGGTTCGATTCGGACATCGCCGCAATGGCGAACTCTGGCGCCGAGGTGGTCGCTGCGGTCAGCCACGGTGCGGCAATCCGGGTATGGGTGTCGAGTCGCGCGCGCAACGTTCTGCCGTCCTTCGGTGCCGAAAACGCGCTCGACAACACCGGCATCGTCACCCTTGAGGGGTCTGCCGCATCAGGCTGGACGCTCACCGATTGGGCGGGCACACCCCTCGATCCGGCACCGCACTCCTAGGTTCATCGAACCCGTGTTTCTGTTCGGGTACCGGTTAGGGGCGGTTCAGCAGGTTCAACGCTTCGGCGCGGGCGCTCTCCAGAGCGGATCGGGTTGCGGCGTCGAGGCGGCGCAGGCGCCACGGTGCCGCGTTGTCGTTCACCGCGCTGATTTTGACGGCCCGCGCATCCGGGTTCGCGGCAATCGCTGAGAGCCACGCACCGCGGTCGGCACCGTCACGCCTCGTGAGCAGGGAAACGATGTCCACGATTTCGGGCTGAATTCCGGCCTCGAGGAGATCCTGCTCCGTGACGTCGCTGCGCTCGAGAACGTCGTGCAGCCAGGCGACGCAGTGGCGGACGTAGTCCGCCGTGGCGTCGAAGGTTTCGGCTACGCGTGCGACGTGGTCGATCATCGGAGCGCCGATGAGGTCGATGTCCGAACGGTGTGCGACGGTGGCCAGGGCCATGGCGATGCTCCGCTGAATGGCCGCTGTTTCCTTGAGCACCGAGATGACCGTGGGGTCCGACGGTGCGGATCGCGGCGCGACCGGCGCAGCTACAGGTTCCGGCTCGGCGGCGACCGGCGCGACCGGCGCTGCCGGTACCGCTGCGGGTTCCCGCTCGGCGGCGGCCGGCGCGACGGGCGCAGCCGCGGGTTCCGGCTCGGCGGCGACCGGCGGCTGGGGAGCAACCTGCTGCGGTGGGATGGCCGGCGGCGGAAGAAGGTCGGCGATGTTCACCGGAGTGGGCGGCGCAATGTTCGGGAATGTGGCCGCGGTCAACGGTTCGATGGGTGGTTCGACGACGGGCTCGAACATGGACCGGGGAGGCAGCGTCGGACTTGGCTCGACGGTCGGTTCGATCACAAACTGGTTCTGTGCGGTGTCGGCAGTCCGTACGTCCTCGCCCGTCATGGACGTCGTCGTGGCTCCCGGCTGGGTTTCATCGAGCTGGGTCCCGGTCACTTCGGAGAAATGTGTGTCGATATCGTCGCGAACATACAGAAAGCCGCTGAGCCCGATTTCCACCCATGCCCCGGTGAGCCACTGGAAGTAACGGCGGCGGCCCGCGATCGTCGCTGCGCTGAAAACTCCGACGACATGGAATCCGTTGTCGGTGACCCGGGTGTAGAAGCGCTGGCGATCAGGCACATGACCCGGGGGTTGCGCAGGACCGTACTCGTCGGTGGCCGCGTCGACGAAGCGGTCGAAGTTGAATTGGCGGGCCAGCCGCGCGTACAGGATCCCGTCGTCGGCGATCAGGGAGATTTCCCGAAGTTGCGGAAGCTGCTCATACCTGGCGTCGGGCCATTCGATCCCGTCGCCCACCGCGTTGATTCTGGCACGCCTCAGGAGCGAGTGGCCTGGCCATTCGCTCTGCGGTACATCAATCGAAGGAAGGGTTTCGATGTCGAGCCCCCCTGGGTCGGGTTGCGCTGGGTGTTGATCCATGATTTTAACTCCACACTGCTCCGGGTGCGTCGCGCTTTGCGGTGCGACAGCGTGTACTTGTCGACACCTCGTCGCGCCCGTTGCCGGACAACTCCCCCTGTGGAGTCGCTGATTTTCGGGTTCAGCGAGATCTCTTAGTGCCCAAGATTAGGTCACCGGCATATTGGTTTCACGTCCCAATTCAAGGGGTACAGACAGGGCTGTCTACCTTTGACGTGCCCCCTTAGGGGACTCGCCGCAACACGACCAGTGTCGCTATACAGAATGGTATGCCCAAAGCAACCCGATTCAGCTTCGATGGGGGCGCCGCCACGTATGTGGGGACGGCCATCCTCGGCATTCTGATCACGACTCTCACCCTTGGCATTTGCTTCCCGTTCGCCGTCGTGCTGACCGAGCGGTGGCGATGCAAGCACACTTTCATCGACGGGCAACAGCTCGTGTTCACCGGTACCGCCATCGGGCTCTTCGGGCGGTGGCTGTGGTGGTGGGTCCTCAGCATCCTGACGCTGGGCATTTTCCTGTTTTGGGTTGCCCCGCGCCTCCAGAAGTGGAAGACGGTGAACACGAACTTCGCGGTTCCGGTTGCACCGATCTCGTCCTGGGCACCGAACATCCTTGCGGCGAGCTGACCGCCGTCCGCCACCGTCGCAGCAGCGGGACAGGGGTCTCGCTTAGGGTGGAAGGATGAGCGAGCGGCGATCCGATGACCTTCACAGCAGCGGGCTCGATGCGGGTTCGACTCTGTGGAATATTCCGCTGGAAGAACGCTCGGGAAAGCCCCTTCTTGTCATGATGCACGGCCTGGGCAGTCACGAGGGCGACCTGTTCGGCCTGAATCGTTTTCTGCCTCCCGGACTCGTCGTCGCGTCGCTGCGAGCGCCGCTGGAATATGGAGGCGGATTCGCCTGGTTCCAGGCGGGTTCCCCGTCGTCGAGCCCGGACACGACACTGCTCGACGCCTCCGTGCAGGGTGTCCTCGACTGGCTCGACCGTCTCGATTTCGAGCCGAGCGGGGTCGGCCTCATGGGATTCTCGCAGGGCGGCTGCATGGCGCTCCAACTTCTGAGAACCGCACCGGACCGCTTCGACTACGCGCTGCAATTGAGCGGCTTCGTGGCCGATGTGGATCATCCAGGCGATGAGGTGCTCGCGGCCCGCACACCCCGCGTGCCGGTGTTTTGGGCGCACGGCGACTTTGACCCGGTGATTCCGCCCGACGCGGTGAAAGCCACCGGCGAATGGCTGGCCGCCCACACGGCGCTCGAGGCACAGTGGTACCCGATGGAGCACACGGTGAGCCAGGAAGAATTGGCGGACCTCGTGAGGTTCGTCTCGGCCCAGCTGGCCGCCGGTGTGAGCTGACCGCCGCCACCGAAACGCAAAACCTGGCCGAAACCGGCCATGCTCAAGAGGAGAAAAAGTGACTGACACACGCTCGCAGGATTCCGGCATGAGCGAAAGCGCGTTGCGCGCCCTGCTGGAATCGTCGACGACGATCGCCGTCGTCGGGGCATCCACCCACGAGCGCAAGGCAGCGAACCGCATTCCCCGCTGGCTCATGAAGGCCGGGTTCACGGTCATCCCCGTGAACCCTTCCGCCGACGAGATACTCGGCCAAAAGGCGTACCGCACGCTGGCGGACATTCCCGTCCCGGTGGACATCGTGGATGTGTTCCGCCCCGCCGAGGAGGCGGCAGGCGTGGCAGAGCAGGCCGCGGCGATCGGCGCCAAGACGCTGTGGCTGCAACTCGAGATCCGCTCCGCCGAGGCGCGCGCCATTGCCGAGGCCGCGGGAATGAACTTCATTGAAGACAATTGCCTCGGGGTGACCGTCAATGAATTCGAGATCACGAAGTAACGTGCCGGTGACTGTGCGTCAACGGCTCTTCGACGTGGCACTGAAGCTCATGAACTTCGGCCATCGCACTCTCCTGGCCGTCACGCGCGGGCGAAGGGGCTGGCAGTTCGGGCCAATGCCCGCTGTCGAGTTGCACACGACGGGGCGGGTATCCGGAATCCGGCGCTCCACCATGCTGACGTCTCCGGTGCACGGCGACGGACGATGGGTGCTTGTCGCTTCCAAGGGTGGCGACGACCGCGACCCGGAGTGGTACCGCAATCTGGTCGCAAACCCGCAGGTCGAGCTGACGGTGGCAGGCCAGACCTGGCCGCTGCGCGCTCGTACGGCAACCCCCGAGGAGAAGGCGGTGCTGTGGCCGCAGATTGTGACGGCGAATCCGGGGTACGCCGAGTACCAGAACAAGACCGAACGGAACATCCCGGTGGTGATCTGCGAGTCGCCGAACGAGCCGTCGCGGCCCTAAGCGCCAGCACGCGCGGTCACCAGGTCGGCTGGAACCAGGGAGGGTACACCGACACTTTCGCAGTGACATCGCGACCGGTCAGAAGCGTTCGCACGTCGGTGCGCACCTTGTCGTTGGCGACCCCGATGAGCGTGATCGCCGACATCGGGAACTCCAGCGGCACCAAAAATTCGGCCTCGCGCGCGGCATCCTCCTCGTGGAGTTGACGTGGCGGCCGCCCTGCCGCTTCGGCGAGCGTCGAGAATCGCGTGAGTGGTTCCGCAGCATCACCGTTGGCCATCACCGCCAGCTCCCCCGCCGCGCCCACCGTGCTCACGAGGATCACGAAATCGGCTGCCGGCTGGTCGTGGGCGGTCTCGACGAGCCGCGGATCGGCCTCGCTGTCACGTATCCGTTCCCACAGGGACGCATTGGGAACCAGGAAAAACGGCACGTGCTCCGCGACCGTGCGGCCACCAACGCGTGCTTCACGCCGCGCTGCACGATTGGCTGACGAGGAGATGTCCACTGCAGGGGCGGCGCCGGCGGCATCCGCGAGGATGCGTCCGGCACGGAGGATGCCTTCCAGGTTTCGCCGGTGCGTGACGTGAAAGATCCGACGTGCACTCTGATCCGCGACCGCCGGCTTCGACAGCGCTCTCGAACCGCCAGGACGCTTGGCCTGGCTTCTCGGCCGAGATGTGTGTGCCGACGGGACCGATCGCGACGCGGCGGGCGCTGGTTTCGGCGAACACTGATCGCATCGGGAAACCTCCAGTCCGTGAATGCACTCGGTCGTCACGGGGCTCCTTCACTGCTGCGCGGCAAAACTTGCCGTCAGGCCCAAGGCTACGCGTCCACCGGCCGTGTACCCGACACACCCCCGTGCGGCAAGCACCCGGTTGGGGGGCAAATACGACTGCCACTTACCCGCGAAGGGGGGCGTGTAACGCTTGCGGCAACCCAGTACCGTCGGAAGTGGGAAAGTTTCACTAGCGAGGGGCTGGGTCACTTCACCCGGGGGGGGATAAATGTCTATCGACACGGCGACGACCGTCATCATTGCCGGCTGGTACCCGGATCCCGCCAACGACGCCCAGGCGCGGTGGTGGGACGGCAGCCAATGGTCCACGACCACGCGCCCGCGTCATCCCGTGGCCCCGCCTCAGCCCGACCGGTACTTCTCGCCCGTTGCCATCCGCACCGATGCGACGCTGCCTCCGATCGACCCGTACCGTCCGATGAACCGGCGCTACGACACCCAGGACAACGTGTCCATGGCGGCGAAGCCGATCATGCAGTTCCACCCGACCCGCGCCTACACCGGCGCCGCGTGGACGATCGCCACCATGCCGGTGTGGGCGACCCTGCTCGTTCTGGGCCTCATCATCACGCTGGGGGACCTCTACTCGACGTTCCTGATCGCGTTGACGAGCGTCGTGATTTTCGCGTTCGCGGTGTCTCTCGCCGTGCACGACCGCCACGTGCTGGACAACTCGCTGCACACCAGGACGGCGACGCCGTGGTGGATGCTGCTGAGCCCTCTCGTGTACCTGATTGTCCGGGGCTATCACGTCAGCCGCACGGTGGGACACGGCTGGGCCCCGCTCGTGGTGTACATCCTGTGTTCGTTCGTGCCTGCTGTCGCCGTGCTCGCCTTCAGCACCATCTACTACGCCCTGTTCGTCTCACTGCTGAGCGCCTAGCCAGCATTCGGGTCACACTCTCGAACGCGCGGTAGCGTTGAGGGCTGTGACGTTCACTTCACCCCGCGCCTTCACCACCCGGCCGACGCTGCGCGGCACTTTCGGGATGACCGCGTCCACCCACTGGCTGGCGACCGCATCCGGACAGTCGGTTCTCGAACGCGGAGGGAATGCGTTCGACGCGGCTGTCGCCTGCGCGTTCGTGCTGCACGTGGTCGAACCGCACCTGAACGGGCCCGGCGGGGACCTCGTCGGAATTTTCGCCACCGCCGACGCACCGGGAGACCCCGTAGTGCTCATGGGCCAGGGCCCGGCCCCCGCCGGCGCCACCATCGACCACTTCCGCACCGAAGGCCTGACCCTCGTGCCGGGTGCCGGGGCGCTCGCCGCCGCGATCCCCGGCGCCGTGGATGCCTGGCTTCTTCTCCTGCGCGACCACGGGACATGGGAGCTGGTCGACGTTCTCGCTTTCGCCATCGGTTACGCGAGAGACGGACATCCGCTTCTGGACCGGGTCTCCGCAACGATCGAGCGCGTGTCCGAACTGTTCGCGGTGCACTGGCCGACCTCCGCCGAACTGTGGATGCCGGACGGCCGTGTTCCCGCCGCAGGGTCGCTCGCCGCCAACCTCCCCTACGCGCGGACACTCGAGCGGCTCGCCGGCACCGCGGTCGGATCGTCCCGGCACGCCCGCATCGATGCCGCCCGCGACGAATGGGCGAGCGGATTCGTGGCACAGGCGATCGATTCGTTCGCCCGCACCCCGCACCGCCACTCGACGGGCGACGATCATGCCGGCGTGATCACCGCAGCGGATCTGGCCGGATTCCGGGCCTCGTACGAGCCTGCCGTGACCTCGGATTTCCGGGGCATCACGGTGGCGAAATCAGCGGCGTGGGGGCAGGGGCCGGTGTTGCTGCAGATGCTCCGCATTCTCGAGGGGTTCGCCGACGAACGGCTCGACCCCTGCACGCCGGTTGGCGCCCACACGATCCTGGAGGCGGAGAAGCTCGCCCTCGCCGACCGGGAGGCCTATTACGGCGATGCGCTGCCGGTCCCCCTCGACGTGTTGCTGTCGCCCGAGTACGCGGCCGATCGCCGAGCGCTCATCGGCGAGGAGGCATCCCGCGAGTTTCGACCGGGGGCCGTTCCCGGCCACGCCCCGTTCGTTCCCGCGTTGCGCCTCGCGGGCGCCGCGCCGGCCATCCCCTCCGCCGGTCAGCGGTACGTCCCGCAGCATCAGGTCGGCGAGCCCACCATCGACCCCTCGGGCGAAACGAAGGGCGACACGTGCCACCTCGACGTCATCGATCGCTGGGGAAACATCGTGTCGGTCACACCATCCGGCGGGTGGCTCCAGTCCTCCCCCGCCATCCCGGAGCTTGGTTTCTGCCTCGGCACGCGGCTGCAAATGACGTGGTTGACCCCGGGCGCGCCGTCATCCCTCCAACCGGGGCGCCGCCCCCGCACCACGCTGACGCCGACCCTGATCCTTCGGAACGGCCGCGCCGCGGGCACGCTCGGCTCTCCCGGCGGGGACCAGCAGGACCAGTGGCAGCTTCCCTACATCCTGCGCACGGTTGTCGGCGGATACACGCCGCAGCAGGCGATCGATGCGCCGACCCTGCACACGACATCCTTTCCCGACTCATTCTGGCCGCGCACCTGGGAACCCGCGGGCGCCGTCGTCGAGGACCGACTCGGCGATGAGGTGATCGCGTCGCTTCAGGCGCGCGGGCACGCCGTGACGCGGGCGGGCGGCTGGACGCTGGGCAGGCTTTCCGCCGTGGGGGTAGGCGATGACGGCGTGCTCTACGCTGCGGCGAACCCGCGCGGTGCGCAAGGGTATGCCGCCGGACGCTGACCCGGCAATTTTCGGCGAGCCAACGTAACCTGAAACCATGGACCTGAACAACATCACCCTCACGACGATCGACGGCGACGAGACCACGTTCGGCGAGTTCGCCGGGAAAGCGGTCATGGTCGTCAACGTCGCATCCAAGTGCGGGTTCACGCCGCAATACGCCGGACTCGAGAAGCTGTACGAGCAGTACGGCGATCGCGGCCTCACCATCCTCGGGTTTCCGTGCAATCAATTCCTGTCCCAGGAACCGGGGAGCGCGCAGGACATCAAGGAGTTCTGCTCGCTCAATTTCGGTGTCACTTTCCCGCTGTTCGACAAAGTGAAGGTCAACGGAAAGAACTCCCACCCGCTGTTTGAGAAGCTCACCACCGTGCCGGATGCCCAGGGCTCGGCCGGAAAAGTGAAGTGGAATTTCGAGAAGTTCCTGATCGCACCGGACGGCGAGGTGAAGCGATTCCGCTCCGCGGTGAAACCGGATGCTCCGGAGCTCATCGACGCGATCGAAAGCGCGCTGCCCGCCTCGGCGCCCTGACACGGCCGCGTGGGTCAGCCGCGCGGCGGACTTTCGGGTGAACGCTTCTGCGCGTGAGGCGTTTCGTGGCGCGCCAGCTTGTCCACTACGGCCGCGATGCTTCGCGCTCGCGCTTCAGGCGTCGTGAGCTGGCTGAGCCGAAAATACAGGGCATAGCGGTTTTGCGAGGTCAGCACGTCATACATGGCCTGCGCCTGTGGGACCGCTGCAATCGCGGCGAGCAGATCCGGCGGCGCTTCGGCGGTAGCGGGACCGGCGTAGGCGCGATCCCACCGTCCGTCGGCTTTCGCCGCTGCGACGGCGGCGCGCCCCGCCGCGTGCATTCGCCCTTCGCGCTCGAGCCGCTCGATGTGCCCGACGTTGCGCAGGGACCACACGCTGCGCGGGCCCCGCGGCTGAAACCGCTGGTAGGTGGTGCGCTCGTCCCTTCGCCGCATCTGGCCGTCGATCCAGCCGAAGCACAGCGCCTCATCCAGCGCCCCATCGTAAAACAGGGTGGTTGTTGTCCCGCCCTTTCGCGAGAGCACAAGCCGAACGCCCGGCGATTCTTCGTGGTTGGCCTCGAGCCAGGTGCGCCAGGCGGCGGCATCCGGAAGGAGCAGATCAGGGAATTCGGCCGGCATGCGCCGAGCCTATCGGGCAGGGCTGACTGGCCGTCGGCGGCGCGGAGGACGTTTGGTTAGGCTGGATCCATGGGCAAGGAATTGGCGAAAGAGCCGGACAACAACCGCTACACGCTGCGGATCGACGGCGAGATGGCGAGCGCCGTCGACTACCGGGTGAGCGGCAACTCCATTTCCTTCACCCACACGTTCACCGATCCGAAGCGGCGGGGGCAGGGCCTTGCCGGCGAGATCGTCGAGTTCGCGGTGAATGATGTCGAATCGACGACCGGGTATCGCATCGTTCCGATGTGCTGGTATGTGGGCGAATGGTTCGACAGGCATCCGGAGCGCGCGGAGCTGCTCTCACGCTGATCGTCCCGTTGCTGCCCGACGTGGACATTGCGTTCTCCCCCCGCCACAGCGCCCCGCTCCCACCCAACTTGGGTAGCCTAGATTCGAGACACCCCAGCCTTGGGGGACGACGCGACAGGGTGGCGTGAATAGACTTGTGAAATTCCGCGTGACCCGAATCAGTGGAAAGGACCCCGCTCATGGCACCAGACCAGGCAGCACCAGTGCCGGCTGGCTGGTATCCCGACCCGTACGGAGCGTCTGAGCTTCGCTGGTGGGATGGCCAGAACTGGACGGAGTCAATCCATCCGCCCGTTGCCGCGCCCCCGGCAGCGCCCGAGCCCGCACCACCCGCACAGGAGCCGGTCGCCCAGCAGCCGGTCGCCCAGGAACCGGTCATTCAGGAACCCTTGGCACCGGAATTCGCCGCGCAGCAACCTCCCGTGCAAGAGTTCCCCGTTCAGCAGCCTCCCGTGCAGCAGCCTCCTGTGCAGCCACCGCCGGCACTGAACGCACCGGAGCAGGAATCAGCGACTCATCAGCCCGAACCGCAGTACCTCGGCGTCGAGGCACTCCAATTTCAGGAAGCCCCCGTCGAGGCTCCACAGGCACAGGAACCACAGGCACAGGAACCGCAGGAACCGGCTCCGCCGCTCGTGACACCACCTGTTTCTGCCCCACCGGAGGGTGAACTGCACGCAACCGGGCTTCCCTCGCGGCGGGAACTGCGTGCCCGGTCAGCCGAACAGTCCGGTGGCCCGCTGTCGGCATCCACTTCCGCGCCAACGCCGGCGCTCCCCTCGACCGACATCCCCGATGCTTCGGCACCGACAGCGTTCGACTGGCTCACGACCGGAAGCGTGCCTCAGCCTCCTGCCGCGGCGCCGGCATTCCCCGCGCCGGAACCCGTGCAGGCGGATGCCGACCCCTTTGCGGCCCACGCGAGCCCCGCTCCATTCGCTGCTCCGGACGCGACGCCCGAATCCGCAGCAGCCAGCGCCGGCGCCACCGAACCTCCCGGGAGCGGCCCGGTTCCGGTTGCCGCGACGAGCGCGTGGGCGCACGAGCCGCAGACCGTCACGCCGGACCCGGATGAGCTCTACCCGGCGACGTCCTCCCGAACCTCCACCGTTTCGGGGTGGCTCATCGCCTCCATGCCGCTCATGACCGGCATTTTCGCCATCGCCGCGGTCAAGGCACAGGAGAACTACCCTCGATACGTTCCAGCCGGATTGACGTGGTGGATGCTCGCGGGAGGAGTGCTCGTGGCAGCCTACATTGCGACGATCATTCTCGCGTTAACCGACCGCCGCAAACTCGATTGGGCCGGATACAACCGGCCGGCGCACTGGTACTGGGCGATCCTGACCGCCCCCGTATACCTGGCAATCCGCACGATTGCGGTGCGCCGCGAAACCGGCAGAAACTCGATGATGCTGTGGGTCTGGCTCATCCTCGCCGCAGCGCTCGTCGGAGCCTGGTTCGCGGCGAAGACGTTTGCCCCCGAACTCGTCAACGGATACGTTCTCCCGTTCCTGTGAGCCCGCCGGGGTCTCGCGCCGGCTCGGGTACCGTCGCATCCGGCACCCGTTAAACGGTGAGGAGGCGGTGGAACATTAGGCCCGCCTGGCTGCGAATCTACCCCCGTAATTTCGCTGCCGGCCTTGGGCCCGCCACCGCCTCCAGGTTTCCCCCGTCTTGCGTAGTTCAAAGATAAGCCATGCCCAAGTTTCGCGTCTGCCCCCAGATAGGGTCACCCCCATTGGGGAGTCCCTCTTTATGCGGACCGGGTGCCCGCGCGCCGTGTCCGCGCCGTGTTCGCCTTAAAAGGCGAAAGCCCCCGGTTGCTACAAGTAGCTTCTGGAGGCTTTCTATTACCTTGGAGTTTGACCTCCTCGGTTCACTAACTATGACCCAGTTCCCGAGGCGAATCAACCCCTAAAGTCTCGCTAGATAGTTGAAAGTTACCCCAGATACTCGGCAAGGACGACCGCCTGATTCTCTGTCTCATCGCGTGCGCTGTACACGAGAGTCACCACATCGTGAGTGTTCGCGATGGTGCGAAGCTCCTCGATCGCGGGATTCCGGTCAAGCTCGGCCCGGTATCGCTTCCGAAACTCCGGCCATTTCGGCTCCTCGTGGTGGAACCACTGGCGCAGCTCGGTGGTCGGGGCGACCTCCTTCAGCCAGACATTCAGTTTCGCCCTCTCCTTGCTCACCCCACGCGGCCATACCCGATCGACGAGAACCCGGTAGCCATCATCGTCGGAGGGGTCTTCATACACGCGCTTGATTCGCACCGCCATGCTCCCACCATCCCACTGTTGCGCGTTCGAAGCCAGTGCTGGAGGCTAGCGTTGGAGTATGACCGACGACAGCACCTCACCGCCTCTCACCGTCATCGATGACCTGCGCGCCCTCTCCCCCATTCCCCAGGAGGGCCTCGGGCACACCACGGCACTGACCCACCCGGATGTCCGAGTGGTGATTCTCACGTTTGCGGCAGGCCACGTGCTCAAGGAGCACTCCGCGCCGTTCCCGCTGCTGCTGCAGGCCCTGGACGGGGAGCTCAACGTTCGTGCCGGCGGGCAGGAGAACACGCTTCGTCCCGGCGGGTTGCTTCGACTGGATGACGGAATGCGCCACGAGGTCGAAGCGATCACCCCGTCCCGGCTCATGCTCACGCTCGTTACCCGGTAGCGGCGTCCTCCAACGCGTCCCGCAGGAGCGCAGCAAGCGCTTCCATCTGCACATTCGATTCGCCGACGACCTCCTCATCGGAGCCGTCGAGTGCGCGAGCCGCGAGCCCTGCCTTGCTGTCGATGAGCTCGGCAATCTTCGCGTCGATCGTGTGCGCGGCGATGATCCGCCACGCGGTGACCGGTTCGGCCTGCCCGATCCGGTGAACGCGGTCGATGGCCTGCGTCTGCTCCGCGCTCGTCCAGGAAAGCTCGGCGAGCACGACGTTGGATGCCGCCTGAAGGTTGAGCCCCACCCCCGCCGCGGTGAGAGAGGCGACGGCAACGGCAACGTCCGGGTCGTTCGCGAACGCGTCAATCTGCTTCTGCCGGAATGCGCTCGTCTGGTCGCCTCGGATGGAAATCGACTGCAGTCCGTGCCGGGCGAAGTGTTCCTCCGCCGCATCCATCACATCGATGTGCTTCGCGAAAAACACGACCTTGCCAACCGACCGCGCCAGTTGCGCCGTGTAGTCTGCGGCGAGAACGGCCTTCGCCTGGCCGATCCGGCGCACCATCGTGAATACGTTCTCTCCGGTCTTCGACGCCTTGGATTCCTCCAGCTCCGCGTGCGCGACCACGCGGATGAGGTCCTCCTGGTTGCCATCCGGTTTCGCGGCGAGCACGCGCCGATACTTTTCGAGCAGCCGCGCCGTGAGCGCCGCCTCGGCGTCGCGAATTCCCCGACCCAGCTCGTCGTCGAGTTCCACCGGAAGGTCCGCGATGCGGCGCGCAGGAATGTCCGCGGCGACGTCGATCTTCCTGCGGCGCACGATACCCATGTCGATCACGGTCTTGCGGGCCGCCGCGAAGAACCCCGGATCGGCCGGCGTCAGCCCGGTCTCCTCCAGTTTGCGCATGAGCGGAGGCAGCGGTTTCTTGTCATCGATCCAGCCGAGGAACTGCCAGATCGCGCGGAAATCTTCGATGTCGTTGATGAGCGGGGTCCCGGTCAGCGCCATCATGAGCGCATTGGGCTGGGCGGCCCGGATCAGCTTGCTGAGCGCCAGCACGTGGCGGGAACGCTGGGAGTGCAGGTTCTTGATGAAGTGCGCTTCATCGACGACCATTCCCTTGAAGCCGAAACGACCGAGCCAGCCGACGTGACGATCCAGCACCTCGTAGTTCACGATCACCACGTCGCTGAAGGCATCCACGTCGTTGCCGTCGCCGTGCACGACCGTCGCGCTTCGTTGCGGCGTCCACAGCTCCACTTCCCGCGCCCAGTTCGTTTTCACCACGTTCGGCACCACCGCGAGGAACGGGTACGAGTGCGACACGGATGCGGCAAGCAGAGCTTCGGCGGTCTTGCCGAGCCCGGGCTCATCCGCCACCAGGAACGTGCGGTGGCCCTTCTTCACCTCGGCAAGCAGCCGAGCCTGGTGGCGCATCAGATCCGGACTTCCGGGGACGGTGAGGGAGGCAGCCTCGGGCAGGTCCATGGTCGCGGCACCGCCGCCCGCTCCGTGCTCAAACGCACGGAACAAGGGGTCGAGCAGCTCCCAGTTGGCGAGCCTGCTCAGTTGCGGCGCCTTCGCCGACTGGATCGCGGACAGGTCGGGCGCAAGGAACGGGTTCGCCATCTGGGCCTGTCGCACCGACTGCGGAACGACCTGTTTCTCCACCGCTGCGGCCGGCGCCTCGGGCTCCTTCACGATGATGAGTTCGTCGGCCGAAAGCTCGGTACCGGACGCGATCAGCATGTCCCTGCGCAGCTTCCTGGCCGCATCCGACAGCTTCGCGTCCTCGGAGAGCAATTGGATGAGCGTCGTGTCCCTCGCGGCAGTCTTGGCCAGAATCGTCGCAATGCCATCGAGCCGTTTGAGGAGCTCGATGCGCTCCGAATCCGAGATGCTTGCGTCGGCCCGCGCGCGCGCCCGCTCGTCGCGCATGAGCAGCGCTGAGACCTGGAACTTGGTGCGGTTCGCGGGCGACACCTTGCCCCGCGCCGCCGCATTTTCGACCTCGCGCACGGCGCGCGCCAGAATGGGAATGATTCCGACGTCGTCGCCGGGGCGCGCCCGCCGACTGGCCGACTTCTTTTGCGCGGCCTTTCCCGCGCCTGAGCGGCCGCCAGCAGTCTTCCGACCGGCTGGCGTCGTCTTCTGGCCCGATTGAGCCATGTTCCTCCTTGGCCTTCGCCTGGATGTCCACCGCACGGCACTCGTGCGGCGCACCGCTCGCGTTCCCTACCGATAAGACTGCTGACCAGTGGCTTCTGGCTGCCTGATGTGAACGGCTAAGGACCCGAACCCGAGCAACTTGCCAATGACAAGGTCAGGTCGCGACTGGGTCCTCGCGATGCACCCTCAGTTTAGGGCATACTGGGCGATATCGCGACAACCCCCGCGCGAAATCCGACTCGCCGTCACGCTACCCCCGTGCTGGCCAGATTAGCGATTGCATTGGCCTATGCCCCCACGGACGGCTGAATACCCCCGGCCGAACCACACGATCCTCCACCTGAGCGACACGCGGCTGCTCGGTGGAACGGATCCGCGCCGCCTGTTCGACCGCGTGGATTCGGAGTCGAAGCTTCGCCAGATCGTGGAGCGGATGGATGCCTCCGGGGTTGACCCTCAGGCGATCGTGTTCACGGGGGATCTGTCCGAGCTCGGCGAACCGGATGCCTACGCCCAATTGCGCCAGATCATCGACCCGTTCGCCGAACGCCTCGGCGCCGCCGTCGTGTTCGTGCCGGGGGAACGCGACTCCCGGGCGGCATTCCGCGCCGGGCTGCTCGGCCAGCTCCCCTCCGACGAGCCGATCGACCGGGCGACGTTCGTGGACGGGCTGCGGATCATCACCCTCGACACGAGCGTGCCGGGGTCCCACCACGGGGAACTCGCCCACTCCCAGCTGGACTGGCTCGCAGACGAGCTGCTCACCCCGGCGCCGTACGGCACGATCATCGCCATGCACCACCCGCCGATGCCGTGCATGTTCGACCTGAACACCACCTCCGAGCTCCGCGGCCAGGCCGAGCTCGCCCGGGTGCTCGCCGGCTCGGATGTCCGCAGCATCATCGCCGGTCACGTGCACTATTCCACCACCGCGACGTTCGCCGGCATTCCGGTGTCCGTGTCCTCCGCGACCTGCTACAGCCAGGACCTCACCGCCCCAGCAGGCTCGCACCGCTGGGTGGACAGCGGACAGTCCTACAATCTCATTTCGGTGTACGACGACACGATCATGCACACGGTCGTTCCGCTCGCGGTCGGCCCCGTCGTCTCCTGGGTTTCGGCGGAGGAATCGGCGCGACTCGTGGAACTGGACGAAGTGCTGATCGAGGAGTCGGCGGTCGCCGCGGCACGCAACGCCGAACGCGCAGTGCGCCCCGTGACAATCTGGGATGTCGCGAGCAGATGACGCACGTGACGCACGACCCGCGCGAGTGATCGCTATCGCCGGTTGCGGTCGGCGGGGTTCTTCACCTTGATGAAGATTCCGGCCGCAAGGAACGCGAGCGCCGCCGCGAATTGGGCGGCAACCCACCACTGGCCGTGGAGGTCGAACGGCCACACCGGATTCCACGCAATGACGATGGGGAGCATGGCGATCAGCCACCACGGCGCGCCTGCCTGCCAGGCGAAAACCGCCACGATGGCGGCGAGGATCGCGACGACCATTTTGATCCAGAAGTACCCGCCGGCGTTGTCGAGCAGCGCAAGCCCCGCGAGCAGCACGATCACACCGAGGATCCCCGGCGCGAACGCCGGCCGGGTGAATGCGGGGGTGGGGTAGGACGTCATCGTGTCAAGGCTATCGGGCTAATAGAGTCGGAGTGTGCAGCCTGCCATCGATGAATCGCGCGCGGTCGAGAACCTGCGCGCCCTCGTTCGGATTCCCACCGTTTCGCACCTGAACGATGAGGGCACCGACTGGTCGCAGTTCGCGCTCTTCCGGGAAACGATCGCCCGTCTGTACCCGAAGACGCACGCGGCCCTCGAGCAGGAGATCGTGGATGGGCACACGATGCTGTTCCGCTGGGCGGGGGCGAGCGCCACGGAGCCGACCGTGCTCATGGCGCACTACGACGTCGTGGCCGCGGACGATCAGGGCTGGGACCACCCGGCGTTCGCCGCCAACCTTGTCGGGGAGGGCGCGCAGCGCGTGGTGTGGGGTCGGGGAACGCTGGATGACAAGGGGTCGCTCGCGTGCATCCTCGAGGCGGTGGAGGCGCTCGTCGCGGCCGGACACACCCCGGCGAACGATGTGTATCTGAGTTTCGGCCACAACGAGGAGACCGCGGGGTCCGGTGCCGGAAGTGTCGTGGACGTTCTGGAGGAGCGCGGCATCCGGCCCGCCCTCGTACTCGACGAAGGGGGTGCCGTGGTGGAGGGCATCTTCCCCGGAGTGTCGAAACCGATCGCCGTCGTCGGCGTCAGCGAGAAGGGAATTTTCAGCCTTCGACTCGCCGTCGAACAACAGGGCGGACACGCCTCTACTCCTCCGAAGTTCGCGGCCACCGTGCGGCTCGCGCGGGCGCTCATCCGGCTGAATCGACGAGGATTCCGCACGTCGTTCGTGCCGACCAATCTCGAAATGATCCGCACTCTCGGCGCGCACGCGCGCCAGCCGCTGCGCTGGGTGTTCACCAATTTGTGGCTCACCAGGCTGCCTTTGCTCGGACTCTTCGCCCGCCTGAGCGACGAGACGAACGCCATGGTGCGCACGACCCAGGCGGTGACGCAGTTGAGCGGCGCACAGGCCGCGAACGCCCTGCCCGAGCGGGCGGAGGCGATCGTGAACATCCGCGTCGCCGTCGACTCCAGCGTGGAGGAAGCCGTCCGGCACGTGCGCCGCGCGATCCGGGACGACGCCGTGACGATCGAGGTGCTGCACCCCACAGAACCTTCGCCGGTGTCCCCGACGACGGGGCGAGCGTGGGAGCTTGTGAAGACGACGATCGAGGAGATCTTTCCTGGCACGATCGTCACCCCGTACGTCATGCTCGGCGCGAGCGACAGCCGGCACTTCACGCGCATCAGCGATTTCGTGTACCGGTTCAGCCCGTTTGAGATGTCCCGCGAGGAACGCGGTACGCTGCACGCGAAGAACGAGCGGATTCGCGTGGCAACGTTCCTGAAAGGCGTCGCGTTTTACACCCAATTCGCCGGTTCGCTGTAAGGCAGGAGCGCCGCGCGGATTCTCCAGGGGGCCGCCCGAGGCCCCGACCGGCGTGCGCTCGCGATGGCTGCTACCGGAAGTACAGACCCCAACGCCGCCACAGCCGCAGTCCGGCCACCGATCCGGCAACGAGCGCTGCGGCGCCGATCAGGAGGCCAAGCACGATGAGTCCCGGCGCGCTGCCGGCACCGGGCGCTGCAGCAGCCTGATCGGAGGCGACACGATCCAGCCGCGGCTGCTGCTCGCCCGGCGGGTTCCCGCTCGCTCGAGCCGCGTCTGCGGGCGGCGGAGAATTCTCGTCCGCCGAAGTGGAAGTCGGCCCTTGCGCGGAATCGGCGGTGGCCGGTGGGCTGCCTGAAGGGCTCTGTGCGCCTGCGCCGTAGTCGCTCATGCGCGGCGCCGCGCTTCCGCCGCCGGACGACGCGGCGGGCGGTGAAGCGGGCGGTGCCGACGCGGGCGGTGAGGGAGCCGGGGCCGGTGCCGTGGCGGGTGGGGCCGGGTCCGGCGCTGGTGCGGGCGGCGGTGCCGGGGGTGCGGGCGGCGGCACGCTCGCGCCGTACTTGGCGAAATTCTCCACCGCCCAGGTCGAACCGTCGACCGTAATGAAGGAGATGCCGATATCGGTGTAGTCACCCAGAATGTTCGCGCGGTGCCCGGCCGAGTTCATCCAGGCGTTGTGCGTCGCGCTCGGCGACGGGTACCCGTGGGCGACGTTCTCCCCGGCCCGGCTCCACCCGGAAGGAATCTGGGTGGAGTAGTTCGGGTTGTGGGTCATTTGGCCATTCGCGGCCATCTGGTTCGCCCACGCCTGCGCAACCGAACTGATCGAAGAGTTCAACTGCAGGGGGCCCAGATTGTTGGCCGCCCGCGCCTCATTGACAAGGGACAGGATCGTGCCCTCGCCCTCCGCGTGCGCCGCGGTGCCGATTCCGAGCACCGCGAACGTCGACAGCAGCACCGTCGTGACGGCAAGCGTGAACCACCGCACAGAGACCCCCATCCCCAATCAGAACAGGGTACTGGAACTCCTGTCCGAAATTCCAGTAATTTTCGAACCCGCCCGCGCGCGCGATCGCCGACCGGCCGTACTTCGACCTAAATGATGCCCTTCGGGTGCCACACCGTCTTCGTCTCGGTGAAGAACTGGATGCGGTCCACGGCGGGTGCCGGAACACCGGCTTCCGGCGGCAGCACGCGCTTCAGGGTGTCCGCGGCGGCAATCTGCAGGTCGATCCAGTCCAGGTCGCCTGCACCGGCCAGGTCCAGTGCGTTCACATCCGCGTGGCTCGCGAGCCACGGCGCGATCTCGGCCGGCGAACCGGTCAGGATGTTGACCACGCCGCCCGGCACATCGCTCGTGGAGATCACCTCGGCCAGGCTGATCGCCGGCAACGGCACCGCCTCGTTCGCGATCACGACGACCGTGTTTCCGCTCACGAGCGCCGGGGCGATGACCGAGACGAGGCCGAGCAGGCCGGTGCCCTTCACGTCCGGGTTCTGCGGGGCAACCATCGCGACGACGCCGGTGGGCTCCGGCGTTGAAATGTTGAAGTACGGCCCGCTCACGGCGTTGCCGTTGCCGGTCACCTGCAGGTACTTGTCCGCCCATCCGGCGTACCAGACCCAGACATCGATCGCGGTGTCGACCTCGCGCTGGGCCTGCGCCTCGGTGAGGCCGCCGCCGGCGCGAAGCTCGTCCACGAACTGCGCTCGGCGGCCCTCGAGGAGCTCGGCGATGCGGTAGAGCACTTGTCCCCGGTTGTAGGCGGTAGCCCCCGACCAGCCGGATACCGCGGCCCGCGCGGCGACGACGGAGTCCCGCGCGTCCTTGCGGCTCGCCTTCGCCGCGTTCGCGAGGAACGCGCCCTTGCGTGTGGCCACTTCGTAGGTGCGACCGGATTCGCTGCGCGGGAATGCGCCGCCGATGTACAGCTTGTAGGTTTTCGGGATCGTGAGGTGGGCGCTCATTTCGATGCCCCCTTCTTCGCGGCGCGGACCGGTTTGGGAGGTGCGGCAACTTTCGCGGGCAACGATTTCTGCGCCGGTGCATGCCATCCGGACTGCAGGTACGCGCCGAGCCCGTGGCGGCCGCCCTCCCGGCCGTAGCCGGACTCCTTGTACCCGCCGAACGGGCTCGCCGGGTCGAACCGGTTGAACGTGTTCGCCCACACCACGCCGGCCTTGAGCTTGTCGGCAACCCCGAGAATGCGGCTGCCCTTGTCGCTCCAGATTCCGGCGGAGAGGCCGTACGGGGTGTTGTTCGCCTTCGCGATCGCCTCGGCAGGCGTGCGGAACGTGAGCACGGACAGCACGGGCCCGAAGATCTCCTCGCGCGCGATCCGGTGGCTCGTCTCCACGTTCGTGAAGATCGTCGGTGCGAACCAGAAGCCCTTTGCGGGGATTGCGCACTCCGCGGTCCACCGTGTCGCGCCCTCCTCCTCACCGACCTGGGACAGCGCGCGGATGCGTTCGAGCTGCGCCATGGAGTTGATCGCCCCGATGTCGGTGTTCTTGTCCAAAGGATCGCCCATCCGCAGCGTCGACAGGCGGTGCTTGAGCCGATCGAGCACTTCGTCGTGGATGTTCTCCTGCACGAGCAGCCGGCTGCCGGCGCAGCACACGTGGCCCTGGTTGAAGAAAATGCCGTTCACGATGCCCTCGACCGCCTGATCCATCGGGGCGTCGTCGAACACGATGTTTGCGGCTTTGCCGCCGAGTTCGAGCGTGAGTTTCTTGGCCGTCCCCGCGGTCGACTTCGCGATCGCCCTCCCCACCGCCGTCGAGCCGGTGAACGCGACCTTGTTCACGTCGGGGTGGTTCACGAGCGCCGAACCGGTGTCGCCAGCGCCTGTCACGATGTTCACGACGCCGGCCGGCAGATCCGCCTGCTGCAGGATCTCGGCGAAAATGAGTGCGGACAGCGGAGTGGTCTCCGCGGGCTTCAGCACGACGGTGTTTCCGGCGGCGAGCGCCGGCGCGATCTTCCATGCGAGCATGAGCAGCGGGAAGTTCCACGGGATCACCTGCGCGGCCACGCCGAGCGACGTCGGGGCGGGGCCGAGGCCCGCGTGGTCGAGCTTGTCGGCCCAACCGGCGTAGTAGAAGAACCAGGCCGCCACGAGCGGAACATCCACGTCGCGGCTTTCCTTGATGGGTTTGCCGTTGTCGAGGCTCTCCGCCACGGCGAGCTCGCGCGTGCGCTCCTGCACGAGGCGCGCGATGCGGAACAGGTATTTTCCGCGATCCTTGCCGCTCATCCGCGACCACACCTTGTCGTAGGCGCGGCGGGCTGCAGCCACCGCGGTGTCGATGTCGGCGGCGTTCGCATTCGAGACCTGCGCGATCGGCGATTCGTCCGCCGGGGAGATCGTCGTGAACGGTGTGCCGTGCCCGTCCCGGAATTCGCCGTCGATGAACAGGCCATAGCTTTTCTTCAGGTGCAGGATGCTCGTGGACTCCGGGGCCGGAGCGTATTCGAGGAAAGACATGGTGGCTCCTAATCGATCGTGACGTAGTCGGGGCCGCTGTAGTGGCCTGTGGTGATTTTCTGGCGCTGCAGCAGCACGTCGTTCAGCAGGCTCGATGCCCCAAATCGGAACAGGTGCGGGTCGAGCCACTCCTCGCCGACGGTTTCCGCGACCGTCACGAGATAGCGGATCGCGTCCTTCGACGAGCGGATGCCGCCCGCCGGCTTCACCCCGATCCGCTCGCCCGTGAGGCGGTACCAGTCGCCGACGACCTGCAGCATGAGCAGAGTGACGGGAAGGGTCGCCGCCGGCTGCACCTTGCCCGTGGAGGTCTTGATGAAGTCGGCCCCGGCGAGAATGGCAAGCCAGGACGCGCGGCGCACGTTGTCGTACGTGTTCAGCTCGCCGGTTTCCAGAATGACCTTGAGGTGCGCGTAGCTGCCGCCCGCGCGTCGGCACGCTTCCTTGACCGCGACGATTTGCTCGAACACGAGACCGTAGCGTCCGGAGAGGAACGCTCCGCGGTCGATGACCATGTCGATCTCGTCCGCACCGGCGGCGACGGCTTCCGCCGTGTCAGCGAGTTTCACGGCGAGCGAAGCCCGCCCGCTCGGGAACGCGGTCGCGACCGCGGCGACGTTGATACCGGTGGGACCACCGGCGGCGTGCGCGCTGCCGAGCGCCGCGACGGCGTCCGCGACGAGGTCGCCGTACACGCACACGGCGGCGACGCGCGGTGTGGTCGGGTCGCTCGGGTCGGGGTTCATGGCTTTCGCCACGAGCGACTGAACCTTGCCCGGGGTGTCCGCCCCTTCGAGGGTGGTGAGGTCGATGAGCCGGATGATCGTGTCGAGCGCCCACACTTTGGAGGTCGTCTTGATCGACCGGGTGGCGAGCCCGGCCGCACGAGACTCGAGTCCGACCGCGTCGACGCCGGAGAGGCCGTCGAGGTGGAGTTTCAGGCTCTTCTCGGTGAGGTCCGTGCCGATGAGGTGAATCGCCCGGGATGCCGGTGCGAGTGCAACGGATTGGTCGATGGTCATTGTTCCTCCAGAAGTGCTGCCGCTGTGGACTCGTCGGTGACGATGATGCTGCACAGTTTGCTCGTCACGACCGTGCGCGCGATGTCGTGCTTCGCTTCGCCGGCAACCACGAAGATCGCCGTTTCCGCCGCGCGCAGCTGGTCGAGCCCTAGTCCCACTGTACGTTCATCCAGCCCGGGGTCGACCGGGTTTCCGTTCGCGTCGATGTAGCGGCCGACGACATCGCCGACCGCACCCTTGCGCACGAGCTCTGCGACATCCTCCGGCGTGAGGTAGCCGCTGTCCACGAGAACCGACGAGGAGTCGGCCACTCCCGCGCTGTACAGGTAGGCAGTGGCTTCCGACGCGCGATTCAACACCGCCGCGACCGTTCGGTCGGTGGAAATCGCCCTGGCGGTTTCGAGTCGTTCGAGAATAGCGGGGCTCGGCAAGAGGATCGGGTGGCCGCCGCCCTTCTGGGCGATCTCGGCCGCCGTCGTGGATGCGGTTCCCGGCCGGCGGTTGAGGCTCACTCCCCCATTGATCTGCACGACCGTGACCCCGGTAGCCCACCCGTGGCCCAGGTGGTCGGCGACGCTATCCAGCGTTCTGCCCCAGCTGATGCCGAGGGTACGCGGCACGGGGCGCAGCGCCGTGAGGTAGTCCGCGGCGGCCTGCGCCACGCGCGACGGCGTGTCGTCCGCCACCGGAACGACCACGGCATCCTTCAGGTCGAATCGTTCGCGAAGCTCGCGCTCGATGCCGAGGCGGCGGGCCCGCGGATGCATGATTTCGATGCGCACGATCCCGCGCTCGCGCGCCTGGGTCAGCAGCCGGCCCACCTTCCACCGGGTTACCCCGAGGAGCGCGCCGATCTCATCCTGCGTCTTGTTTTCGTCGTAGTAGAGCTCGGCGATACGGACCGTGAGCAGCTCGGTGTCCGCTGTGGCGCTCGATGGCATGTCTGCCTCCTCACCTCTACGCTAGGCGCGCCACGGTGGCTTTTCAACATCCGTTGAGCTTTTTGCTCATATGAGCACTTGGACTCCGCAACACTGCGCGAATGAACGGCAGCGGCGTCCGCCGTTCAGCGCCCGCCCGCGGCGGTGAGGTATTCACGCCACGCGCCGGACCGGTCCCGATCCCAGTTGTCCCAATCCACCGGGTGCCCGCGAAGCAGGGCATCGAGTTGATCCAGGCTGCTTTGCCAATCCGCCGCCACGCGCGGGAGGAACGCGGGGTCTACCGACACCCCGACCTGGGTCGTGAGAATGGTGCTCGTTCCGCGGGGCCCTCCATCGCTCGCCGCCAACAGGAACTGGAACCGCCCGCGATTATCGGTCTCCACCGCGAGCGCCTGCGGCTCATCGAACACCGTTATCGTGCCGCGGGTCGGCGGAAAACTGGAACTCGTGAGCCACACCAAATCATAGGGAGACCCCACGGTCCTCCCGACGAAGGCGTGTGCGAGCCATCCGGCGATGAGATCCGGGTCCACGAGCGCGTCGAACACAATTGCCGGCGGGAACTCAAACCGCCTCACAAACTCGAGTTCGACGAAATCGGGGGTCATATTGTCACACTACGCGCAGCCACCCCAATAGGCTCGGAGCATGCCCGAGAGCCTTGCACTTGCCATCGACATTGGCGGCACGAAGGTCGAGTCTGCGCTCGTCGACGATTCGGGAAACGTGGTGGCGGGGAGTCGTTTCCGTCAGCCCACCGGAGCAGCAGGGACCACCCAGAGCCTCGCCTCGGCGACCGGAGCCGTTTCGACCGCGGCACTCGCGGCCCTCCCGGACGGTGCTGCCCTCCTCGGCGTCGGTATCGGATCGGCCGGACCGATCGACCAGGGAAACGGGCGGATCTCACCGTTGAATCTTCCCGCCTGGCGCGATTTCCCCCTCGTCGAGTTCCTCGCCGAGTCGATGCCCCACACAGAGATAACGCTGCGCATGGACGGCCTGTGCATCACGCTCGCCGAACACTGGATTGGCGCGGCCCGGGGGTACGCGAACGTTTTGGGGATGGTCGTGTCCACCGGGGTGGGCGGGGGTCTCATCCTCGGCGGACGCACGGTGGCGGGCTCGACCGGCAACGCCGGCCACATCGGACACGTGGAGGTCGCCGGCTTCGACGACGCGTGCGCGTGCGGCGGCACCGGATGCCTGGAGGCAATCGCTTCGGGCCCACGCAGCGTCGCCTGGGCGAGGGAGCACGGTTGGACCGGATCCACCGGGGAGGACCTTGCGGAAAGGTACGCGGAAGGCGACGCGGTCGCGCGAGCGGCAGTGGAGCGCGCGGGTCGGGCCATCGGTCGGTCGATTGGTTCGGCCGCGTCGCTCACCGATCTCGACCTCGTCGTGATTGGCGGTGGATTCTCCACTGTGACGCCAGACCTCTTCGATTACATCCGCGCCGGCGTCGACGAGCACAGCACCTTCGGTTTCGTGAGGAAAGTCCGAGTGGTTCCTTCCGCACTGTCCGACGAGGGCCCGCTCATCGGTGCGGCGGCGCTCGTGCATCGCGCGAGCATGCTGGGCTGAGGGAGCCCGGGGCGCTCAGTTTCGGTACGCCGCCGTTTCGTCTTCGACACACCGCGGGGTTCGCAGGATGATCCCGAAAATGCCAAGGGTTGCCGCGGTCGCGGCGAGCAGAATGATCGACGCAGCCCAGCCGTCGGTGAGATCGTGCAGGATGCCGACTAAAACGGGCCCAAGGGCAGCAATAAGGTATCCAACTCCCTGGGCGAACCCGCTCAGGGCGATCGAACCGTCCTGCGTTCTCGTCCGGAGGTTGATCAGCGCGAGGCAGGTGGGGAACACGATCTGCCCCACCCCGCAGAGCCCGATCCACAACCACGGGGACACCCCCGGCGCGAACAGCAGCCCAAGGTACCCGAGAACAAAACCGGCGCCGCCGACGTGAAGAACCCATCCGATGTCGCCGAGGCGATCAGCGATCACCGGCGCGACAAACGCCGCCACCATTCCCATGAGGCCCCAGAATGCCAGCAGCAGTCCCGCCTCGATGCTGCCGACCCCGACCTGATCGACGAGCAGCTTCGGCAACCACGCGAACAGCGAGTACGCCTGAAAGGATGCGATCGAAAACACGATCGCAATGCTCCAGGCGACGCGCGAATGCCAGATCTGTCCCATCATGCCTGCGGCCGGCTCCTCGACTTCCGGAGCGCGATTCTGAAGACCCGTCCGCTGGGTGCGGCGCCGCTGCACGAGAACGGCAATCCAGGGCGGCAGGCTGAGAATCACCAGCAGCGCCCACACCCCGAGTGATTCGCGCCACCCCGTGGCGTCCGCGAGGGGAAAGGCCAGCGCGGGTGGAAGAACCGTTCCGACCGCCATCGCGGTCGCATAGATCGAGGTGACCAGTCCGATGCGGTCAGGGAAGTACCGTTTGACGATCGGCGGGAGCAACACGTTTCCTGCGCCGGCCGCGGCGAGGGCCGCGAGAGTGCCCCCGAACAACATCCAGTACTCCGGCGCAAGCGCACGCGCTGCGAACCCCAGAAACATGACCACGACCGCCAGGATCGTGGAAAATTCCAAACCGAAGACCCGGGCCATTCGGGGTGCGATGAGCCCCGCGAGCGCGAACATGAGCGGCGGCAGCATTCCCAGCACGCCAAGACCGAGCGCATCCAGTCGAATGTCCTTCCCGACGGCATCCACAATGGGGGCCAGCGAGGTTGCCGCGGTTCGCAGGCTCGCCGACACCAGGATTATTCCGAGCAGAACGACGGTTCGGCCAGTCCACAACGGCAGCGATCCCGATCGCGGAGGGACGGGCGCGGTCATTGCGCGGAATCGGGCGTGGGGTTGCGCCGCAACACGGCGCTCACGTGGTCGACGTCCGCGGCGATCCCGGCAATCAGCTCCTCAACGGTGCCAAACGCCACCATGCCCCGGATCCGGTCCACGAACTGCACGTCGAGCGCGGCACCGTAGAGGTCCAGCTCGACGGGTTCGAAATCCTGGCCGAGCAGGTAGGCCTCCACCTGGCGATCGGCCACACCGTCGAACGTCGGATTGTTGCCGATGGATACCGCTGCCGGATACCGCGTGGCGCCCACGACGGCCCACGCGGCGTACACGCCGTCGGCGGGGATCAGCCCCTCGGATTCCTGAGCAAGATTCGCGGTGGGGAAACCCAGAGTCCGGCCGCGTTGGGCGCCGCGCACGACCGTGCCGCGCACGGTGGGGAATCGGCCAAGCAGTGTCCTGGCTGCCGCGACGTTGCCGTCCGTGAGAAGCTCGCGTACCCACGTGGACGACACGCGCCGGTTGTCGAGTTCCACGGTGGAGAAGTGGCGCACCTCGAAATCGTCCCGAGTACCCAGCTCCTCCAGGAGTTCGACGGTGCCCTTGCCTCCGCGCCCGAAACGGAAATCCGGCCCGACATACACCACCTTCGCCCCCAGCGCGCGGACGAGAATGTCCTCCACGAACGCTTCCGGCGCCTGCTCGCTGAACGTGCGATCGAAGGTGAGCATGACGGTGGCGTCTACGCCGAGCTGTTCGAGGAGTTCAAGTTTTTGCGCGTTGCTCACGAGCGATGGCGGGCAGGCGTCGGGTGCGAGGACGCTCAGCGGATTCCGGTCGAACGTGAGCACCGCCGGCACGAGCGCATCGCGGCGCGCCTCCTTCAGCAGGGTGTCGATCATCCGGTGATGGCCGAGGTGGATGCCGTCGAACTTGCCAACCGTGACCGCGGACGGCCCGAATCCGGCCGGGATCTCCTCACGTGTCCTGAAAACCTGCACGTTACTCCCCCGGACCGGTGGGGCCGTCGGCGGCGCTCCCCGGGCCGCCGCGCGTGGCGAGCCAGATCATGCCGAGCACGGGGAGGACGAGGGGAACGAAAAGATAGCCGCGGCCAAACATCGACCACACGGTGTCGCTCGGAAACAACTGGCCGTCGAAGATGCTGAGCAGGCCGACCGTGAGCACTCCGGCAAACTCGAACGAGATCGTGACCCACGCGACGAGATACCACCCGGTGCTCCGCTGCAGGAGCGCAACGGTGGCCAGGATGTACACGACGGCGGACAGGGCGGACAGCAGGTAGGCTACCGGCGCGTGGGTGAAGTTGGTCGCGATCTGAACGAAGGACCGACCGGTGGCGGCGAGCGCAAGAATGCCGTACACGGCGATGAGGACGCCGCCGATCCCCCGTGAGCTGCGGGGTCGGCTCGGCGTGGGCGCGGGGAAGGATCGCATCGCTACCAGATTAGGCGATCCGCCGCGCGACGATTCGCACTCGGTCACGCCGACTGAACAGTCCAGATTTGCAGCATCCGAACGACCATGACGGCGACGGCGAGGGCCGCAACGCCGAGGATGAGCGTGCTCCACTTCGTGCGTTCGACGAGGCCCCAAAACCCGGCAAGCGGAAGCAGGATGATCGCCGAAATGAGGTAGGTGTAGAACTCCAGCACGTTGCCTGAGGGAGTGTTGCCCGCTGCGGGGGCAATCAGCGCCACCACCAGTTGGGCGAGGAGAAGGACTTCCACCAGGAGCACGGCCCCCAGGCTGAAGTCATCCGGTTCGTGCCCCGACGCACCGAGCGCGAGGCACAGCAGCCCGGCGATGACCGCGACGATGACCTGCACCCAGGCAAACCACTCAATCATTGCTGCTCGCTATCCGGCGGAAAATTGATGACCGGGGAAACTGTACCGTTGGAGATCGCGACGAGGCCAACGAGGCGGCCGTCCGGCGCAATCGCCGCGATAGGCCCGGTCGATGCCGGGTGCCCCGGGTCGCCGGCCGTCACCGTCTTGCCGTGGCCGAGATCGATGGACTGCTGTTCGGTCAGCTCGAGCACGGGAAACAGCGCACGGGCGATGTCGGCCGGCGCCGCCAGGTCGCGCTCGATCGAAATGTCCTCCAGAGGCTTCGCGTCGGCGACACCGAACGGACCGACCCTGGTTCTCCGAAGCGCGACGAGATGGCCGCCGACGCCGAGCCCGCTCCCGAGGTCTCTCGCGAGCGCGCGGACGTACGTTCCCGTCGAGCAGGAAATGCGCACGTCGACATCGAAGAACTCCGCGCGGTGCACCGCGAGAACATCGAAGGCGGAAATCGTCACGGTCCGTGCGGCGAGCTCCACCTCTTCGCCGGCGCGCACCCGTTCGTAGGAGCGTCGGCCGTCCACCTTGATGGCGCTCACCGCCGACGGAACCTGGCTGATTTCGCCGGTGAGCCCGCGGATGGCGTCCTCCACCGCGTCGACGGTCACCTCGGCAAGCCGCTTCGGGTCTGCGACGACATCCACCTGGCTGTCCGCATCATCCGTCGGGGTCGACCCGCCGAGCCGGATGGTCGCCAGGTACTCCTTGTCGAGTCCCACAAGGTAGGTGAGGAGCCGGGTCGCGCCATTCAGCCCGACCACGAGGAGGCCCGTCGCCATCGGGTCGAGGGTGCCGGCGTGTCCGACCTTGCGGGTTCCGGCGAGTTTACGCACGCGGGACACCACATCGTGACTCGTCATTCCCCCCGCTTTGTCGACGAGCAGAATTCCGCTGCGCCTCGAGGTGGGAATCACCCTCCGAGGCTACCAACCCTGGGCGTGACCCCTAGGCTGGAATCGTGAGAGTCGGTCTGATTGGCGCGGGGGCGGTCGGCGGAGTGATCGCCGCGCTCCTGGACCGGGGCGGACACGACGTGGAGGTCACCGCTCGCGGCGCCAACCTCGCAGCGATCCGGGCGAACGGGATCACCCTGAGCGGAGCGTGGGGGGACCATGTGGCCCACGTGGCGGCGGATCAGCTCCTCACCCGCGCGCCGGAACTCGCAATCGTCACGACGAAAACGCTCGACGCGGATGCCGCTATCCGGGAGAACGCCGATTTCCTTCGCGGCGTTCCGGTCGTCGTCATCCAGAACGGCATTCGGGGGATTTCGGCCGCCAGGGAACTCCTGCCCCACACCGACATCATCGGCGGACTCGCGCTGTTCGCCGCCTCGTACCTCGCACCGGGCACGGTGGCGGTGACGACGACGGGGAGCACATACCTGGGCAACGGCGGCAGGGGCCTTGATGTCGAGTATGTGGCGAGCGTGCTCGACCCCGTGATGCCCATCCGCACAACCCGGAACTTTGTCGGGGCGCAGTGGACGAAACTCATCGTGAATCAGATCAACGCCCTTCCCGCGATCACGAACCTGAGCGCCCAGGACACCATCGCCCACCGCCGCCTCCGTCGCGTGCTCACTCTGAGCATGCGTGAGGCGGTCACGGTGGGACTCGCCGCGGGGGTGAGATTCGAGAAGCTTCAGGGCCTCTCCCACGGAGCTCTCCGGCTGTTCAGCCGCCTGCCGCCGTCGATCGGGCAACTCCTGCCGCTCATCATGAAATGGCGGATGGGAAAGATCCCGAATCCCGGTTCCACGCTGCAGAGCATAAGGCGGGGGCAACTGACCGAAATCGACTATTTGAACGGCGCCATCGTGGATGCCGCGACAACCTCGGGCACAGTCGCGCCCATCAACGCCCGGCTCGTCGAGCTCGTGCACGAGGTCGAATCGGCCGGCGCATTCCTCACCCCGGATGGGGTCGTTGCACGGACCAGTCCGAACTAGCAGGAATCCGCGAACACGCGCCGAGGGTGTTCCGGGTCCTGGTTATCAATGAGGGTCGTGGCTTTCTCGCTCGGGTTCGCTTCGGCGAGGTACGCCTCGTCGGCGGCGGAGTTGCGCATGACCTCTTTGTCCTCGGATTCGAGAAGCGGGGTGGTCAGCCAGATCGAGTAGTTCCAGGTGCCGGCCAGATCCGGGCGGTGCAGGAACACGCCGTCCACGATGAGGATGGCGTCAAAGCCGGCGGACATCCACTTCGGCTGGAACACCGGCTGATCCCGCACCTCATCGAACCCGGTGAGGACGAACCCCGTGCTTCCCGCGGTGTGGAACGGGTCGATGAGCACCCGCCTCAGCAGAGAGTAGTCGTAGGCGCCGCGATAGTGCGCTTTCCCGTCAAGCCAGCCCGCACGCTCGCGATCCGCCCTCGGCCGGAAGAAATCGTCGATGTGCGCCCGAAAAACCTTCGCCCCCGTGGCCTGGAGGATCTCGGCCAGACCGTCGGCGAACTCCGACTGGCCAGCCCCGTGACGGCCATCGACCGCGACCATGGTTCGGCCGTGCCCGTAGTTGTGCAGGATTTCCTCCGCGATGGACCCGAGCGTGTCCTTCTTCTCCGGTGCCCAGCGAGCCATAACTCTAGAGTAGTCCGGTGAGCACCGCAGCGCCCGAGGGGGCCACTCCACCGACGGGCGGCCCCGCGGACCCCTGGCTCGCCGAAGCGGTATCGCGCTGGTACCTGCTCAACGCGCGCGCACTGCCGTGGCGTGCCGACGGATTCGGCGCCTGGGGCATCCTCGTGAGCGAGTTCATGCTTCAGCAAACACCGGTGGCAAGGGTGATCGAACCGCTTCGGGCCTGGCTTGAGCGGTGGCCCTCCCCAGCGGATCTGGCCTCCGTGCCCGCGGGCGACGCCGTGCGCGCCTGGGGCAGGCTCGGCTATCCGCGCAGGGCGCTCCGGCTGCACACCTGCGCGACCGCGATCGTCGAGCGCCATGGAGGCTCGGTCCCTTCCGACGTGGATGAGCTTCTCGCGCTGCCGGGCGTCGGCGAATACACGGCCAGAGCGGTCGCGGTGTTCGCGTACGGGCACCGCCATCCGGTGGTCGACACGAACGTCCGCCGGGTGCTGGCGAGGGCGATCGGCGGCAATGCGCAACCCGCGCCGGCCTCGACCCGGCGTGACCTCGCCGCCATGGAGACGCGACTTCCCGACGACCGGCGCGATGCCGCTGTCGTCAGCGCCGCCGTCATGGAGTTGGGGGCGATCGTGTGCACCTCCCGCGCTCCCCGCTGCGGCGAGTGCCCGGTTGCCGAGCACTGCGCCTGGCGCGCGGCCGGGTACCCCGAGAATTCGGGGTCGACCCGCGCGGCACAGGCCAGATATGAGGGCTCGGATCGGCAGGCTCGCGGGAAGATCCTGGCCGAATTGCGCGCGAACGACGTGCCCGTCGACGCGGAAACCGTAAGCGCCCTCTGGCCGGACGCTGCCCAGCTGGAACGTGCGCTGGCGAGCCTCCTTCGCGACGGGCTCGTCGAAGCGGACGGCGACGGCACCTATCGGTTGCCCGAATAGTCCTCGTCGTCGTCACCCTCGTCATCCGCATCCGCAGCGTCCAGTTCGTCCTCGACGACTTCGCGGGGTTTGACGTACGGGTCGGCATCGCCCGCGTACTGCGCTGTGGAGGCAAGCGACGACACCTCGGTGTCGCGGCTGCGTGCGGTCGCGAGCAGGTCTTCGATGAGTTTCGCGTTCTCCGGAATCGCGTCCGCGATGAACTCCAGGCTCGGCGTGAGGCGCGCGGTGATGTTCCTGCCCACCTCGGAGCGCAGCATCCCGGTCGCCGACTTGAGCGCCGCGGCGGAGTTCACGCGCTCCTCGTCCGTGCCGTACACGGTATAGAAGATGCTGGCGTGCTGGAGGTCGCCCGTGACCTGCACATCGGTGATCGTGACGAAGCCGAGCCGGGGATCCCTGATCCCCTTCTCGAGCCGCTTCGCCACGATCACCTTGATGCGATCGGCGAGCTTTCGCGCCCTCGCCGGATCTGCCATCAGCGGACCTTTTCCTTCAGTTCGATCGTCTCGATCTCGTCGCCGATCCGGATGTCGTTGAACTTGCCGAGGCCGATACCGGCCTCGAAGTCCGTCTTGACCTCGGTGACGTCATCCTTGAACCGACGCAGCGATTCGATTGCGAGCCCGTCGCCCACGACAACACCATCCCGAATAACCCGGGCCTTCGCATTGCGCGTGATCGTGCCGGAACGCACGATGACACCAGCGACGTTGCCGAACTTCGAGGAGCTGAACACCTCGCGAATTTCAGCAACTCCGGACTGGATCTCTTCGAACTCGGGCTTGAGCATGCCCTTAAGGGCGTTCTCCACATCCTCGAGCGCGGTGTAAATCACCGAGTAGAACCGCACATCCACACCCTCGCGCGCCGCGCGTTCGCGGGCCTTCGGGTCGGGGCGCACGTTGAACCCGATGATGATCGCATTGTCGACGGTCGCGAGGTTGACGTCGCTCTCCGTGACGCCGCCGACGCCGCGGTGGATGATGCGCAACTGCACCGAATCGTCTACCTCGATCTTGAGCAGCGACTCTTCGAGCGCTTCGACGGCACCCGACACGTCGCCCTTGAGGATGAGGTTGAGCGAGTCGACCTTGCCGTCCTCGATGGCCTTCGTGAAGTCCTCGAGGCTGATGCGCTTGCGGCTGCGGGCCAGCAGGGCATTGCGCTCGACGGCTTCGCGCTTCTCCGCGATCTGCCGGGCGGTGCGGTCGTCGTCGGTGACCAGGAACACGTCGCCGGCGCGCGGGACGGAGGTGAGGCCGAGCACGGCGACGGGCCTCGCCGGCGTCGCGAACTCCACGGCGTCGCCGTTCTCGTCGAACATCGCACGAACGCGGCCGTACGCCGTGCCCGCGACGATCGGGTCGCCAACCTCGAGGGTCCCCGACTGGATGAGCACCGTCGCAACGGCACCGCGGCCCTTGTCGAGCTTCGCCTCGATGGCCACGCCGCGCGCATCCTTGTTCGGGTTCGCGCGCAGGTCCAGTCCGGCATCCGCGGTGAGAAGCACCGCGTCGAGAAGCTCGTTGATTCCGACGTTGTTGAGCGCCGAAACGTCCACGAACATCGTGTCTCCGCCGTACTCTTCGGCGACGAGGCCGAACTCGGTGAGCTGCTGGCGCACCTTCGCCGGGTTCGCATCCGGCTTGTCGATCTTGTTCACCGCCACCACGATCGGCACGTTCGCCGCCTGGGCGTGGTTGAGCGCCTCCACCGTCTGCGGCATGATGCCGTCGTCGGCGGCCACGACCAGGATGGCGATGTCGGTGACCTGCGCGCCACGGGCACGCATGGCGGTGAATGCTTCGTGACCGGGGGTGTCGATGAACGTGATGGCGCGATCCACGCCGTCGTGCTCCTCGATCACCTGGTAGGCGCCGATGTGCTGCGTGATCCCGCCAGCCTCGCCCTCGTGGACCTTCGCCTTGCGGATCGCGTCAAGCAGTCTGGTTTTACCGTGGTCGACGTGGCCCATGACGGTGACCACCGGGGGCCGGGCCTCCAGCTCTTCGTCGTCTTCGTCCTCGAGCTCCTGGTCGATATCGATATCGAAACCTTCGAGAAGTTCCTTGTCTTCATCCTCGGGGGACACGATCTGGATCTTGTAGCCCAGTTCTTCGCCGAGCACCTCGAACGTGGCCTCGTCCAGCGACTCCGTCGCGGTGGCCATCTCGCCGAGGTGGAACAGCACGGTGACGAGGTTTCCGGGGCTCGCGTCGATCTTGTCGGCGAAGTCCGTGATGGAGGCGCCGCGGCGCATCCGGATGACCGTGTTGCCGTCGCCGCGGGGAACGCTCACGCCGCCCAGCGACGGGGCTTCCCGCAGTTCGAACTCTGCGCGCTTCGTCCGCTTGGACTTGCGGGACTTCGCGCGACCACCGCCACGGCCGAATGCACCGGCGGTGCCGCCACCGGGGCCGCGCCCGCGACCGCCGCCTGCGGGCCGGTTCGGCCCGAATCCTGTTCCCGGTGCACCTCCGGGAGCTCCACCCGGGCGGAAACCGCCGCCCGGCCGTCCGCCGGCACCCGTTCGGGCACCGCCCGGAGCGCCAGGACGCCCACCCGGGGCTCCCGCGCGCTGGCCTGCGCCGACACCCGGGCGCGGCGCGCCGGGGCGGGGAGCAGACGGACGGGGAATTCCACTCGGGGACGGCGGTCGGGTCTGCATGCCCTGGCTGCTCGCGTAGGGGTTGTTGCCCGGACGCGGTGCTCCGGGGCGCTGCATGCCCTGCGCAGAGGCGAACGGGTTGTTTCCCGGGCGCGGCGTTCCCGGCCGCGGGATGTCTCCGCCGGAGGGTGCGGCGGCGTCGCCGTCGGCGGGAGCTGCAGCTTCAGCGGACGAGGGCGCTTCGCTCTGCGGCGCGCCGGGCTTCGTCTGAGCGTCGCTCGCTGCTGTCTCGGTCGCCGCCTCCGCCTGAGCTGCGGCTTCCTTCGCAGCGGGAGCCGCAGGGGTCGCCGGAGCCTTCGCGGCCGGCGTTTTCGCTGCGGGGGCCTTGGCCGCCGCAGGCTTCTCCGCCGGCGCCTTGGGTGCCGTGACCCCATCCGCTTCGAGCGCAGCCTTCAGCTTGCGCGCGACGGGGGGTTCGATGCTGGAGGACGGTCCTTTGACGAACTCGCCCATCTCCTTGAGCTTGGCAAGCGCCTGTTTCGTATCAATGCCGAGTTCGGATGCGATCTCGTGCACGCGTGGTTTCGCCACAATTCTCCTGTCTGGGGTCCGCCCCAAACGGGAGCAGACCTAGTTGCTGACGGGTCTCATTTCGAGCCGCTCATTAGTTGTCCATAGGTCAATCAGCCTGTTCTTCAGTGACCGCGGTTGCGGCCTCGATGAGTTCGAGAACGTGCCCGGTGCCCAACACCGTTCCCGCTTTCAGCGCCCGGCCGAAGGCCTTGCGCTGGATGGCGGACTCAATGCAGGTGCGGGTGGAGTGCACCCACGCACCACGGCCGGGAAGGGTAGCGGAGCGATCCGCCACCACCTCGCCGTCACGGGCGATAACCCTCACCAAAGTGGAGGTACCGTCGCGTTTCCGGCAGCCGAGGCAGGTTCTAACGGGTTCCAGTGTAGCTCCTAGTCGTCGAGGATGCTGTCCGGTTGGATGTCGATGCGCGCGCCGGTGAGTTTGGCGGCGAGCCTCGCGTTCTGGCCCTCCTTGCCGATAGCGAGCGACAGCTGGTAGTCGGGAACGAGCGCGCGCACGGCCTTCAGCGACTCGTCGATCACGAAAGCGCTCGTCACTTTCGCGGGCGAGAGGGCGTTCGCGACGAACGTGGGCAGGTCGGGGCTGTAGTCGACGATGTCGATCTTCTCGTTGTTCAGCTCGGCCGTGACGGCCCGCACGCGCTGGCCCATCTCGCCGATGCAGGAGCCTTTCGCGTTGATCCCCGGCTCGTTGGCCTTCACCGCGATCTTCGTGCGGTGCCCGGCCTCGCGGGCGAGCGACACGATTTCCACGGCGCCGCTCGCAATCTCCGGCACCTCGAGCGCGAACAGCTTGCGCACGAGCGACGGGTGCGTGCGCGACACCATGATCGAAGGGCCTTTCAAGCCCTTGCTCACGCTCGTGACATATACGCGGATGCGCGAACCGTGCGCGTAGTCTTCGCCCGGCACCTGCTCCTCTGGCGGCAGCAGCGCTTCGACGGTGCCCAGGTCGACGTGGATCATCCGCGGGTTCGGCCCCTGCTGGATCACGCCGGCGACAATGTCGCCCTCGCGTCCCCGGAATTCGCCGAGGACGTGGTCGTCAGCGATGTCGCGGAGGCGCTGGTTGATGACCTGTTTGGCGGCGAACGCGCCGATCCGGCCGAAGTCGCCCGGGTTGTCCTCTGCCTCGCCGATGACCTCGCCGTCCTCGTTGAGTTCGGGGACGTAAATGGCGACGTGGCCCGACTTGCGGTCCAGTTCCACGCGCGCGGCGGGGGCGGCATCCTTGGCTTCCGCGATCCCGGTGTGCTTCAGGTACGCGGTGAGGATGGCCTGCTCGATGATCGTGACGAGTTCCTCGAACGGGATCTCGCGCTCGCGCTCCATTCTTCGCAGCTCGCCCAGGTCGATATCCACGACGTGCCTCCACTATTCATTTCTTCTGTTATCACCCGGCTGCCCCGGGTCGGAACCTGCCTCTAAGTTACCGGAGTTCTGCTGCCACTCGTTCCCGAATCTCGGCCAGCGGAACGGCGGTGCGCTCCCCCGTGCGGCGGTCCCACAGTTCGACGTTGCCGTCGGCAACGCTTTTCCCCACGATCACGATGAGCGGAACGCCGATGAGTTCGGCGTCCCCGAACTTCACGCCAGGCGACACCTTGGGACGGTCGTCGTACAGCACGTCGACGCCGTCGGACTCGAATTCGGCCACGAGCGCATCCGCGGCCTCGTACACGGCATCTTCCCGGGTTGCGGCCACCACGTGCACGTCGAACGGGCTGACCTCGCGGGGCCACACGAGCCCCTTGTCGTCGTTGTTCGCCTCCGCGATGACCGCCATGATGCGCGTGACGCCGATGCCGTAGGAGCCCATCGTGACGGTCACGAGCTTGCCGTTCTCGTCGAGCACTTTCAGTCCGAGCGCCTCAGCGTACTTGCGGCCGAGCTGGAACACGTGCCCGATCTCCATGCCGCGGGCCAGCTCGACCGGTCCTGAGCCATCGGGGGCCGGATCCCCTGCGAGCACCGTGGCGATCTCCACGACGCCGTCATTGCCGAAGTCGCGGCCAGCGACGAGGCCGAAAACGTGCCTGCCGTTCTCGTTCGCTCCCGTGATCCAGCCGGTGCCATCGGCGATCCGAGGATCGACGAGGTAGCGGATGCCGGTCGTGCTCTTCGCGCCGAGCACAGGGCCGGATTCGCTCCACGGACCGATGTAGCCCTTGACGAGCCCCGGATTCTTCGCGAAATCCGCCTCCGTCGCCGGCTCGACCGCGGCCGGCGCGAACGCCACCTCCGCGCGTTTCAGGTCCGCATCCCGGTCGCCGGGAATCCCGACGATGACGAGTTCGCGCGTGCCGTCGAGCGCGGTCACCGCGAGCACAATGTTCTTGAGCGTATCTGCCGCGGTCCAGGCGCGGCCGTCCGGTCGGGGATGGTCCGCATTCGCCATGTCGACGAGGGTCTGGATCGTCGGCGTGTTGGGCGTGTCGAACACTTCGGCCGGGGTGAGCTTTTCCCAGGAGCGGGGTTCGACGGGTTCGGTGTGGAACGCTTCGACGTTCGCCGCGTATCCGCCCCCTGAGCGCACGAACGTGTCTTCGCCGACGGGAGTGGGGTGCAGGAACTCCTCCGAGCGGGATCCGCCCATCGCGCCGGCGTCGGCCTGCACGATCTCGTAGTCGAGTCCGAGCCGTGTGAAAATGCGCTCGTAGGCGTCGCGGTGGTCCTGATAGGACTTGTCGAGCCCGGCATCCGTGTAGTCGAAGGAGTAGGAATCCTTCATGCTGAACTCGCGTCCGCGCAGGAGCCCGGCGCGCGGCCTGGCCTCGTCGCGGTACTTGTCCTGGATCTGGTAGATCACGAGCGGCAGATCCTTGTAGCTGGAGTACATGTCCTTCACGGTGAGCGTGAACACCTCTTCGTGCGTGGGGGCAAGAAGGTAGTCGGCGTCTTTGCGGTCCTTCAACCGGAAAATTCCATCTCCGTATTCGGTCCAGCGCCCGGTCAGTTCATACGGTTCGCGCGGAAGCAGCGCGGGAAAGTGCACTTCCTGGCCGCCGAACGCCGCCATTTCTTCCCGGATGACCTGCTCGATCTTGCGGCGCACCTTCAAGCCCAGCGGCAACCACGCGAAAATTCCCGGCGCCTGCCGGCGGATGTATCCAGCCCGAACGAGCAGGCGATGGCTCGCCACTTCGGCATCGGCGGGGTCATCGCGCAGGGTGCGGACAAAAAGGTGGGAAAGTCGAGTGATCACAGCATCCGAGTCTACTGAAGCGCGTTCCCCGCCCGCGCCCGGCAAACGCGCCTGCCCTGCCGGGCGCTGCTGGCAGTACGCTGGTGGTCGATACGTCGCGAGGAGGCCGCCGATGCCGGGGAAGAAGTACCGCGTCGACGCCATCGACCGGCGGATCATCGCCGAACTCGGCAAGGATGCGCGCCTGTCCCTCCGCGCCCTCGCCGACCGCGTCCACATCTCCCGCACCGCAGCGCACACCCGGTTCACGCGTCTGCTCGAGCACGGGGTCATCACCGGCTTCTCGGCGAACGTCGACCGCGAGGCACTGGGCCTCGGGATCACCGCGATCGTCATCGTGAAAGTGGATGCGGACTGGCCGACCGTGTCTGCAGCTCTCGCCGCCCTTCCCTTCGTGGAGAAGGCGCAGGCGCTCGCGGGCGACATCGACATCCTGCTGACCGTGAGTGCTCCGGATCACGATGCGCTGTCGGAGACGATCCTGCACAGCATCCGGAACATGCCCGGCGTGGCGTCGACACGCTCCTACATGATTCTGGAGGAGCGAGCGGGCACCGCGCCCGAGCTGGCGACGGACGCATGGCATCTTTGACCGGCTAATGCCAGCCATTCGTCCTGTCGGACGGCCCGCCACGCGCCAAGCGTGCCGATTCGCCGCGAACTGCTCCTCGTCGCCAATTCTCTGGCGCACCATAGAGGAATGAGCCTCACCGAAGAGACCAGCGCGCGCGCTGTTCTGCCCGACGCGGAAGCCTTCACGCTCATCGACGCGAGCGGTGCCGCGGTGCCGATCGACCGGCGGCGCGGGTACGAGCTGCCGGACGTCGAGGTGCTCAAGGAGCTGTACCGACGCATGGTGATCGCCCGGCGCTGGGAAACCCAGGTGACGGCGCTCACCCGCCAGGGCAGGCTCTCCACCTACCCTTCAGCGCGCGGCCAGGAAGCAAGCGAAATCGGCACCGTCATGGCGATGCAGGAAACCGATTGGCTGTTCCCCACGTATCGGGACAGCATCGCGGTAGGAACTCGCGGAGTCGTGACCGCCGAACTTCTCTCCGGCTTCCGCGGAGACTGGCATTCAGGGTGGGACCCCAAAGAACACCGAATCGCACCGCAGGCCACACCGTTAGCCACCCAGGTTCTTCACGCCGTGGGGTTGGCGATGGCGGCAAAACTCAAGGGCGACCCCATCGCCACGGTGACCTTTATCGGTGACGGTGCGACGAGCGAAGGGGACGCTCACGAGGGATTCAATTTCGCCGGAGTATGGCAAACACCGACCGTCTTCATCATCCAGAACAACCAGTTTGCGATCAGCGTGCCGATTGCGAAACAAACCAGAGCGCGCATGCTTGCTGACAAGGCTGTGGGCTACGGGATTCCCGGATATCACGTGGACGGCAATGACATCGCCGCGGTGTTCGCGGTCGTCACCGAGGCGCTCGACCGCGCGCGCAGCGGGGGCGGCCCGACCATGATCGAATGCCTCACCTACCGGATTGAGCCACACACGAATTCGGATGATCCAAGCCGTTACCGAGACGCTGCCGACGTCGAAGCGTGGAAGGCCCGCGACCCCATTGCCCGCCTCGAGCGCTATCTCACGACGGAGGGCGCCCTCGATGACGAATTGCGCGCATCGATCGAGGAGGAATCCGAGCGGATTGCGGCGGCGATGCGGGAGGCGATGAACCGTGAACCGGCGATCGACCCGATGGAACTTTTCGAGCACGTGTACAACGAGCCGCGAGCCTCGCTTCTGGAGCAACGCGATGCGCTGAAAGCCGAACTGGAAGATGCGCACGACGCCGGGGCGGTGAGCTGATGGCGAAGACTGCCAAACCGCTGACCATGGCGGCTGCCCTCAACTCGGCGATGCGCGATGCGCTCGACGAGGACCCGAATGTCGTGATTTTCGGTGAGGATGTCGGGCAGCTCGGCGGCGTCTTCCGCGTCACGAGTGGCCTGTTGGCGGAGTTCGGCGAGGACCGGGTCTGGGACTCTCCACTGGCGGAATCCGGCATCATCGGCACCGCCATCGGCATGGCCATGTACGGCATGCGGCCGATCGTGGAGATGCAGTTCGACGCGTTCAGTTACCCCGCATTCGAGCAGATCGTGTCCCACGTGGCGAAGATGCGCAATCGAACGCGCGGGCGCGTTTCGCTGCCCATCGTCATCCGCATTCCCACCTCGGGCGGCATCGGCGGGGTGGAGCACCACTCCGACTCCTCGGAGGCGTACTGGACGCACACCCCGGGGCTTACGGTCGTCACGCCGTCGAACCCTGCGGACGCATATTCGATGCTCCGCGAGGCGATTGCCTCGGACGACCCGGTGATTTTCCTGGAGCCGAAAAGCCACTACTGGATGAAGGAGGGCACGGAGCAGTCCGGCCCGCCGCTGCCGATGAACAAGGCTGCTGTGGTGCGGGAGGGCACGGATGTGACCCTCATCTCCTACGGACCCACGGTCGCCGTCGCCCTCAAGACCGCGGAGCTTGCCGAGGAGGAGGACTTGTCGGTTGAGGTCATCGACCTGCGCAGCCTCTCCCCCTTCGACGACGAGACGGTCTGCGCCTCCGTGCGGAAGACGAGCCGGTCTGTCGTCATCCACGAGGCCGCCCAATTCGGCGGATACGGTGCTGAGGTTGCCGCGCGCGTGACCGAGCGCGAGTTCTACCACCTTGCGGCCCCCATCCTGCGGATCACGGGGGCGGACATTCCGTTCCCCGCTCCCCTGCTGGAGAAGTACTATTTGCCTACCCCTGAGCGGATCCTGAACGCGATGAGCACGTGGGAGTGGGACGACTGATGGCGACAACGAGCAAAGATTTCATCCTGCCCGACCTCGGCGAGGGTCTCACCGAGGCGGAGATTGTGAACTGGCTCGTCGCCGTGGGCGACACGGTCGTCGTGGACCAGCCGATCATCGAGGTCGAGTCGGCGAAGTCCGTCGTGGAGTTGCCGTGCCCGTTCGCGGGCGTCGTGGAGAAGTTGCACGCGGCTGTGGGCGACACCATCCACTCCGGGCAACCGATCATCACCGTCGGAGTCGAGGGCGGATCGGAACCCGATGTCGCAAGCGCACCTTCCAGCACTACGGCGAAATCTCGCCGGCCCGCGCCGTCGGGCCGGTTCGGCCGTCGGAACACCGGCTCTGCCGCTGCGAGTCCCCCTGAATCTGGCGCGCGCGGCGTCGCGGCGACGGCCGCGAGCCCCTCACCCCGCCGGCTCGACGATGACGGCGCCGTTTCTCCCGTCGTTTCCCCGCTCGTGCGCAAGCTCGCCCACGAGCACGGTTTCGCCGCCAACACGCTTCAGGGCACCGGCACGGGCGGTCTCGTGCTGCGCGCGGACGTGGAGCGCGTGATTGCCCAGGGTGGACACTCCGCAGCCGGGAGCGCACCGGCCAGTGCGTCGGCACCGGGCGATGCGCCGAGGCCGATCGCCAGCGCCGACGGCGACATCCGCATCCCCATCACGGGCTTGCGCAAGATCGTCGCGGAGCGCATGACAGCCTCCCGCCGCGACGTGCCGGAGGCCACCATTTGGCTCGACGTCGATGCCACGGAGCTGCTCGCGGCGAAGGAGCAGTTGCAGAAGTCCACCGGTGATCGGTGGAGCCTGAACGCCTTACTTGCCCGTTTCGTGGTTGCCGGGCTCAAGCAGTGGCCGATCCTGAACTCGAGCGTCGACATGACGGCCGGCGAGATCGTGCAGCATTCAGCGATCAACCTCGGCATTGCGGCGCAGACCGCGCGGGGGCTCATGGTTCCCGTCATCCACGGCGCTGGCGACATGACTACGGAGGCGTTGCGGGACTCGCTCACAGGTCTCGTCGAGACGGCGAAGACCGGCAACTTCCCGAACGACCAGTTGCGCGGCGGAACGTTCACGCTCAACAATTACGGCGGTTTCGGGATGGACGGCTCCGCGCCGCTCATCAACCAGCCGGAGGTCGCGATGCTCGGCGTCGGCCGCATCCTCGACCGGCCGTGGGTTGTCGACGGCGAGATCGTGGTGCGCAAAATCATGGTGCTGTCGATGGTGTTCGATCACCGCGTGTGCGACGGCGATGTGCCGAGCGAGTTCATGGGTTTCATCACAAAGTGCATTGAGAACCCGATCGCGCTGCTCGGCGGGTTGTAACGTTTCGCCACTGGTCATCAATCGTGAGGTTGCTGCCCGAGAATCTCTTTGATGAGTTCGGCCAACAAACGTGTGCGTTCGGGCAGAACGTTGATCAGAACGTGCTCATCATTCGAGTGCGCCCCACCACCGACGGCACCTAAACCGTCCAGAGTCGGGATTTCCCTAGCTGCCGTAAAGTTCCCGTCGGATGCGCCACCCACGGCCGCTTCCGACAGTGGACTAAGCCCGAGGCGCCTAGAAATGGATTGCGCAAGTTCGAAGAGCGAGGACGAGGCCAAGGATTCAAGCGGTGGTCGACCGACGTCTCCGGCAATTGAGATTTCAGCCCCTGAAAGCGTGGGAGTCAGCGCATGAAGGGCCCGGTCGACCCGCCTTAACTCATCATTTGTCCACGCCCTGACATCGATCGAGAGCGATGCCGAAGCCGGAACGGTGTTGGCGGTGCTGCCTCCCCTCGCCATCGTCGGTGTCACGCTGGTTCCAAGCCTCGAGCTGCCCAGTTGGGAAATAATGTGAATCTGATTCGCCAGCTCAACAACCGAGTTCACTCCCCGTTCTGGCTCCAGCCCGGCATGTGCAGCACGTCCTTCGACGGATAGCTCGTAAAAGGACACACCCTTACGCTGTGTCTTCAATGCACCATACGGGCCTGCGGCCTCCAGAACGAGGGTTCCCGCAGCGCCTGCGGATTCTTGCTCAATCAATGATCTGGAACTGGGTGAACCGATCTCTTCATCGCCTGTGACCAACATCGTCACGCCATCCCGTTCGAGGATGCTCGCCACGGCATGAAAGGCCATCACGATTCCGACTTTCATGTCGAAACAGCCCGGTCCCGTCATCGTTCCACCGGTCACCGCAAACGGCATGGTGATGAGAGAACCCAGCGGCCATACCGTGTCATGATGCATGAGAATGAGCACGCGAGTTTGACCGCGTCCAAACTTCCATTTGAGGTGAGCTCGTCCGTCAATCTCTAATCGTTCGGGCTGTACTCCCAGATGGGCGGATCCCACGCTCGCGACCACGTCGGCCGAGGCGGAAATCGCACTTCGGTCGGTTGACGGTGACTCGCACTCCACGAGCTCTCGTGCATCGGAGATCATCGACGCCAGTGAATACTGGTTTCCAGCGACGCTCAATTCGAGCCGGCGTGCGAAATCGCTTCCACAAGTCCTCGGTGCTGAGAGGGAGGCGCCGTCAGGATGACAATGAGCTCGTCGATTCCATCCTCGCGGTATGCCCTTATTGCGTCCGGCAGGCCCGCCAGTGTGCTGACTAGCCCGAGTCCATCGAGTGTTTCAGGGCGAAAGAGCTCGCCGGCGGCCTCAATGCCTTTCGAACGTATTGTCTCAGCGATGAGATCCGCATCGGGAACTTCAAGACCCTCATAGGCCATAGGTGCACTGGCTAAAGGAAATCCGGCGAGCATCGTGCCAAACCGATGACGTGCCGAATCCAGGTTGTCATCAATGCAAGCAAGCACCGCTGCCGAAACGCGGAACGCGGACCGATCACGCCCTTCCGAATCCAGCACCTCCTCCGCAAGCGTCACCTGTTTGCTCAAATAGTCATGTGACGACGCAACGGACAGCGAGAGCCCATCGGCAACGCGCGCGGCAAGCGCCGTCATCCGGGGCCTTATCGCCATAATGTCGATGGGAACTGCAGATACGTCGCTCGCTGCGGTCGTCACCTTCATGTCGACCAGGCGAAACGCCTCGCTTTCTCCCGTAACGGCTTCACCTCGGAGAAGCTTTCGCATCACACTGACGAAGACTTCAACTCCTTCAAGGGTGCGCTTATCGGTTACACCGATACTCCTCGCACGCTGCGGACTGCCTACGCCAACGTGGAGGCGAAGCCTTCCTGGCGCAATCGAGTTCAACGTCGCAATCTCCATGGCCAGCACGCCAGGTGAACGGGTGTCGGCGTTCAGTCCCATCAGACCGAGTTCAATATTCTTCGTGCGAGTTGCATACGTGGTGGAAGGAACAAGCGCATCATTGAGGCCAACGTGTTCCGCCGACCACACCCCATGCAGGCCAAACTCCTCGCAGGCATCGACGCCCGGAAAGGTGTCAGGCAAGGGCGTGGACCCCGTGAATCCCAGGCTCAATAACATCTCAAACCCCTATCTCGTCACCTTGTTCATCCACGCTAAGCAGCAGCATGCGCAAGGAATCGATGAATACACGTCGTTGCGGATCAGAAAGCGCCCGAAGCAGATCCAGACACGTTGAAACGTGGGAACGCATTGCGGACTGCACTCGCCTGCTCCCTGACTCCGTCAGTTCGATGATGACCTTGCGTCGGTCTGTCGGGTCGCTGCGCCGAACGACGTTTTTTGCATCCACCATTTGGTCGATGACATAGGTGATGGTGCCCGGGGTGAGAAGCATCGCCGTGGACAGCTCGGTAGGAGACAATCGGTAAGGAGCGCCCGACCGATACAACGCCGCGAGCATGTTTACCTGGGACTCCGTGAGTTCGAATTCCTCGAGACCCTGATAGATTCTCCTGCTCGCCAGTTGGGTGAATCGAGCGAGTCGAGCAAAGACGGCCAGACCGTCGTACTCCAGACCGGGCAGCTCGATTTCCCATTGCTCTATGAGGTGGTCGACGAAGTCTCGACTTTTCGTCATGATGTCTCCCCTCGTCGCGCGGAATCCGCGTCGCGAGTCATTCCAGCGATCAGGCGTGCACACTCGGCCGGTGTTTCAAGTGGAAGGATGTGCCCGCCATTGGGTATCTCAAGCGCCTCACCTCCCGTTGAAATGGCCAGCGCACGACCAAGTTCGGGGGTGCACGTGCGGTCCAGCTCACCGTTAACGATAAGGACTGGGCACCCGCTTGGGACCAGGCGATGTGAGAGATCTGTTGTGAACCCGGCTCTCGTGACAGCTTCGACCATCGTGGCGTCCTCGCGCCCATCGATTGCGTAGGAGACGACGAGATCGCGAACCTCGCGATCCACACCCGGTGGCAACGTCAGCTTCTCTAGCGACGCCTCGAAATAGGACGCGACGCCGATGGCACGGAGCCGCCGCATCGCCCCGTTGAGATTCGGATGCTTACCCACGGGCGCACTGCCAAACGCTACGACGGATTGGACGTTTTCCGGATGCTCTTGCGCGTAGAGGCAGGCAATCATCCCGCCAAGAGATACGCCTACGAGCTGGAAGCGCGAGATTTTCGTCGCCTCGATGACGTGCTTCAGGTCCGCGAGGTAGTCATCGATTTCGAACGGCGAGTTACTGTGAGAGTTCCCGTGACCCCGAAGATCCATGATGATCCTGCGGCGCCCCTCGAGAAGCGGAACGACTTTGCTCCATACGCCTGAAGACATATTAATGCCGTGAACAAAGACGATGGGTATTCCCTCGCCATCGATATCGCGATATGCGATGCGGCCCGCTGGACCTGACGCGAATTGCACGTCAGGCCCAGCGGTCAGTGGTGCACTGGAGATGTTCACACACCACCCATGACGCCGGACTCATGTTCGGAGCAATGGAAGTGAGAGAGCAGCCAACCGCTTTCCGCACCCACGTCCCGAACCCAGATCTCTGTTGACCGGGCTGCAGCGTGAAACTGAGCCATTTCTCCGAAATCGTAATCAACGGACATCGTGTACGTCACCAATCCAACGTCGCCTTTGACTGTCACGTGACGCCAGAGGACGGTGATCGTTGCATGCTTGTTCTTGTCAGGTTTGGCTTCGTATAACTCACGCCAGAGCTGGCAAATCGCGTCGCGCGACATGTAGTTGGCCTTATTGAGATTGAACCAACTCACATCTTCGCTCGTGTGCAACTCGAGCCAAGCCACGTCCTCACAGGTATTCGCCAGCACAAATCGCTCGTGCAATGCGAGCACTGCTGCCTCATCGTCGTTCACAAGTCTGCTCCTTTCCATCCGTCCAGTGACGACTACGTTTCTAGCGCCATGCCTTTTCGAACTTGGCGAGGCTGTCGGAATACGAGCCGAACAAGTCGTCGTTGCTTGCGCCGACGTTCTCGGAGTCAATCAGCATCGACGGGAGCGGATCCGTGCGAGGAGTGCCGCCTGCCATGACCGTCCCAAGGTTGTCCAGGATGTACTGGCCAAGGTAGGCAACCGGTGGCAGTGCAATATCGATTGCCTGGCGCCCATCTCTCACCATGTTCAGGTTCTCAGGGCTACCGTCGTGTCCAATTACTTTAACGCCGGTGCTTCCTGCCTGACTGAGAGCGGCGCTAACAAGCGGGACCAGCGAGTCATAGCCCGAAACCATGTATTTGGTGTCTGGTTCCTTAGTCATTATCGTCCGCACGCCGTTCGGGATGTCTGCCGACAGTGTTGCGAACGCAATGTCTGCCGTTTGAACCACACACTTCGGGCACAACTCGGCGATGCGGTCCATTACACCCTTAGCCTCATTCGCAGAGGACGTGATGGTGGCCGCACGAATTATCCCGACTTTAGCGTCACAGCCAGAGTCCGCGAGAATCCAATCGGCGATGAGCTTCCCGTCGGCCTTCCAGTCAGCGGGAATTGAACCCTTTACGGCAGCGGGAAGCGGAACACTCACGTCCTGTGAGAACCACGCGAGGCTGACGTTCGCATCCGCAGCTTCCTTGATCGCGTTGGAAAGCTGAGCGGGATCCCCCATCACCACGATGCCATCCGCTTTTTGGTTTATGGCCTGCTGAATTCCGGCGGTTTCATCCGCGACGGAACCGTTCGAGAAGTATGTTTTCGCCGTCATGCCAGCGGCCTTAGCCGCGTCCTCGAAGGCCCCAGCTGTCTTTTGCACGATCTCAAATGAACTGTTCGCGATGAACCACACGGACTTGCCCGCGTTTGATGACATTTTGGAATCGGTCGGGAAATACGGGGGAGCTTCCTTGCGCGCCGCATCGACCGCGGCAGTAGCCACGGAGACGCAGTCGGTTGCTGCGTCCGAACTGGGTTGGGGACTGACACTGGGAGACGCTGGTGTGCCGCACGCCACGAGCGAGAAAGCGACTGCCGCGGCAAAAGCGACACCCATCATGTTCCTTACGCGTCGAGTAGTAATTTCAGGTTTAATCATTGTCGATGCCTTTCTGTTCTGTTGTTTGCTTTTTGGGATTTACTGGTGGCTCCGGATCCGCTGCGCAGACCTCGCTATGTTTCCTTCACTGACCCTGTCGCCCGTGAGTTCGTCGACGACTTTGCCGTCGTAGAGCACCAGGATGCGTTGGCAGATTTCGGCCAGCTGATCGAAGTCGTTCGAGCAGATCAGCACGGCAGACCCTGATTGGGCAGTGTCATTGACCAGTTGCAACAAATCACGCCTCGCGCCAACATCTACCCCCTGGGTAGGTTCGTGAAGCAGGAGAACCTTCGGTTCACGCTGCAACCACTTTCCAACGACCATCTTTTGCTGGTTTCCTCCGGAAAAGCTTCCAAAGGTTTTGTCAGTTTCCACGGGTCGCACCTGGGTACGAGTCATCACCGTGGTTGCGAGTTCGCGCTCCGCACGAGGCCTGATCCGCCCAAACTGGGTGAGGGAATCTAAAACCGGCAACGAAATATTTTCCTTTGCCGTTCCGGATATCCATCCGCCGTCTCGTCGTCGATTGGCAGGAACATAGGCAATCCCTGACGCAAGTGCCTCGGTATAGCTCGTGATGGTTTGCCCATCCATGACAACCGTGCCCGCTTCGCGGGCAATTGCGGCACACAGAATTTGGGGCAGCTCGTCCTGACCCATTCCGCCAATCCCGGTGACCCCCACAATGTCGCCGATGTGTAGGTCCACGTCGACACCGTCAAGCACCTCGCCCCGAAGCCCGCGCGCGACGAGCAGAGTTTCAGCGTCTGGTGCGCTCGGCAGTTTGTCCGGGTAGTACGCGTCGAGCCTGCGCCCAAGCATCGCGTCGATGATGGTGAAATCTTCCAGACCCGTGGATTGTGCATCAAGAACGATTTCGCCATCACGAAGGACAGTCACGTGATCCGCAATCATTGCTTCGGCGATGCGATGTGTAATGAATAACACGGCGGCCCCAGCAGCGGCCATGTCGTGCATCAGTTTCATGAGAGTTGTCGCCTGATCACCGGTCGCGACGGCGGTCGGCTCATCCAGGATGAATAAGGCGTTTTCAATTCCTGTTTCTCCCAGTCGCATGATTGCTCTGGCAACAGCAACGATTGTTCTTTCTGGCACGGTAAGGGTATCCACACGAGCATCGAGGTCGAGCGCGCTATCGATACCAGAGAGGACACCCTCGATGTGCTTTCGAACAGAGGCGAATCTGATTCGAGCGAACGGCGATCCACCAAAGCCAATCCCAACGGCAATGTTGTCGAATACCGACATCTCGGGCGCAAGTCCAAGGTCCTGATGGATGACGGTGACGCGTTGACGGATGGTTTGGGGGTCGAGAGGGCGACCTTCCATCAACAAGCCACCGGAATCCATGTGGTAAACCCCGGAAAGGATTTTCACAAGGGTGGATTTGCCAGACCCGTTCTCGCCGAGCAATGCCCTGGTTTCACCTGCCCGGAGCTCCATCGAAATCTCGTTCAACACTCGCCCGCCATCAAAACTCTTCGTCAGCTTTTGAACGCTTACCAGAGGCTTCGGATTAGGGATTGTTGTCATGAGGCATGCCGCTTTTGCGCGATTCGCGCGACGGTGATCGCGATCACGAGCGCGACGCCATTGAATACGCTGTTCAACCACTGAGTCGCACCAAGTAATTGCAGGCCAGTGACCCCGATCACGAGGAGGTAAAGAGCAAAAACAGTTCCCCAGGCGTTGTATCGGCCAACCTGGATCGTCGTTGCGCCCAAAAAGACGGCTGTGGCAGGCTGCAGAAGATAACTCGGGCCGATTGAGGGGTCAAGAGACGCAAATTGGCCGACGAGCACTATCCCGGCGAACGAACAAATCAACGCAGACGAAAACAGCGCTAGCGTGCGCACAAGCGGAACCCGAACTCCCGCCAGACGTGCAGCTTCTCTGCTTCCGCCAGTGAAGAGCAGGTATCGACCCACCGGAGTCTTCTCATAGACGTACCAGACGATGAAAATGAGAATCCAGCCGTACCAGGTTGCAAGCGGCATCCCGAACAGTGGGGTTGTCGAAAACGCAATAATTTCCTGAGGAACATCCACCAGAACTCGACTGCCCGTCACAAGGTACGCATAGCCACCGAGGGCGATGAGCGATCCGAGTGTCATGACAAATGCGTCAACACCAACTTTGACGATGAAAAACGCGTGAATTGCACCCACCGCGAGCCCAAACGCGAGGGAAAGCATGACGGAGAATTGCCACGGGACCCCGGCAGCAAAACTAGCCGCCAAGGTGGCTCCGGATCCAGTCATCACTGCGGCGGGAGAAAAGTCAAGATCCCCTGCGCGAACAGGGATCGTTGTCGCCAGTGCGAGCAAGAGAACGATTGCCTGCGAATTCAACATCGCCCGCACATTTCCCCAGGTGAAGAAGATGTCGGGGATGACGAAGGAGTAGGTCGCGAAAAGTATCAGCGCAATGAGCGGCACAGCGAAGCGGGACAACGAGGTGCGAACACCATCGGTGAGCGCGTTGGAAAATGCTGGCTTGATCAAACGAGTTGGCTCAACCACTACGTGGTCTCCTCTTCGAGTCGTGTAGCAATATGCAGCACACTGCCACATAATTCCCTTTGAAGTCAAACTTTTTTATTTCTAACTACTTTTGCCTTTCCGAGTACTCTGAAATCACACCAACATAAAGGTTTGGAAAGATGACCTATTCGATAATTGCGAGGGACGAAGTTGCCGGTCACCTCGGCATGGCCGTCCAGTCTCACTTTCTCGCTGTCGGGCACAAGGCCATTTGGGGCCGCGCTGGCGTTGGAATGATTGCTTCCCAGGCGAATGTTTCACTCGACTATGGGCTGACAGGTCTCGAGCTGCTTGACTCAGGCGAAACCCCCGCAACAGCACTTCGCAAGTGTCAGGTGCGCGACACATCCCCCGACGTCCGTCAGGTGGCGATGCTCGATGCGGGCGGGCGTGTGGCTGCATTTACGGGCGAAGGATGTTGGGATAACGCCTCGCATCACAGCCAGCCAAATGTCAGCGCTCAAGCAAATATGGTCGCGCATTCCGAGATTCCGCACGTCATGGTGGAAACTTTTCTTAGCACCGACGGAAGCTTTGAGCACAAACTGCTCGCCGCCCTCGACTCGGCTGAAATGCTGGGAGGCGATCTTCGGGGGCGTCAATCGTCCGCTCTCTTCGTCGTCAACGGGGAGCGAAAAACCGCTCCGAACGACGGCGTGATCGTTGACCTACGTATAGACAACAGCCCGGAACCGCTTCGGGAGCTTCGCCTCGCGTCCGAACTGAATAGCGCACTGCAACTGGTGTGGCCCGTGATCCGAGGTGCCGCGTGCCGCGGACCCGTCGCGCCCACCCCCGATGAGACCGAAAGCGCCATTGAAGTTCTCTCGGCTGCACAGGTTGTCTATGGTCGCGGGAATCTGGAACCCTCATTTTGGAAAGCTATCGCGCTGGAGCGCGCAGGCAGGAAATCAGAATCAGACCAACTCATCTCAACAATTTCGCAGAATCACGCAGGCTGGTATGAGCTTTACACCTCCATACTTCGACGAGGCTCTGCAGCGGAGAAATCGGGAACTAAATAATTTGACTGTCTAGGGAACTAAACCCGCGCGGCGAGCAAAGGACACAGTTTCCGTTCGATTGTGAGTGCCAAGTTTACGACTGGCGCTTCGCAGATAACTTTTTACCGTCTCAGTCGTCAAACCCATTCGGTTGCCAGCTTCTTTATTCGAACACCCGTCAGCGATGAGATCCACCACTTCCAGCTCTCTCGGTGAGAGCGGAACTACATGTGGGTCGATGTGCGAATTGCCACCAAGCCTTTCGCACGCCACGGCGAACCTTTCCCTCAACCCAACGTCATCAATCTCCTGCGTGAGAACTCGTAACTCCTCGTAAACTTCTCGCAGGTACCTAAAATTCCTGGACCTCGCATCCATCACCTGAGCGGAAGTTCGGACCACCTGATTCTCAAATTCGGCATAACGCCGTTCAAGCTCAACATGAACGGCCAGGTCAATGCCGGCGCGAACGACCGCACGCTGTAACACGTCGAGCACTCTGCCCCCGAGGGGCGACGATCCACGCACACCCGCGTAAATGACAGCCAAAACAGCATCGTTCACAACCAGAGGGACGGCCGCTATTGCACGAAGGCCCTCCGCCGCGACAGGGCCGTCGTACTCGTGGCTGATTCGACTGTCACTCAAATAATCGGGGACGTAATGGGGTCTGGCTGTGACAACGACTCGACCGCCCAGCCCGCTTCCCGCGCTAATTCTCAGCCCCACGAGCGCGCTCGTCACGCCGCCAGCAACAAAATCGATTCGGACATCATTTGCTTTAGGAGATACCGCCCCGCCAAAGACGACCGGTAAGCTTCCCGTCCGTGTCAATTGGCGGATTACAGCGCGCACATGTTCGTTGACGCGTTCATCCGTCCGCATCGCAATGCCACTGTTCATAGGAAGAGAGTGCCATGCAATTGCGCAAACTCCTACCCCCAATCGAGGGTAGCGGCGAGCACACTGATTAGTCAGACTACCGAAATGACCACGCAAGATACGCTCTCCTACGCCGCCGGCGCCTCGACAGTGCCGCTATTGGGTCAAGCCATCGACGTCAACTTCGAGCGAGCCCGCAAAGCGTTTCCCGGGCGCGAAGCGCTCGTGGATGTTCCCAGCAGTCGTCGGTGGACCTACGACGAACTTGGCGCCGACATCGACCAATTTGCGGCAGGCCTGATTGTTCGGGGAATCCACAAAGGTGATCGAGTCGGTATTTGGGCTCCAAATTGCGCTGAATGGGTGATTACCCAGTACGCCACAGCGCGTATCGGCGCAATCCTGGTCAACATCAATCCGGCCTATCGAGCACCGGAACTCAATTTCGTCCTCCGAAATTCAGATATGAAACTCCTGGTCAGTGCAGTGTCTTTTCGCACGAGCGACTACAAGAGGATGCTCGAGGAAATTGATTTTCACGAGAACGTGTTTATCGGTGAAGACAGTTGGGATTCCGTGATGCGTGACGGAAAAGAGGCGGGGAAAACGGCGGTACTTGAGAGATCCCAGCAACTCAGTTTTGACGATCCCATCAACATCCAGTACACGTCGGGCACGACCGGATTTCCGAAAGGAGCCACTCTCACCCACCACAATGTTTTGAATAATGGTTACTTCGTCGGCGAAGGAGCGCACTACACGGAAGCAGATCGAGTCTGCCTTCCCGTCCCGCTCTACCATTGTTTCGGGATGGTTATGGGAATCCTCGGCGCTCATTCCCACGGCGCCTGCGTCATTTTGCCGGCCGCAGGATTTGACGCCCAGACCACTCTCCAGGCTGTGCAGGATGAGAAATGCACCTCACTGTACGGCGTCCCTTCGATGTTTATCGCGGAACTCGGCCTTCCCAACTTTCGGACATTTGACTTATCGACGCTCCGCACGGGCATCATGGCAGGGTCGCCGTGTCCAGTGGAAGTAATGAACCGCGTCGTCAATGAAATGAACATGTCTGAAGTCGCGATTTGCTACGGCATGACGGAGACTTCCCCCGTGTCGACAATGACGCACAGCGGCGACAGCCTTGCCCAACGAACCCAAACCGTCGGCCAGGTCATGCCCCACGTGGAGGTCAAGATTGTCGATCCGGAAACACAACTGATTGTTCCCAGAGGTGAACCCGGCGAATTTTGTACTCGTGGCTACTCTGTCATGCTCGGCTATTGGAACGATCGTGAAAAGACGGAGGAAGCGATCGACTCTGCGCGTTGGATGCACACCGGCGATCTCGCCTCAATGGACGAGGACGGATACGTGCAAATCGTCGGGCGAATCAAGGATGTGGTCATCCGGGGCGGAGAGAATATCTACCCGCGCGAAATCGAAGAATTCCTATACAGCCACCCCGATATTGCGGATGTACAGGTGATCGGTGTGCCAGACGCGCATTACGGTGAAGAACTCATGGCCTGGATTGTGCTTCGTCAAGGAGCAATGGCACTGGACCAGGGAAGCCTCCGGGCGTTCTGCAAAGGTAAACTCGCGGGTTACAAGATCCCTCGATATGTTCACCTGGTTGACAGCTTTCCCATGACGATTACAGGCAAAATCCGCAAGGTCGAAATGCGGGAATCTGCTATCTCGATTCTGAGTGGTAGTTAACGTCGTCATTGACGCGGATCTCCGTCACCTGTTCCTTGCTCAGACCGACTGGTGTGAGTCGGATGCCGAACCAGGTCTTCCCGTCCCAGCGGCGATGACGCGCGAGGGTACGTATCGGCTCCTTGCCGCCCGCAAGCGTTTTGGGGTCGATCGTGGTCATGACGCAGCGGTCGCACAGCACCGTCTTTCGAAAGGTGATGTCGCCGATTTTCACGGTATTCCAGGCGTCTTCGGCGAAGGGCACATCGCCATCAACGATGACATTGGGCCTGAACCGCACGATGTCGAGCGGCTTCGACGCCGACGCCGCGCCGCTGAGGTCATCCGGGTCAAGATCGGGCAAATCCGGAAGCGCCTGATCTGCGGCGATCCACTCATTGAGTTGCCGCATCGATGCTTCCGTGACGAGCAGAAGCGGCCCGTCATCCGCGAGCGAAAGGGATTCGCCGGGCAGGCCGCCGTGCTTTTCTGGGATGGGGCGCGCGGTGGGGTCCTGCTGCCAGACTAGCCGCAGTGGCACGCCGATTCGGTCGCTGATCCAGGAGTTGACCTCGTCGGGGGCGGGGGTGGCGCGGTCGAGCCCGCTGAATCCGACCGGGATCGTCGACGCGTTGATCGGTGCGCTCACGGTGATGGACGCGCCATCGCGGTCATTGATGCGGATGGTGGTGGCATCCACGATGTCCGCGTGCAGGCCGAGCAGGTGGTGCACCATCCGGGCCGTGACGTTTTTGCCGGCGTCGTCGACGAGCCCCCAGCGCCGGTCGCCGGCAAGTCCCCACGGCTCAACCGCCGCGGACTGGACGTCGTTGCCCGCGAACGACTTCACCGGGTAGGTGCGCAGCCTGGTGACGCGGAGTTCGCGGGTCATCCCCACAGCCTAAAGTCAGTAGGCCAACCTCAGTGGCAGGCAAGCTCACCCCGCCACCCTTTGGAAATTCAGGAATCTGCGTCTGGCGTGTCGGGAAATCGGATGTGGATGCCTGTTATTTCGGGCATCCGGAATCGGGCGCATGCGCGAGTTCCTGAATTTCCAGTGAAAGTTTCGGGATCTTCGGTTGCCA
>CALMSL010000120.1 GCA_937872445.1 uncultured Microbacteriaceae bacterium | reverse complement strand
AACTGGAACACCGTTCGGTTCAGGTACATCAGCCACGGGAGGTATCCGGCGCCGATCCCGGTGAGGATCGCCCCCACCTGCCACTCGCGGTACCGGATGACCCGGTACACGAGGTAGACGGCCGCCGCAACGGCACCCCACCAGATGAACGGGTTCGCGATGCCCGTGATGGACTCGCCGCAGCGGGTGAACTCGCACCCGTTCTGACCGAGGTCGCTGCCCTGATAGAACATCGCTGTCGGCCGGATCATGAGCAGCCAGGTGAGCGGATTCGCCTGATAGCCGTGCGGCTGGTGCTCGCCGATGTGGTACGCGTAGGTGCTCGCCTGATAGTGCCAAAAACTTTGGATGTCGAGGGGCACCCAGGCAAGGGCTCCCTGCCAGGCATTGCCGGCCTGCTCTGCCCAGTGCCGGTAGTAGCCGCCGTCGGTGACGAACCAGCCGGTCCACGTGACGAGGTAGATCGCGAGCGCGATGGGCACGGTGAGCAGGAACGTGACCGGCGCCTGCTTGAACGCGACACCGCTTCCGAAGAACGTGACGCCGGCCTTGCGCCGGGCGACGGCATCCACAACGAGCGTGTACACGGCGAACCCGGCCAAAAAGTAGATTCCGTTCCACTTCACCGCTGAGGCCGCCCCAAACGCTATGCCCGCCGCCACAAGCCAGGGGCGCCACCACAGCGCGGGGCCCCAGTCGATCGTGCGGCCCGCATCCGTTCGCCGCCGTCGCCACCGCTCAAGCCGCCGCGCGCTGTGCCCGCGGTCGAGCAGGATGGCGCCGAACCCGAGCAGGACGAACAGGGTCAGGATGCCATCGAGGAGCGCGACCCGGGACATCACAATCGCGTTGCCGTCGATCGCGAGGAGGCCGCCGGCGATCGTCGCCAGGAGGGTGGAGTGGAACATCCCGCGCGCGATGACCGCGACGAGCGCGACGAGGAGGATGCCGACGATCGCCGTGCTGATGCGCCAGCCCACGGCATCCTGCGCGCCGAACACCGCGAGGCCGAGGGCGATGATCCACTTGCCGAGCGGCGGGTGCACGACGAACGAACCCTGGTCCGTGTACACGTTGACGTTGCCGGAATTGAAGGATGCGTCGGCCTCGCCCGGCCACCTCGCCTCATAGCCGAGGTGCAGGAGGGTCCAGGAGTCCTTCACGTAGTAGGTCTCGTCGAACACGAGGGAGTGGGGAGACCCGAGATTCCAGAGGCGCAGGATTGCGGCGAGCAGAGTGACCGCGATGGGGCCGCCCCATGCCCAGGCGCGTTGCCTCGCGGGCGTCGACAGCATCCGGCCCCACCAGTCGTCGAGGCGCGAACCGCGCGGCTCCTCCAGCACGTACCTCGGTTGCTCCGGCATTGGGGTCGGCGCAGTGGATATCGGCTCGCCGCCGATCATGTCATCGAAGTCGCGCTCACCGGTCACGTGGCAATGCTAACCAGCCGAGGCGCATTCCCAATGCCACAATGCCACTGTGCTTTCGTGTGGCACTGCTTGACGCAGTGCCACAATGGTGGCGTGATCATCCTCGCGGCGACCCCGATCGGCAATCTCGGCGACGCGTCGCGGCGGCTCATCGAGGCGCTCGAGAAGGCGGAGGTTGTTGCGGCGGAAGACACCCGCACTGCCATGCACCTTCTGCGCGCGCTCGGCATCGAGAACCGGCCACGTCTGATCGCCCTGCACGAACACAACGAGGTGGAGAAGGCGGCGGAGCTTGTGGAGCTCGCGCGCGACACCGACCTTCTGGTGCTCACGGATGCCGGGATGCCGGCGATCAGCGACCCGGGGTTTCCGCTCGTTTCCGCTGCGGCAACGGCCGGGGTGACCGTGACGGTGATCCCGGGCCCAAGCGCTGTGCTCGCTGCACTCGCCGTGTCAGGACTTCCGACCGACCGGTTCACCTTTGAGGGGTTCATTCCGCGCAAGGGCCGCGTCGCCTGGTTTGGTGCGCTCGCGCGCGAGGAGCGCACCATGGTGTTCTTCGAGTCGCCGAACCGGCTCGCGGAGTCGCTGGCGGATCTGGCCACGGCGATGGGGCCCGATCGCCGAGTGGTGGTCGCGCGGGAGCTCACGAAACTGTACGAGGAAGTGAAGCGGGGGACCGCCGCCGAACTCGCGGAGTGGGCGGCCGCCGGGGTTAAAGGCGAAATCTGCATCGTCGTCGCCGGGGCCGAGCCGGCATCCGCAACGCTCAGCGACGGGATCGCGCAGGTGCTCGCCCTCGTCGCGGGCGGGAGCCGACTGAAGGATGCCGCGGCCGAGGTCGCCGACGCGACCGGGCTTGGCCGCCGAGACCTGTACCAGGGCGCGCTTGCGGCACGGGCTGAGCCGTCCCCGGCGCGGTAACCGGCCCGGCGCGCCAATTAGGATTGGGCGCATGGCCTCCGACCATTCCTTCTACATCGCGACACCGATTTTCTATGTGAATGACGTGCCGCACATCGGCCACGCCTACACCGAGGTGGCCGCGGATGTGCTCGCCCGCTGGCACCGTCAGGCCGGAGACGACACCTGGTTCCTGACCGGCACGGACGAGCACGGCGAGAAAATCCTCCGCACCGCGGTCGCGAACAACACGACACCGAAGGCGTGGGCGGATGCGCTCGTGGAGAGCGCGTGGAAGCCGCTGCTGAAGACGCTCAACCTCGCGAACGACGATTTCATACGCACGACGGATGCCCGCCACGAGGAGGGCGTAGTCCTGTTCCTGCAGAAACTGTACGACGACGGCTACATCTACCTGGGCGAGTTTGAGGGCTACTACTGCGTCGGCTGCGAGGAGTACAAGCAGCAGAACGAACTCGTGCCGGGAATCGGCGAGTTCGAGGGGCAACTCGTGTGCGCGATCCACTCGAAGCCGGTCGAGTCCTTGAAGGAGACAAACTACTTCTTCCGGCTGAGCGAGTTCGGCGACAAACTGCTCGCCCTGTACGAGTCGAACCCGAAGTTCGTCCAGCCGGACAGCGTGCGCAACGAACTCATCCAGTTCGTGAGTCAGGGGCTGCGCGACCTGTCGATTTCGCGCTCCAGTTTCGACTGGGGCATCCCGATCCCGTGGGACAGCACGCACGTCGTGTACGTGTGGTTCGAGGCGCTGCTCAACTATGTGACGGCGATCGGCTACGGCACCGACCAGGTGCAGTTCGACCGGCGCTGGCCGGCCGTGCAGATCGTCGGCAAGGATATCGCCCGCTTCCACGCCGTCATCTGGCCGGCGATGCAGATGGCTGCCGGGATCGAGGTGTCGAAGCAGGTGTTCGCACACGGCTGGCTGCTCGTGGGCGGCGAGAAGATGTCGAAGTCGAAACTCACCGGCATCGCGCCGTCGGAGATCACCGACACGTTCGGTTCGGATGCGTTCCGCTACTACTTCATGAGCGCCATCCACTTCGGCCAGGATGGTTCGTTCAGCTGGGAGGACCTGACCGCCCGGTACCATGCGGAGCTCGCGAACGGGTTCGGCAATCTCGCCTCGCGGGCGATCGCGATGATCGGCAAGTATTTCGACGGCCTCGTTCCGGCGCCGAGCGGTTACACGGAGGCGGATCTTGCGATCCAGCGCACGCTCGCGAAGGCGGCGGTCGACGCGGATGCCGCGATGGATCGACTCGCGATCCACGAGGCGATCGAGGCGATCTGGACGGTCGTGGACGACTTGAACGGCTACATCACGGTGCAGGAACCGTGGGTTCTCGCGAAGTCGGATGCGGACCGGGAGCGTCTCGGCACCGTGCTGTACACCGTGGCGGAAGGCCTGCGCGCGCTCGCCGTGTTGCTCTCGCCGGTGATCCCGCTCGCCGCGGCGACGTTGTGGCAGGCGATCGGCGGAACGGGCGAGGTTGCCGGCCAGGACATCCGCGGTGCCGGCGTGTGGGGACAGCTCACTCCGGGAAGCACGGTTACTGCGATCGAACCGCTGTTCCCCCGCATTGAGACGGGCTCCGCTCCCTGAGAGTCGATACCGTTGAAGCGTTCCGCTCCCTGAGAGTCGATACCGTTGAAGCGTTCCGCTCCCTGAGGAGTCGACGAAGTCGACGTCTCGAAGGGAGCCGACCGGTACGATGGCACCGGTTCCCTTCGAGACGGCCTGCGGCCTCCTCAGGGAGCGGGAAGGTTTCATGAGCGAGTCACAGTACATCCGGAAGCGGGAGTCGCGCGCCGAGCACGGCCAGTCGCGTGATCTCAGCTACCCGCCGCTGCCCGAACCGCTCGCGGTCGGCGTGTACGACAATCATGCGCACCTGGAGATCGCCGACGGCGAGAACCCGATGGATTACCGGGAACACCTGGACCGGGCCGGCGCGGTGGGTGTGCTCGGTGCGGTGCAGGTGGGCGGCGACCTGGAGACCTCGCGCTGGTCGGCGGACGTGGCCGCGCGGGAGCCGCGCCTGCTCGCGGCCGTCGCCATCCATCCGAACGAAGCGCCCAATTATGAGGCGGCGGGCACGCTGGATGCCGCGCTCGCCGAAATCGATGAGCTTGCTGCGCGCCCGCGCGTGCGCGCGATCGGCGAGACGGGGCTCGATTTCTTCCGCACGGATGAGAGCGGCCGGGCGGCGCAGTTCCGTTCCTTCGAGGCGCACATCGCGATGGCGAAGAGCCACGATCTGGCGATGCAGATTCACGATCGGGATGCGCACGCCGAGGTTATCGACACGTTGCTTCGGGTGGGCGCGCCGGAGCGCACCGTGTTCCACTGTTTTTCCGGCGACGCGGAGATGGCGAGGTTGTGCGCCGACCACGGATGGTACCTGTCCTTCGCCGGCACGGTCACATTCAAGAACGCGGCGAACCTGCGCGAGGCGCTCTCGCTGATCCCGCGCGAGCGCATCCTCGTGGAGACGGATGCGCCGTTTCTCACCCCGACGCCGTTCCGCGGCCGACCAAATTCGCCGTACCTCATCCCCATCACGCTGCGGGCCATGGCCGAGCATCTCGAAACGGACGTGCTGGCGCTCGCCGCGCACGTGACCGCCAACACGGAGCGCGTGTACGGCTCCTGGGACGACGAACCCGTCGAACCTCCGCGCTGATGACAGCGACGGGCGGGTACCTGGGGCCGGCGGAAATCCGGGACCTCGCGGAGATGCTTGAGCTGCAACCGACGAAGAAGCTCGGCCAGAATTTCGTGGTCGACGCGAACACGGTGCGGCGCATCGTGACGGCTGCGGGCGTCACGGAGACGGACACCGTGCTCGAGGTCGGCCCGGGGCTCGGATCCCTCACGCTCGGCCTGCTGGCGACCGGCGCATCCGTCATCGCCGTGGAGATCGACCGCAGGCTCGCCGCGCAACTGCCGAAAACCGTTGACCTTCTGCGACCGGGATCCGACCTCACCGTGCTCACCGACGACGCGATGGCGATCACGGAACTGCCCTCAGGGGTGAATCGCCTCGTGGCGAACCGGCTGGTCGCGAATCTTCCGTACAACATCTCGGTGCCGGTGCTTCTCCACCTGCTGCAGACTTTCCCGTCGCTCACGTCGGGGCTCGTCATGGTGCAGGCGGAGGTCGGCCGGCGGATCGCGGCCGGCCCCGGGTCGCGGGTGTACGGCGGCCCCAGTGCGAAGGCGGCCTGGTACGGCCGGTGGAGAACGGCGGGGCAGGTGAGCCGCCAGGTGTTCTGGCCCGTCCCGAACGTGGACTCGCTTCTCATCGGGTTCGAGCGCCGGGCGGAGCCGATGGGCACGGAGGAGGAGCGTCGCACGACCTTCGGCATCGTCGACGCCGCGTTCGGCCAGCGCCGAAAAATGCTCCGGCAGTCGCTTGCCGGGCTGTTCGGGACTGGCGCCTCGGCCACACTGGAACGGGCCGGCATCGACCCGACGAGCCGCGCCGAGGTTCTGCCTGTGGAGGATTTTCTCGCCATCGCCCGCGTCGGATAGCGTTGCGTCATGGCAGCGGTTTCTGCGCAGAAGATGAGCGATGGCAAACTCGCCGCAGCAACCGGCAGGGTGCGTGCGGAATGGCACGCGGTGCTGGATGCTGCGGGTGCCAGAGAGTGGGAGCATCCGAAGATCGCGGCGTGGCTGCAGAGCGAGCACGGCGTCGAGGGCTGGTGGGCGCAGGGAATCACCGTCGGCTACGAGCAGGCGATCGGGCGGCGACTGCCGGGGCAGACCGCCGACGGAACGTTCTCCGTGTCGGCGACGAAGTCCATCGACGGCTCCCGCGCGGAGAATCTGGACGTGATTCTGGAGACGCTCACGGCGCACTGGGGAAGGCCGGCATCCGTCACGCCGGCATCCCTGTACTCGACGGCCCGCTGGAAGATCGCCGGCGAGACAGTGGTCGCCGCGGTGTCGGAGCCGAAATCCGGGAAGACGAGCATTTCGCTCACGAGATCCAGGATCGCCGACGGCAGCGCTCTCGAGGGGCGGAAGCAGGAAGTGCGGGCGGTTCTCGACGCGGTTGCGGTGGCGGGGGACCACAGTTGAGTCGGCTAGGTTGAGGAAATGACCTCCGAGGTGGGCCGGGTGGTGCACGCGAAAGCACCGGGCAAGATTAACGTGTTCCTCGGTGTTGGTTCGCTCGGCGATGACGGCTACCACGAGGTCGCGACGGCCTATCAGGCGGTGTCGCTGTTCGAGGAGGTGTGGGCTACCGACGCACCCGATTTTTCCGTGTCGTTCACCGGCAGCGTCGACGTGTCGACGCTCGAAACGGATGGCTCCAATCTCGCCATTCGCGCGGCAACCCTGCTGGCCAGAACGACGGGGTACCGCCGCGGGGTGCATCTGGAGATCGAGAAGAACGTTCCGGTTGCCGGCGGGCTCGGTGGCGGGTCGGCGGATGCTGCAGCAACCCTGCTCGCGTGCGACGCGCTCTGGGGCACGGAGCTTGGCCGCGATGACCTGCTGGAGCTTGCGGCGAACCTGGGCGCGGATGTGCCGTTCGCGTTCACGGGCGGCACGGCGGTGGGCACCGGACGCGGCGACCAGTTGAGCCCGGCGCTGGCGAAGGGCCAGTTCCAGTGGGTGCTCGCCCTGGCGGACTTCGGACTGGCCACCCCGATCGTGTATGAGGAGCTGGACCGCCACCGTGAACGCCACGTTCTCGACATTTTTCCGGCCCAGGCTCAGCCGAGGGTGGATGCGAACGTGCTTCAGGCGCTGCGGGCGGGCGACCCGCACATGCTCGCGGAGAGCCTCCACAACGACTTGCAGGCTCCGGCGCTCCACCTGGAGCCACGGCTGTCGAGGGTGATCGAACTGGGCGAAGAGAACGGGGCGCTCGCGGGCATCGTGTCCGGGTCGGGACCGACGATCGCGTTCCTCGCCGCCGACCTCGACAGCGCGCTCGAACTGCAGATCGCCCTGTCGGCTTCGCAGTACCACGTGGTGCGGGTGACCGGCCCTGTGCACGGTGCCCGCATCGTGCCCGAGTAGCGTAGGAGCAGATGGCCCACCTGCTCGGCGCTGAAGCGCTGCACCTCGAATACCCGACCCGCCGCATTTTCGATGCCGTGACGGTCGGTTTGAACGACGGCGACCGCATCGGGGTTGTCGGCCGCAACGGCGACGGCAAGTCCACGTTGCTGCGGTTGCTGGCCGGAACGCTCGAACCGGATTCGGGGCGCGTGACCCGCCGGGGCGGCATCCGGCTGGGGATGCTCGACCAGGCGGACGAGCTGCACAGCGAACGCAGCGTGCACGAGGTCGTCATCGGCGACATCGACGAGCACGTGTGGGCGGGCGATCCGAAGGTGCGCGACGTCATTGCCGGCCTCATCGCCGACATTCCGTGGGAGGCGCGCGTGGATGACCTTTCCGGCGGTCAGCGCCGCCGGGTCGCGCTCGCCGCGCTTCTGATCGGCGACTGGGACATCATTTTCCTCGATGAGCCGACGAACCACCTCGACGTGGAGGGCATTGCCTGGCTTGCGGAACACCTGAAGAACCGGTGGCCGCAGAACTCCGGCGCGCTCGTGACGGTCACCCACGACCGCTGGTTCCTGGACGAGATCTGCACCGCGACGTGGGAGGTGCACGACCGCACGATCGAACCGTTCGAGGGCGGGTATGCGGCGTACGTCCTTCAGCGGGTCGAGCGGGACCGGATGGCGGCGGCGAGCGAGTCGAAACGGCAGAACCTGATGCGCAAGGAGCTCGCGTGGCTTCGCCGCGGGGCGCCGGCGCGCACGAGCAAACCGAAGTTCCGCATCGACGCCGCGAACGTGCTCATCGAGAACGAGCCGCCTATCCGCGACAGCGTGTCTCTCGCCCAGATGGCGATGCAGCGCCTCGGCAAGGATGTCGTCGACCTCGAAAATGTGTCCGTCTCGTACCCGCTCCCTGAGCAGAGCGCTGAAGGCGGTCGTCTCGAAGGGAGCAACCATGTCCTCCGCGACGTCACCTGGCGAATCGCTCCCGGCGAGCGCACCGGCATTCTCGGGGTGAACGGCGCAGGCAAGTCGACGCTTCTGAACCTCGTGGCGGGGACCCTCCAGCCCACGAGTGGACGCGTGAAGCGCGGCAAGACGATCAAGGTGGCCCAGCTCACCCAGCAGCTGGCGGAGTTGCACGACGTGTGGAATGACCGGGTCAGCGATGTGCTCTCCCGCCAGAAGAGCAGTTACGTCGCTGGCGGCAAGGAGCTCACTCCCTCGCAACTGCTGGAGCGGGTGGGGTTCAAGAGCGCGCAGCTGAGCACCCCGGTGAAGGACCTCTCCGGTGGCCAGAAGCGGCGCCTGCAGCTGCTGCTCATCCTGCTGTCGGAACCGAACGTGCTGATCCTCGACGAGCCGACGAACGACCTGGACACGGACATGCTCGCCGCGATCGAGGACCTTCTCGACTCGTTCCCGGGCACACTCCTCGTGGTCAGCCACGATCGGTACCTGATCGAGCGGGTCACGGATCAGCAGTATGCGGTCATGGACGGACGCCTGCGGCACCTCCCGCGCGGTGTCGACCAGTACCTGGAGTTAAGTTCGGCTGCCCTCCGGAACCCGCGCCCCGACAGCGCCTCTGGCGGGCCGCTCCCTGAAGGGTCGCGAAGCGATCGTCTCGATGGGATCTCCAGGAAACCCACCCTCTCCGGTGCGGAGCTTCGCAACGCTCAGAAGGAGTTTGCCGCGGCGGGCCGCAAACTCGACAAGCTCGGCCATCAGGTCGCAGAGCTTCACACCAGAATTGCGGAGCACGATCACTCCGATTATCTGACGCTTGCCAGCATGTCGGCCGAACTGGATGAGCTGCACGACACGACGGCGAAGTTGGAGACTCGCTGGCTGGAGCTGGGCGAACTTCTCGGACAGTGAACCGGTCGCCGGCGCCCCCGACCTCGGCGCCCCGGTCGTCCGACGGGCGTGTTGGTTAGGCTCGACTCATGGTTGATCTCGCCGTTGCGCGCAAACGACTGCTCGAGCAGCAGCGCGAGACGCTGTCCTCGATCAGCGATCTCGGCGGGAACATCGACGCGATCGTGAGTGCCAGGCAGGACTCCAACAACGACGACGAGCACGACCCGGAGGGCTCGACTCTCGCGTTTGAGCGGTCGCAATCGGATGCCCTGCTCCGGCAGGCGGAACAGCGGCTGCAGGACATCGATGCGGCCTTGTCACGGGTGAAGCGCCGCACCTACGGGGTGTGCACGGTGTGCGGCAAGCCGATAGCGGCGGCTCGCCTCGCGGCCAGACCGTACGCGTCAACCTGCATCGCCTGCGCGGGCTGACGGCATCCCGCGGCGGGCCAGGGTCAGGGCTCGCGAGTCAGTCGGTGCCGGGCGCCAGCAGAATCGCGAGTTCCTCGCGCACGTCGGCGTCGTCGGGGCGCTGCTGGCCCAGTTCGCGCTGAATTTCGAGGGCTTCCCCGGCCCGGCCGAGCGAGCGCAGGCACCGCGCAACGGCCCAGCGGGCGCTGAATTGCTGGTCCTGGGTGCCGAATCGGATCGCCGCTCCCTGCGCGAGGGAGAACTGCGTGAGCGCGTCATCGAAGCGGCCGGCTTCGTGCAGGTTCCAGCCAAGATTGTTGTGCAGGGCAACAGCCCAGCGCTTCGTCCGGTCGTCGCCGATGTGCTCCAGCACCGCAAGCGCCTCCCGGGTCCAGCGCGCGGCGTGAGGTGCATCCGCAATCGCGAGCATGTGCAGCGCATCCACCTCCAGAAAGACCAGTCCGGCCCGGTTCGCGGCCGCCCGCGCGTTCGCGAAGTACGCGGCGGCATCCTGCGGATGCCCGGAACTGTTGCGCACGCGCCCCCGTTCGAGAAGTACCCGGGTGGCTACTCGCGGCGAGTCGAACACGATCTGCTGGAGCAGCCGGTCAGCCTCATCGAATCGGGACTGCAACCCCAGCGCCCGCGCGATTTGTGTTTCCAGTTCCGCGCGGTCCTCCGGGGTCACGCGGTCGCCGCGAGCCGCTTCCCTCAGCCGCTGCTCGCTGTGCGCGGGGTCGGTGAAATCCCACAACGCATCGAGCAGTTCCTGAGTCACCATGGTGTGCAGCCCTCGCTCGGTCAGTCGAAGTCGAGGCTCAGTTTGCGCAGGAGCCCGGCAAGCCGCTCTCGGTCGGCCGGGGGGAGCCGGTCGAGCAGTTCCCGTTCCGCGTTCAGCAGGTTGCTGATGGCGGAGTCGACGCGTTCCCTGCCTTTCGGCGTCATAACGACGAGGACGCCGCGACCGTCATCCGGGTCGGTTCTGCGGTGCACGAGTCCGCGGGTGGCGAGTCGATCGATGCGGTTCGTCATGGTCCCGGAGGAGACGAGCGTCTGCTGGAGGAGGGCTTTCGGACTCAGCTGGTACGGTGATCCGGCGCGGCGCAGTGCGGAGAGAACATCGAACTCCCACGACTCGAGTTCGGACGTGGTGAACGACTCTCGGCGGGCCCGATCCAGGTGCCGGGAAAGCCGTCCCACCCTGGACAGCACCTGCAGCGGGGCGAAGTCCAGGTCGGGCCGCTCCCGGGTCCACGCCTCCACGATGCGGTCGACTTCGTCGTGGGTGGGCATGACCCCATTATCGCGGCATCGCGCGACGAGCGTGGGGAGGGACGCTGCGTCTGGCAG
>CALMSL010000119.1 GCA_937872445.1 uncultured Microbacteriaceae bacterium | reverse complement strand
GCCCAGGACGTGGATGAGGGAGGTGCGTTCCAGAAGCACGACCGCGATGAACGCGTAGATGACGACGGAGATGACGCTGCCGATCCGCAACCGGGTGGGAAGCACCCGCGACTGGCCGCCCCAGGCGAATTGGCCGAGCGGCGCGCCGGCGGCAAGCGCGACCTGAAACACGGCCAGAAATCCGAGAACCACGCACGCGGCAACGGCAAACATGCAAGAACTTTATCGAATGGCCGAAAAAATCTGGCACCGGTAGGGCGGACGGGACTTGAACCCGTGACCGACGGATTATGAGTTGGGCCTAATCGACTGGAATGAATGGAACTTCCTTGATTTCTCGGCGAGACGATAGCCAATAGACCCGTGCGATACCTCCTGATTGGCTACACCTATTGGCTACACCTCTTATGCTCGAAGGCCCTGGCGGTGGCCGGAATCGCGACCCACGAATCGCCGCTACCGAGGCGCCGGAATCGGACACAACCGGCACACGCCCAGTTGGCAAACTAAAGCCTCTAAGAAATCCGGGGCGATTAACTTCTGCAGATCGTCCACGCGGGCATCAAGCAGGTCGTTGCGGCACACAACATCAACATCCAGACGAACCGCTACAAGGCCATGCGGGCGATTGCCTGGGAGGCATTCGTCGAGCGCTTCGAGGCGGGGGACTTCGAGGCCGCTGGTCGAGCGCGCTTCGGCCAACGTCGGCAGCCTGCCGAGCGGCTGGGAACTCACCGCCGAGCACAAGCCGCCGCGAAGGCCGCGCCGAAGCCGACCCCGGCCAAGGCTGCACCGGCTCGCAAGGCACCTGTCAAGGCAGCGGCATGCAAGCTCCCCGTCAAGAAGGCGGCTGCGTGACGGCCACCATCCTGGCCTGAGCGACCACGCACGGGGCACTCCTAGCTGACGCGACTGGGAGTGCCCCGCTCTCGTGTCCTGATGCCGCTAGTCGTGGCTTGGCAGGCACCAGCCAGCTCGCGGTGTCGGAGCTAGTCGATACCATGCGCTTATGGCACAGTGCACGGCCCCCATTCTGGGACACATCCGCGGCGGCGGGGCAGACTGCCCCGTACATGGAGGGCGCTACGGCGGGTACGGCGGATACCGAGACCCGTACTACGAGCGCCCGACCTACACACCTCCGCCCCCTCGGGTCGAGCCGGTAGTCGCTCCTGAGCCCAAGCGGTACCCCAGCTTCAGCCGGTCGTCGGGGGGATCGAGTCGAAGCAGGAGTGGTGGTGGTGGTGGTGGTCGCCGAACCAGCTCATCGAGTCGCACCCGGCGGTCCGGGGTCACCTACTCGGTTCGCGAGTATCAGACCCTCAACCCGGTACGCGAGCAGGTTGTCCGCGTGGCCGACACCTCGACGGGCCAGCGTGACCTTTTCCTCTGCCATGCGTGGGACGACCGCAAGGGTGCGGCGCTGGAACTGCACAACCTTCTGACCGGCCTCGACGTCACCGTCTGGTTTAGTGAGATGGACGTACCCTTGGGCACCTCGCTTATCCGCAAGATCGACAAGGGCCTGGCCAGTTCCCGGGCCGGAGTCGTCCTGGTAACGCCCGCGCTGTTCCAGAGCCTCAACAGTGACGGTATTGCCTCGCAAGAGCTGTCAGCTCTGCTTGCGACCGATCGTGTGATCCCGATTGTGCACGGCACAACCTTTGAGGAACTCCGCAAGGTCAGCCCTCTGCTCGCGGCCCGCTCTGGCCTGACAACCTCTGACTACGGCTCGCTTGACGAAGTGGCGACGAAGCTCGCCGACACCGTCCTGCTGGACGACGATCAGCTGGTGTAGGCCCTCGGCCCTCAGGCAAAGCGAGACGCGGCAATGACGCACCTCTCCCACAGTTCTTTAGGATTTGTCCCATGAACGTGTGGCGCCCCTGGGATGCAGACGATGACGAGTACGAGGAGCGCTCGCTGATCCGCGAGTTGCTACCGGCCTCGCTGCATGCCCCGGTTCTGGCGTGGATACGCAATGAGCTTCGCCCCGGCTCGTACGGCAATGTCGACATGGACCGTGTGCACGAACTCCAGAGCGCCCTCCAAGTCAGCTTCCGCCTGCAAGAGCGATATGTCGACGCAGACGATATGGTTCGCCTGATCGCGCAGAAGGGCGATCAGTTCGTGGCTCGCGTACTCGACTTCTTCCTGTCTGCATATGAAACTGACCAATGGGGCAACACGCCGAACGCAGTGGACTCATTGAAGTGGCACTTCGACAGCGCCGCATCCGCGGCTGACGTCGCTCTTCAGGACGGCGTATTCCGGCTGCGGCGACGGGTTCCGGAGGGAGTAGATGAGCTTGCGGAGATCAGTAGGCAGTCCGCTCCCGTCCTCGCGGGTCAGCATCTGGGGAAGGCGTGGACCGAGGCATATGCGTTGACGCCGAACACGAGTCTCGTCATGACCGAGTCGATCAAGGCGGTGGAGGCGGCGGCGCACCCTGTGGTGAGTCCGAGCGCGAAGAAGGTACGTCTCGGGATGATCACTCAGACCATCAAAGATCAGTCTGGTTGGACGCTCGCTTTCCCGAATCGCGACGATGGGCACCCAGATCACAAAGCTGTGCTGGTGGGGATGCTGGAGACGCTCATCATCGCGCAGGCCGATCGTCATGGTGGGGTTGCGCCGTCTGTGCTCGAAGCGCAAGGCCATGTGCAGTTGGCCTCAACGCTCGTACAGTGGTTCTCATCAGGCGTAGTCGTTCGTGAACCCACCAACGATTAGCGCCCCAGCCAGCGCAGCGGTTCCAGTTCTGTTCTGATCCAGTCCAAGACGACCGGGTCGCGAGTCCAGGCCGTAGCCCACGCCCAGAACTCGGGATCAAAGATGAAGAACACTGTACCCCTACGCGCTCTTGAGTTGGCGGGTCTGCGGGCTTGGCATTTGGTCCCACGTGCGCCCGTCGAGCAGACGTCCGTTCGCCTTCGGTGTGCGTCCACCCCATTGCTTGAAGAAGAAAGGCACATCAGCGCCGAGACACTGATCTCGGATGTCCTCAACCCATGCAGTCTCCATAGGCCGATGATGCGCTCCGGACTCGCCACCCACAATGACCCAGTCGATTCCGTCGAGGTTCATGCCGGGAACCGCAGCGATTAACGGCTCGACCGAGAGGAAGCGCACGGCAGCCGGAACCTCACGAAGGTGATCAATGCGGTTGAGCACCTTCGGCTCCTCGACCGAGACGCCCATCCAGACGTTGGCCGGCCATTGCAGCTTGTCCGCCATGCGACGCAACCGCAGCGAGCGCTTAGTCAGGATTTGGTACGTGTGCTGGGGGGTGTCAGCCATGACATCGAATACGTCCTGAACGAACGACAACGGGACCTTGGCGTGAAACAAGTCACTCATCGAATTGACGAATACCAACACCGGGCGCTTCCATTTGTAGGGCTGTTCGAGCGAAGCCGGATGCGTGGTCACCCCGAAGCCAGGACCCGACGTCGCCGGGTTGCCGTCGTTCTGGTACTTCTCAGCGCCCATTGCTTTGAGGCGCTTCGACAGTGTGAGCGCGTAGCAGTTGTCGCACCCCGCAGAGGTCTTGTCGCACCCCGTAACGGGGTTCCACGTGACCTGAGTCCACTCAATCGTTGTCTTGGCCATCGCTCACTCCTCCTTCACAACTGACTGATTCCCACGGAAAGTCACGCCAGAGGCCCCCACTTTCCGAACGATGACAGCCCATTCGTACTTAGTGTGGGGCCGACACATCTCCACTAGTTCCTCGTCAGCCAATCGGTCCCAAGCTTTCCGGAAATGAGTACCACGCGCGAGGCCGCGAACTCCGTCGAAGATCAGGTCGAAATCGTTCTTCATTGATACCGACCCGCGCTTAAGGATTGCATGCTTCAGGTTGTCGTAGATCGTATCCACCCAGTCGAGTTCGAGCTGCACCTCTTCAAGCTTGGTCAGTTGGCGCGCGTCCTCAACGTGTGCCGAGCCTCGGCTCGGGTCCTTCTCGAGCTCGCGCTCGGCTCGCTCGATTTCGATTCCGCGCATGGTTTCGCGCCACTCCTTCTGAGCGAGGCTAACGGCCTCGTTGTAGGGATACTTGGCGTAAGCGCGGGGATGGAACAGGATGAGAGAAAACAGGGCCTTGTGAGTGGCCGAACGTCTCATTGGAACAGTGAATACGTCGCAGCCAGCCGCTTTCGCTAACCTCTCTGCGTAGCCACCCGCAATGTCGTTGGCGGCGCGGTCTACTGCATCTTCATCATCCGGATCAGTGTCCAGCATGATGGGCTGCCACCAATCGCCGCCAAGCCACGTATCCATCGTCTTGAGCAGCCCTGCCCGCCGAGGGAAGCCCTCGGGTTTCTTGACGAATGGGCCTGCGCGGCGAACAGCTTCGAGGCTGAAGTTCAGCATGAGCTCGGTCGGTTGATTGCCCGGTCGCCCGAGGACTGTTCGGAGCACATTGACCTGGTCCAAGCCCACACCGTATGGGTCGAGGAACACCAGAGCCGGCATGCCGTCGAACCGCGCCATTGCCTCTTCGACGTGCGCGGTGATCTTTCCATGCAGCGCCAGTGTGTCAACGCCCGGTGCACTCTCGAGCAATGCTTTCAACTGCGTGAAGTTCTTGCGGCTCGCCTCAACGAACACGCAGTGCAATGTCTTTGGAGGATTGATGAAGCCCAGGTGCCTCGCTACCCTCAGAGCGATCCGCGGCGAACCATCGACTACAACACCAGTTGCCTTGTTCGTATCAGATCCCGGCCCCGCATAGCCGTCCAGAAAACCAACGTTCCCGCCCGGCGACTTGCTGCCGGTCTTGCCAGCGAACGCCGCGAGGTAGCTTTCAAGGATGGCGTGTTTCAGCCGTGTTTGAGCGCGGCGCTGGCCGGCGCCGAAGAACTTATTCGCATTGCCCATGGGGCCTCCTGATTGCCGCGAGCCTATCCCCGCTCGAAACGCGACCTGCTCTCAACACACCACTCTGGTTCGGAGTGCCTTTGGAGTGCCTCCCCCGATTCGGAACCTTCAAGAAGGCGGAGCTTGTGGGTGATGCCCGTGAAAGGCAAGAGGATCGCATTGATCAACTGAACGCACGTTGGAACAAATCGCACGCATGGCAAGAAAGCCACAAGTCATGGGCGAGGTCCCTCGACGGCTGACCCAAAGTGAGAGGCTGCAGTATCTAGCCCTCAGGTTTGTCGGTGGACGTCGGCAGCGAGACCAACCACTCTTTCAGTGCCTCTGCCCTGACGATTGGCTTCGAGTTCACGTAACGTGCTTCGAGTAGGCCCCGCTGGATCTGCTCGCGCAGCAATGTCTGCCCAATGCCCACGGCAGCGGCCGCGCCGCCCACGGTGTACGCCAAGGGCGGGGAATAGATCTCGGTAGGGCCAAAGGCGTCGATCATGGGTGGGGTTGACCTACTTTTCGTGTTCATGTGTCCCCTATGCGCGGCATTCAGCGCAGACGGGGGTATTGGGCTTGCCTGTTCCGCCCAGTGCACGTGTGGCACCATCGAGCGAAGAGCTATCCACTGGTGCCATTCGGTGGCCACAACGATCGGCTTTGAGTTGACATAGCGAAGCGGGATGCGCACTTCCGCCGCAAGGTGCTTGAAGAGCGCAAGACTAATCCCAGCCATGACGGCCGCTTCCGAGATTGTGTAGGCAAGCCGCGGGCCATAGACCTGCGGAGCGTCATAGACAAGTGCTTCGATTTCTTCGACTGAGTTATCGGTTTTCATACAGGCTCTATGCGGTGAGCAGCTCATCGGCTGGGAGTTGACTCGTGAGCGGGGGGCACCTGGCGCGCCAGATCGAAAACCTAAGTACGACCTGGCACGCCAAGCGACCACCCCCAGCCCGATTCGGGTGTAGGCGTCCCGTTCAGGCGACCTCGCGAAGCGGAACCCCCGAGGAGAGAGGCTGATTGTGTTTTAGAAGTGGGCTTTGTCGAGTGAGGATGGCAGTGAAATCAACCAATCCTTCAACGCTCGGATGGGCACAATCGGCTTCGAGTTCGCATACCGTACCTCCAGGTACTGCCCCCGGATCTGCTCACGGAGCAGCGTTTTCCCGATTCCCACGACAGCAGCAGCGTCAGTCAGGTTGTATGCGATCGGCTCGACAACACGCTCGGCTCGGCCGATGGCGTTGATCAACATTGAGGCTGAACCATACTTCGTGTGCCCGCATGCACAAGTCCCCGTAATCGCCGCAAGGAGCACCGAGTCCTCCGTGTCGTTGTGTGTGTTCGAAGCGCGGTCGGTCACCCACTGCTGCAGTTCCTCAGCCACGACGATTGCCTTCGAGTTCACATACCGCAGCGGGAGGTCACCTCTCTTTGCGAGCTCCCGGAAGTGCGGAAGGCTTAGCCCGGCCAGGTCAGCTACCTCACGAATCGTGTAGGCAAGTCTCGGCTCACGGACGTACTGTGGGCCAAGGACGATGAGCTTGAGTTCTGTGTGTTGGTTATTCATACCCTCTCTATGCGACGAAGAACCAACCGGCTGGGACTTTTGCTACCTGGTTCGGTGTCGCGTGACAGGCTACTTCGGACTCTTGCCACCTAGCTCGGACAATGCGGCGCAAAATGCTGCCTCGTTGAACTATTGGCGAAGCGCCGCCTCCGAACTACTTCTTTGCGAGGGCCGCGAAGTACTGCGCACGAAAGTCGCCGCTCTTGAACATTGCGTCTCGCGAGACTTTCAAATTCGAGGCCTGATATAGGTCAGCCACCTCCGCAAGTGTTATCAGCGCCCGCCTAAGTGACGGGGTCTTTAGCGGAACCGAGAGTCGCGTATGTGTCTGTTGGAATCGAAATTTGCTGGTGTCGCTCAAGCGCAATTGCAGAATGACATAACCAGCGGCCACGTAAAATCTCGTGTTCGTGAATTCATCGAGGATCTTCTTCGCTTCTTCGCTGGACAAATATTCATCAACGCCCCTTTGGAGTTCTATGGCCGTGAGATATGCCTCAATCTCGCCGTCAGCCGGAAAGATCGTCGCGTAGCCTTCCAGCCTCGACAGTAGGCTGGAAGGCCGTGCCCGTGCCTCATCGGGGCGTCCAAGGCTGAGGGTAATCATTGCCTGTGCGAGAAATCCGATCGTGACTCTTCTCTTCGCAGGCTTACCAAGATTCTTGTAGCGATTCTTTCGCCGCTCGTAGTACCAGCCCTTGGCGTGAAGGAATCGTTCGATGTCGTGTTGCAAAGGCTGCGTTGCGTAAAGCGCGGGGCCAGGAACACTTGTTTGGCGATTGGTGCCAGCGATAATACGATCGCGAACGTCCTCCTCGCTCGATACGATCACCCGAACGATGAGGCCGTCGTCAAGTCGACTGCGGTGCATTCGTTTGTCGCGCTCAACCCGATGAAGCACATGGGTTGTTTGCAACCCATTGACAATGAGCGGCCGCGAGATCGTCAGTGTCTTTTGCGGGCTGTCCACATGATCGCCGAGTATCGTCACGCCGTTATTTAGCCACCAGAATTCAGCTCCGTCGGCACTTTCAAGTGTCTCGGCAATAGCCTCATTCACGGAGTTATCACCCTCATAGTCTCGGACATTCGAGTCAAAGAGTTCTTCTCGGAGTCCTCCATCTTTATCCCGCACGAACGCCAGGTAGTCCTTGATCGTCGTCACACCCACGAATGAGTCACGTTCGCGAACCAAGTCCCTGAATACGAGTACACCGGGTTCACTGGGGTCGGCGCCGGCCAACGCATACAACTTGCTCACGCCAATGTGCTCTGCTGTCACTCGCGCCCCCGTTGTTAGGAGCCCTCGAAGTAACTCCTCGACCTCCAGTCGAAGCGCGTCAATGGTTATAGTTACGTTCTCCTCTGGGGCGCGAGTGATGTAGGCGATCCGAAATGTCACATTTGGAAAGCGGGCTCCAAGGGCATTCAATGCCCGCCTAAAGATCCCTGTTTGCTCGACGACTGCCGGCCGGAATCGATCCTCCAAGGCTGCATCGTCTGCGTCGATATCGAGAAGACTAGGGAGGGAGGACTGGAGTTTCTGCCATGCTAATTCTTCCCAGTGATCGGAATTCTTTGCTTGGATGAGCACTATTTCGAGATCTGGACGCACCCCCACCTGCCGAACAGCGCTTTGCCCGGGTACTAGGAGGGGGTCATCGGGACTCAGCAATACGCCATTCAGGAATACGAAAAAGCCGTCAACACCACCATCGCGCTCACCGTCGACGATTCCAGCGGCGAGTTCGTCAGACGAGAGATCGCGAGGCTTCAGGACCTGGACTGTCGCGAACCGCTCAAACGCATCATCGGCCGCGAGTTCGGGATACTCGACCTCATGAAACTCTCTAAATGCCGCATCCAAGACGATGCTGTTGGAACTTCTTGAACCCGTGGTCGTACGCTCAACTGAACTTGACATTGGCTACGCAACCCCTTCGCTTCCGTGCTTTTCGTAGAACTCGCGCGCAAGGAGGGACAAGATGGCCTTCTGGATTTTCTTGCTGCCGAGGACTTGTTCGCTCATGGTGCGGAAGTTGGTGTCGGAGTCGATGACGGCATCCATGAACGCGGTGGCGAGGTCAGGGCTTCCGAGGAACTGCTCGAGGGTGTTGGCCTTGGCCTGTTCGCGCAGTTTCTCGCTCTCGCCGAACTTGCCTCCGACATAGTCGGTGAATCCGACCATGTCTGCATCCGTGAGTGCGTCGCCTTCGAAGAGGGTGTTCATCTTCTCGATGATCTCCCGCAGCCGAGCGAATTCGGGGTCCTGGGCCACGCCCGATCCAGCAGCGGTGAACGGCTTGAGCGGGTCGCCTTCCCCGTCCAGCTGCAGGGTTTCGACCTCCTCCGGTTTGAGGCTGTAGTGGGTGAGTTGCACGCCGGAGAGATCGATGGAGCGGTCCCGGTTCTCATCGCTGATGAGCGGGGCGAGGAGTCGGTAGAAGATGGAGCGTTTCTCCAGGGCGGTGTCATGGTAATTGACGATCTGGGAGAGGAAGTCGTAGGCGCGGATGAATGCCGTCATATCGCTGCGAAAGAGCTCCAGCTCCTCCAGCCGGGCGGCATCGCCGGCCTCGCGGGCGGTCTTGTATTGGCCGGCGAAGCGTTGCTTGGCCGGGGTGAGCCACTTGGTGAGAGCGTTGTTGCCCTCCTCGAGCAACCACGCCTTTGCGGCGCCTTCTACTTCGGAGTCCTCATAGATCAGCGCCTGGTCGAGCTTGTTTTGAAGATCGTGGATGACGTTGGGGTCAGAGACGTCGGCCAGGGCCGCCGCCCGGTAGTAGGGCTTGAACGCGGTGAGGATCTCCTGGGGGTCGTTGACGAAGTCCAACACGAAGGTCTGATCCTTGCCGGTTGCCACCCGGTTCAACCGCGAGAGGGTCTGCACGGCCGTGACCCCGGAGAGCTTCTTGTCGACGTACATGGCGACCAGCAGCGGCTGATCAAAGCCGGTCTGGAACTTGTTCGCGACAATCATCACCTGAAAATCATCAGAGGCAAACGCCGCCGAAAGGCCGCGCTTCTTCAGCCCCTTGTTCATCGTGGTCTCGGAGAACGCATCCGGCCCAGACTCGGTGTCGATGACCTCGCCCGAGAAGGCGACGAGCGCTTGGAGCCCCAGGTACTTGTGCTCGGCGATGTACTTGTCGAAGGCGAGCTTGTAGCGCACCGCCTCGATGCGACTGCCGGTGACGACCATCGCCTTGGCCTGCCCGTTCAGTCGCCACAGGATGTTGTCGCGGAAGTGCTCGATGATCACCGCGACCTTCTGCGAAATGTTGTGCGGGTGCAGTCGCACCCACCGCATGAGGTCTTTCGCGGCCTGGGTCTTGTCGACCAGTGGGCTCTCGCTGTCGTACTCGACACCGTTGTGGGCGAGCTTGAACGCGAGTCGGTAGGGCGTGTAGTTCTGCAGTACGTCGAGGATGAAGCCCTCCTCGATCGCCTGCTGCATTGTGTAAAGGTGGAAGGGATGCGGCAGTCCGTCCGCGCCGGGTCGGCCGAACAGTTCAAGCGTCTTGGCCTTAGGGGTGGCGGTGTAGGCGAAGTAGCTGATGTTCTTCGCGTCGGCTTTCTCGGCCATCTCCGCGGCCAGCAGTGTCTCGACGTCGATCTCGCCGCCATCCTCGAGCGACGCGAGCTCTTCTGGCGAGAGCGCCTGCTTGACCTTCGCCGAGGTGTTGCCGGTCTGCGAGGAGTGCGCCTCATCCGCGATGATCGCGAAGGTGCGATCCTTCAGCGCGCCAGCGGTGCGGATCTCCTTCAGCGCGAAGGGGAAGGTCTGAATGGTAACGATGATGATCGGCTTACCCTCGGCCAGCGCCGCCGACAACTGCTTCGACTTGGACTCCCCCGAGCCCGCCTTGATTGGCACGACAACGCCCGACTTGTGGTCGATCTGGTAGATCGCCTCCTGCAACTGATCGTCCAGCACCGTGCGGTCGGTGACGACGATGACCGAGTCGAACACCTTCGCCCCCGCCGCATCGTGCAGTGAGCTCAGCTGATGCGCGGTCCACGCGATCGAGTTGGTCTTGCCCGAACCGGCACTGTGCTGGATCAGATACTTGTGACCCGACCCCTCGACGCGAGCCGCTCCGATCAGTTCGGTAACCGACTCCCACTGGTGAAACCGCGGGAACAACAGGGACTGATGCTGCGTGACCTCACCGGTGACCGGGTCGGCCTCCTTCCAGGAGGAAGCGTGCAGGAACTTGCCGATGATCTCCAGCCAGGCATCCCGCTGCAGCACCCGCTCCCACAGGTAGGAGGTCGGCGAGCCGTCGGGGTTGGCAGGGTTGCCCTTCCCGCCGTCATTGCCCATGTTGAAGGGCAGGAACACCGTGTCTGTTCCGGCCAGCCGCGTCGTCATCCACACCTCGGAGTTCGACACGGCGAAGTGCACGAGAGCTCGGTTGCCGAACCCGAGTAGCGGCTCGGTCTTCTTGGTAACCGGGTCGCGCGGCTGGCGGGGCTGCTTTGACCCGATGGCCGCCACCCCCCCCCCCCGGGGGGAGGGGGCCTTTTACCCCCTCCTCCCCGCCGGCCACCCCGTGGCCGACGAAAACCAA
>CALMSL010000118.1 GCA_937872445.1 uncultured Microbacteriaceae bacterium | reverse complement strand
GTCACGGAAGCTGAGGCACGAAACGAGCTCGCCGCTGAGCCGTACAAGCTCGAACTCATCGGTTTGAAGGGCGGAAATCACGCCGAGGACGAATCGGTGGAGGTCGGGGGAGCCGAGCTCACCATTTACGACAACGTCGACGTCAAGACCGGCGAAACCGTGTGGAAAGACCTCTGCCGCGGGCCGCACCTGCCAAGTACCCGACTGATCGGCAACGGTTTCGCGCTCACCCGGGTTGCCGCCGCGTATTGGCGCGGCTCGGAGAAGAACAAGCAGCTTCAGCGCATTTACGGCACCGCGTGGCCGACGAAAGAGGAGTTGCGCGAGTATCAGGCCCGAATGGAAGAAGCAGCGCGACGAGACCACCGCAAGCTCGGGCACGACCTGGATCTGTTCTCGTTCCCCACCGAAATCGGCTCAGGGATGTCGGTGTGGCATCCGCGTGGGGGAATCGTGCGCCAGGAGATGGAACAGCACGCTCTGCGCCGGAATCGCGAAGCTGGGTATTCCTACGTGTACACGCCGCACATCACGAAGTCGGAGCTTTTCGAGCAGTCCGGCCACCTGATCAACTACGCCGAGGGGATGTTCCCGCCCATCCGCCTCGACGAAGAGCGCGATGCCGACGGTCACATCACCAAGCAGGGCGTCGACTACTACCTGAAGCCCATGAACTGCCCGTTCCACATCCTCATTTACAAGGAGCGTCCACGCAGCTACCGTGACCTGCCGATGCGCCTGAGCGAGTTCGGTGCCGTGTACCGCAACGAACTCTCCGGTGCGCTGCACGGGCTCACCCGCGTGCGGGGTTTGACTATGGATGACGCGCACCTGTTTGTGCGCCCGGACCAGCTGGAAGAAGAAGTGTCGAGCACGCTGGAACTCGTGCTCAGCATGCTGCGCGACTTCGGCCTCACCGACTTCTACCTTGAGCTTTCAACTCGGGACGATGTGAAGGAAAAGTGGCTCGGGGACGAAACGATGTGGGAAGAAACCACGGCAACGCTGCGACGGGTTGCTGTGGCCTCCGGTCTTGAACTCGTCGATGATCCAGGCGGAGCCGCGTTTTACGGGCCGAAGATCTCGGTGCAGGCCAGGGATGCGATTGGGCGGACGTGGCAGCTGTCCACGGTACAAATCGACGCAAACCTGCCCGAGCGGTTCGAACTCGAGTTCACTGCGGAGGATGGCTCGAAGCAGCGGCCCATCATGATTCACCGCGCACTTCTTGGATCGATGGAGAGGTTTTTCGCCATCCTGCTCGAACACTTCGCGGGGGCATTCCCAGTGTGGTTGTCCCCGGTACAGGCGATCGGTATCCCGGTCGCCGAGGAGTATTACGACTACCTGAGCGGAGTCATCGACCAGCTGAAGGCTGCCGGTGTGCGCGCCGAGGTCGACTTCTCCAATGACCGGATGCCGAAGAAGATCCGCAATGCCACGCTGCAAAGGATCCCGTACCAGCTCATTGCTGGGGAGGAAGACCGCGCCGCGAACGCCGTGAGCTTCCGGTTCCGCGACGGCCACCAGGAAAACGGCATTCCCGTTGCCGAGGCGATCACACGCATCACGACTGCCATCGCCGAGCACGCGCAGGTGTGACAATGGAAAACTCGGCCGACTTTGCCGCGGTTCCTGACGCCTTCCAGCGGCTGTGGACGCCGCACCGCCTCGTGTACGTGCAGGATCAGACCCAGCCTGATGAACACACGTGCCCGTTTTGCGCTGCACCTGGAATGGACGATGAGAAGGCTCTCATCGTCGCCCGGGGCAAGCATGCCTACGTGCTGCTGAACCTGTTCCCGTACAACTCCGGCCACCTGCTCGTATGCCCATATCGGCATGTTGCGTTGTATGACGACGCCACGGCGGATGAAGTGAACGAGATCGCGAGCCTTACGCAGACGGCGATGCGCGTCACCAGGTCGGTATCGAATTGCGACGGATTCAACCTCGGAATGAACCAGGGACGCATAGCTGGCGCGGGTATTGCTGCGCACCTGCACCAGCACATCGTCCCGCGCTGGGCGCTCGACTCGAACTTCTTTCCCATCATCGCTGAAACGAAGGCGCTTCCGAAGCTTCTCGGCGAGGTTCGGCGGGAAATCGCGGACGCGTGGCCGACATAGAATAGATGCATGGCTAAGAACGACAAATCCACCGCAGAACTGGGCACGAGCCGCGTCAAGCGCGGTCTGGCAGAAATGCTCAAGGGCGGTGTCATCATGGACGTCGTGACGGCCGATCAGGCAAAAATTGCCGAGGACGCCGGCGCCGTAGCTGTCATGGCGCTCGAGCGGGTTCCGGCGGACATCCGCTCGCAGGGCGGCGTCGCCCGGATGAGCGACCCTGACCTCATTGATGGCATCATCAACGCCGTGTCGATTCCGGTCATGGCGAAGGCGCGCATCGGCCACTTCGTCGAGGCGCAGATCCTCGAAGCGCTCAAAGTCGACTACGTCGACGAATCCGAGGTGCTGAGCCCCGCCGACTACTCCAACCACATCGACAAGTGGAAGTT
>CALMSL010000117.1 GCA_937872445.1 uncultured Microbacteriaceae bacterium | reverse complement strand
CCAATCGCAGGACAAGCATCCGATCATCGTGGTCGCGAGCGTGCGCGCCGCACTCCAGCCCCTCGCGCCGGGGCTCGCCGTGCTCGAACCGGTCACGCTCACCCAGGGCGGTCGCGGCTACAACCTGGACGAACTTTCCCGGCAGCTCATCGCCCTCGCCTACTCGCGCGTGGACATGGTCACCCGCCGCGGCGAGTTCGCGGTGCGCGGCGGCATCCTCGATGTGTTCGCGCCGACGGACGACCATCCGGTGCGCGCCGACTTCTTCGGCGATGAGCTTGAGCAGTTGCGCTACTTTTCCGTTTCGGATCAGCGCTCGCTCGATGCGGAGGTCACGTCGGTCGAAGTTCAGCCGAGCCGAGAGTTGCTGCTGACGGATTCTGTGCGCCAGCGGGCGAGCGAGATGCAGCACGAGTTCCCGAGCCTCAGCACGATTCTCGCGAAGGTCGCCGAGGGCATCCCGGTGGATGGGATGGAGTCGCTCGCCCCCGCCCTCGTCGACCGCCTCGTGCCGGTTACCGACTACGTGCCGTCGGATGCCGCAATTGCGGTGCTCTCGCCGGAGCGGGTAGCAAGCCGAGCGGTGAGCCTGGGGGAGACGAACCGTGAGTTCCTGGCGGCGGCGTGGAATGCGGCGACCGCGGGGGCGGAGGCGCCCATCGATCTGGATGCCGGCGATTTCCTGTCCGTGACGGAACTGAAGGAGGCCGCGGGCGACCGTGCCTGGTGGACGTTCAGCTCGTTTGACGCGGGGAGTGACCCGGACGGTTCCCTTCGAGAGCCTCAGGGAACGGGCCCGCTCCCTGCTGGATCGCGATCTACTGTTCCGCTCCCTGAGGAGGGCGAAGCCCGTCTCGAAGGGGGCTCACCGGTTGGTTCCCTTCGAGAGCCTCAGGGAACGGAGCCGCACACTCAGGGAACGGTCTCCGACTACCTCCGCATCGACGCCACCCCCGCCCCCAGTTTCGCGGGCAACCCGGATGGCGCGATCGAGCACATCTCGAACCGTCTGAAGGACGGTTGGAGCGTCGTCATCACGGCGCAAGCGGCCGGCCTGATCGAGCGCGCCGCTGATGTCCTCGGCGAGCACGGGCTCGCCGCCCGCATCGCCGACGACCTGCCCGATGACCTCGAGGCGGGCGTCGCGTACCTGGTGAAGGCATCCGTGGAGGCGGGTTTTGAGCTGGCCGAGGCAAAGCTTGCGGTGTTCAGCGAGGGCGAGTTCTACGGCCGAACGGCCGGGTACGATTCCCGCCAGGTGAAGAAGCTGGCGAGCCGCCGCCAGAACGTGGTGGACCCTCTGCAGCTGAAGGCCGGCGATTTCGTGGTGCACCAGACGCACGGTATCGGCAAGTTCGTCGAACTGGTGCAGCGCGAGGTCAACAAGGGCGGCACCACCTCGCGACGTCTCTCGGGCGCATCTGGAGACGCGAAGGTCAACCGCGAGTACCTCCTGCTTGAGTACGCGCCGAGCAAGCGGGGTTACCCCGGCGACAAGTTGTATGTGCCGACCGACCAGCTCGACTTGCTCACCCGCTACGTCGGCGGTGAGTCGCCAGCGCTCAGCAAGATGGGCGGCAGCGACTGGGCGGCGGCGAAGGGCAAAGCGCGCAGGGCCGTGCGCGACATCGCGGTCGAGCTCGTGAAGCTGTACAGCGCGCGGATGGCGAGCCGCGGCCACGCGTTCGGTCCGGATTCGCCGTGGCAGCGCGAGCTGGAGGAGGCGTTCCCGTTCGTGGAAACGCCCGATCAGCTTTCCACGATCGACGAAGTGAAGGCCGACATGGAGCGGCCCATCCCCATGGACCGTTTGCTGTCCGGCGACGTCGGTTACGGCAAGACGGAGATCGCCGTGCGTGCCGCGTTCAAGGCTATTCAGGATGGCAAACAGGTGGCGATGCTCGTGCCGACGACGCTGCTCGTGCGACAGCACATGGAAACGTTTGCGGAGCGGTTCGCCGGGTTCCCCGTGCACGTACGGGCGCTCAGCCGGTTCCAGACCGATAAGGAGGCGAAGGAGACGATCGCCGGCCTTGCGGATGGCACGGTCGATCTCGTCATTGGCACGCACCGCCTGCTCACGAACAACATTGCGTTCAAGGATCTGGGTCTCGCGATCATCGACGAGGAGCAGAGGTTCGGGGTGGAGCACAAGGATGCGCTCAAGAAGCTGAAGACGAACGTGGATGTGCTCGCGATGAGCGCGACGCCGATCCCGAGGACGCTCGAGATGGCGGTGACCGGCATCCGCGAGATGTCGACGCTTGCGACGCCGCCGGAGGACCGGCATCCGATTCTCACGTTCGTCGGGCCATACAGCGACAAGCAGGTGGCGGCGGCGATTCGGCGCGAGCTCCTGCGCGAGGGCCAGGTGTTTTTTGTGCACAACCGGGTGTCGAGCATCAACCGGGTTGCAAGCCAGTTGGCAGAGCTCGTACCGGAGGCGCGCATTGCTGTGGCGCACGGCCAGTTGCCGGAGGGCGTGCTGGAGCAGGTGATGGTGGACTTTTGGGAGCGCAAATTCGATGTGCTCGTGTCGACGACGATCATCGAGACCGGGATCGACATCACGAACGCGAACACGCTCATCATCGACCGCGCGGACAAATACGGTCTGAGCCAGTTGCACCAGATACGCGGGCGGGTGGGGCGCGGGCGCGAGCGCGCGTACGCGTATTTCCTGTACGACGAGAACAAGCCGCTGAGCGAGACCGCGCTCGACCGGCTCGCGACGATCGCGGCGAACAACGAGTTGGGCGGCGGGATGCAGATCGCTCTGAAGGATCTGGAGATCCGCGGCGCCGGGAACCTGCTCGGCGGCGAGCAGTCCGGGCACATCGCCGGTGTCGGGTTCGACTTGTATTTGCGCATGATCGGCGAGGCCGTCAGTGATTTCCGCGGCGATGTTGCGGAGGGGCAGACCGAGTTGCGGCTCGAGTTGCCGGTGGATGCGCACATCCCCGAGGAGTATGTGGAGAGCGAGCGGCTGCGCCTGGAGGCGTACCAGAAGTTGTCGGCGGCGAGCGGGCCGGCATCCGCGCCCGAACAGTTGGATGCGGTTCTCGAGGAGCTTGCCGACCGCTACGGCCCGCCACCCGCTCAAGTGGAGAATTTGATCGCGGTGTCGCGGCTGAGGCGGATGGCGCAGAAGGCGGGGCTGTCGGAATTCGTGAATGCCGCAGGCAAATTGCGCATCGTGGGGGCAGAGTTGCCGGATTCGATCCAGGTGCGGTTGCAGCGCATGTATCCGGGGTCGCGGTACCTCGCGCAAACCCGCACCGTCATGCTGCCGTTGCCTGACCTGCCGGATGACGCAGCCCTCATCGACTGGGCCGCGAAGCTCCTCGTCGCGATCTACCCTTTGCCTGCAGTCGCGACTCCCGTCGCCCCTGCTCCCTGAGCATCTCGAAACTCACGACCTGTGGATGACGTTCTCACCACTCATGCCGCCCGTGGTAGAAATTCGAGGTGGTTGGAGAACTCCGTCGTGGTGAATGGACTACCGAGTATTTTGATGATCGATTTGAGCGGTTCTTCCTTTCGCTCGCGGGATACCAACAGGCTGTGCTTATGGCGGCCGTTGAGTTTTTTCTCGAGGTGTATGGGCCAGATATTTGTGCTGGGGAGTGGGGCAAACCCTTGGGAGGCGGGCTCTACGAGTTCCGCGTTTCAAAGTCTTTAGCAGCGATCCTTTCTGCCGCGGATGTTGAGCGGGAACCCAATCCAGGAGATGACCGCAAGGTCTTGATCCGCCTCTTTTGCACCTTTCACGGAGACAAGGTTGTGCTCATCTATCACGGGTATGACAAGGGAAGGGACCCGTCGTCGAAGCGCCAACAGAGGGAGATCGCGAGGGCGCGCACCGCGCACTCTCGCTGGAAACGCACACAACCATGAAGTACTATGTGTTATAACCCATAGAGACTGTAGATTGGATGTCATTGTGACAAAGAGTTTTGCCGAGCTGACGGCTCGCGCAAGAAGTGCGTGGTCGGACGAGGATCGGGCCATCTTCGACGCAGCGTCGCGTGCGTTTGAGTCGGAAGCGGCGGTTCAGGCTGAGCTTGGGGCTCAGCTCGCGGGGTTGCGAAGCGAGCTTCGACTGTCCCAGCAGCGTCTTTCCGAAATCACGGGCATTCAGCAGAGTGAGATCAGCCGGATTGAACGAGGCGTTGCGAATCCGACCGCCCTCACCCTCGTGCGACTTGGCGGGCCACTCGGTCTGAGTCTCAGCCTTACTCGGCGAGACGCACAGTAGTCCAGTGTCTGGTGTGGCTTCAGCATTTGAGTAGCTGACAATCCGCCAACTCGCTAGTGTGACGGCATGGACCCTAACTACCCAAACTATTTCGGCA
>CALMSL010000116.1 GCA_937872445.1 uncultured Microbacteriaceae bacterium | reverse complement strand
CGGAGTCACTTTTCACTGCGGCCCAGGATGCGACCCTCGTCGCGACGCTGAAGCACATCCGCGAGACGGCGGTGGCGGTGTAAATCAACTGGTCTAGGAGGCGAGAGTATGTTACCGCCCAATGCGACCCTGAGAACTTGGAGTGATAGTGAATTTTGATCTTGAAAGTACCTTTTCGGAGAATGTTGAAATGTTCCTCGAGCATTGTGAGTCTCTTGACCCCGAAATGGGTCAAATCTTGCGGGCCGCCTTCCCGCACTTGGCAGCGATAGATCCCGAGAATCCGACGTCGACAAGCCGCGCTGCGTTTACGGCGAAAGTCGAACAATTGCTCCTTGAAGCGGAGGATTCACCGTGAGCGAGTACTTCCTTAAATCATTGTCGATCGAAGGTTTTCGAGGAATTTACAACAAGGACTACCCGCTAGTCCTTGACTTCGACCAACTGCGCCCAAATTCGATTCACGCTGTCAATGGAGTGGGAAAGAGTTCAGTGTACGAAGCAATTTCGTATGCATTGTTTGGAAAAGTACTGAAGCTGTATCAACTTCAATTGCAGGAAGGTCGCGAGGGATATCTCAACAATCTGTTTCACCCATCTGAAGACGGAGTAATTGAACTTCAATTGATAGATTCTAGTAGTGCTGAGATAATCTCAATTCAAATTCTTTCAAAGCCCGATGGCACGCGACAAATCACAAGTCCGTCCGGTCATCCCGCCCCAAGCGATGTCTTGAGCGAACTCGCCTCATCATTTGTCATGCTTGATCACGACGCCGTCCAGCGGTTTGTAGCTGCAAATCCAACGGAACGCGCGAGGGAGTTGTCAAAGCTTCTAGGCTTGCATGAGTACTCATTGAGTGCGCGACGCTTGGCCGCAGTATCGAATTCCACCGCGATGCGAACTGATTTCGATCTCAACGGCCTGGCGGCACGCACACGCGCCGCGGAAAGCCAGTACGAGGCAGCGCGTCAACTAGTGCAATCTCAGTTCGATCAGTTCGCAGAAGTCCTTGGGAATCGACCACCTGATGACCTGTCAACACTCGAAGATGTTGAAGATCATGTGCTACGACGTCTGGCCGCCATTCCTGGAACACCTAGGAATGGTGAAAACGCTCTTCATAATATTGACTTCGGAGATTTGGAGAGTGCCGTTCGGGGCGAGTTGAACTTTGAGGGACAGCAAGTATTGACGAGGCTCACAGCAGAGCGCACCCTTAAAACTGAATTGCAGAGCGCGGTTGCTACTGCGGGCGACGCGCTTACGGAATTGCTTCGCCTAACGAACGAGGCGAAGATGCATTTCGATTCTGCATCAGAAGCAACGCATCGACAACTCTTGGGTGAGGCCAGAAAACTGGCTGAATCTGGCGAGTGGGTGGATGCAATGAAGTGCCCGCTTTGTGGCTCTACTTGTAGTTACTCGGTAGTCGCGCACGTCGAGGGCCGCCTTGACACACTCCTGAACCTTGATATTTCAATTAAAACATTGAATTCAACGTGGGAGGCGTCTCGGCTGTTGGGGCTGAATGTCGGTGCATTACCGGAGGAATTGAACCTTTCTTGGGCGGGATCGATTACGGAGATTGACGACATTCTGCGTCACGGTGGGTACGAAATCTCTCTCCAAACTCAATTACTTCAGTCGACCGTGGGAAGAATTCGTGAATGGCTGGTCTCGGATATTACTCGTATTGATGATGAACTTTCCGTGGCACGGGTGGACCTACCGGCAAGTATTGCCGACTTACTGTTGACGATCGAAAGGGCCAGAGTGTTGTCCGCAGCAATAGACGATGCGCGCCAAAAGTCGACTGAATTGGAGTCACAACGTCGCGTGCTCCGGCGAATGAAACGCTGGCAAGAATTTGTTCAAAGTGCATCGTCAATTTGGGCGGCCGCGGAAGAGCAGCAAATGGGTGAAATGATTGGCGAGGTTGATTCCCTCACAAAGGAATACTTCCAAGAAATTATGAGGACGCGGGACGTGGTGCCCGTAGTTGCGCGGACAGGAGACAAGGTTTCGCTTGAACTCGAACGATTTCATGGTGGAACATCAGCACGTGCTAAAGCCGTCCTTTCGGAAAGTTTTCGCAATGCATATGTACTCGCGGTATTTCTGGCTGCGGCCATGAAATCCCGCGGCGGCTCTCGATTTATTGTCCTTGATGATGTCACTTCCAGTTTCGATGCGGGACATCAACTTTCGCTTGCCGAACTTCTGCGTTCTACCATTCAATTTGAGGCCAGTAGGGGCGGGCTTCAAGTGATCCTACTGACCCACGACACGTTGCTTGAGAAATATTTCCAAGCGTCTCAGGACGTTGGATCATGGAACCATCACCGCCTGGTTGGACGAGCCCCGGACGGAGTGTTGCAGTCTGAACGTAAGGGGCTAAATGAAATGCGGACCCGGATTCTCGACCTAATTGATGCTGGAGCGAATGAGACAGCAAAGCTATATGTGCGCCAATATCTGGAGGCTCAGCTTTCCGCAATTATTCGTAGAATGCGGATACCGGTACCGATTGACTTCGCGATTCGAGATGACCGCAAGATGGTATCTAATGCATTGGACGCAATAAATGCCTTCATTTCCCTTCTAAATGACGCAGGCAAGCTTTCGATGCCAGCGCCGAAACAGAACCATCTTCAAGACGTAATAGTTCCCACCATCGTTGGGAACTGGGTTTCCCATTTTGAAACTGGTAACCCGGACGATATCGACGGGCTAATGCTCAAAGCTGTTCTTGAGCGCATTGACGAATTTGCAGACTGTTTCAAGGAGATTGACACCGCCACGGGTCAGCACAAATGGCGCAAGCGAGTGTAAGCAAATTGCTCAAGTTTTCGTCTGCTAAACTCACAAGGTTGCCGTCTAACGGCCGCGGATAAAGAGAGCTGGCACAGCAGGTGACCGGCGCCGCGCAAC
>CALMSL010000115.1 GCA_937872445.1 uncultured Microbacteriaceae bacterium | reverse complement strand
GATTCCACCCGGTCGATCAGCGACCACGCCAACAAACGCATCTACCTTCCCGCGAGCGCGGGAGGGGATCCTCGCGGGGCGCTGCTCCGTGCCCTCGCGGCGCAAGTGCTCGGCGCCCACGAGCCGAAGGACTACCGCGACTTCCTGTTGCAGCGCGTCGAAACCAATTACCTCGCCGCGGCGCTCATGATTCCGGAGAAGGATGCCGTCCGGTTCCTCTCGCGTGCCCGTGACGCTCGGGAGCTCTCGGTCGAAGACCTGCGCGATGCGTACGCCGTCACCTACGAAACAGCCGGTCACCGTTTCACCAACCTGGCCACGCAGCACCTCGGCATCCCGGTGCACTTCCTGAAGACCCACGAAACCGGGACGATCCTGAAAGCGTACGAAAACGATGATGCCCAGTTCCCTGCGGATGTGCTCGGCGCGGTCGAGGGCCAGCTCGTGTGCCGGGAGTGGAGTGCCCGGCAGGTCTTCTCGGTGGCGGACCGATTCAGTGCGTACCACCAGTACACGGACAAACCGAACGGGACGTACTGGTGCTCGTCGAGCATCCAGTCGACGTCCCGCGGCAACTATTCGGTGAGCGTCGGCACGCCGTTCGCCCACGCCAGGTGGTTCCGGGGGCGCGACACCCCATACCGGAGGAATTCGGCCTGCCCGAATCCGGAGTGCTGCCGCCGACCGCCGACGGAACTCACCGCACGCTGGGCCGGGAACACGTATCCGAGCCCGCGATTGCAGTCGTCGCTGCTCGCCGCGTTGCCCTCGGAATCCTTCACCGGGGTGGACAGCACGGAGGTCTTCGAGTTCCTCGAACGCCACGCCCCGGAGAGCGCTGAGGGCTGAAACTCCATCGATTTGCCCGGTGGAACAGGCATTCTGCTGCGGATTTCGTTGCAAAATACGGTAACGATCGACGTGAATCGTTGCGAAATGCCGCGTTTTCCGCTTGACTTCGTAGTGACTGCAACGATGCGACCGCTTTCGAAAGGTATCTCCACGTGACCGCAATGACCGATCCGGCCACAGGGGCGAGCGTGACGACAGGCTCCAGCCCTGACGAGCCCACCGGAACTGTGGTGCTCGAGTCAGTGACAAAGCGGTTCGGAACTGCGGTCGCCGTCGACAACATCACTCTGCGCGTCGAGCCCGGCGAATTCCTTTCCCTCCTCGGGCCGTCCGGCTGCGGAAAGACCACCACCCTGCGCATGCTCGCCGGGTTCGAGCAGCCCGACGAAGGTTCGATCCGTATCTCCGGCAAAGATGTCCTCGGCATCCCGCCCTACAAACGCAACGTGAACACCGTGTTCCAGGCGTACGCGCTGTTTCCGCACCTGACCATTGCGGAGAACGTCGCCTACGGGCTCCAGCAGACCAAGGTGCCGAAGGCGGAGATCCGCACGAGAGTGGCCGATGCGCTCGACATGGTGCGGATGCGCACGTTCGCCGACCGCAAACCGCAGCAACTGTCCGGCGGCCAGCAGCAGCGCATTGCGCTCGCCCGCGCCCTCGTCAATCGGCCCTCGGTTTTGCTGCTCGACGAACCGCTTGGCGCACTGGACCGCCAACTGCGCGAAGAAATGCAGCTGGAGCTCAAACTTCTGCAGTCGCGGGTAGGCATCTCGTTCATTTTCGTCACGCACGACCAGCATGAAGCGCTGTCGATGAGCGACCGGATCGCGATCATGCGCGAGGGGCGCATCGAACAGCTCGCGGATGCGGACACCATTTACGGTGCGCCGAAGAACTCGTATGTGGCCGGGTTCATCGGCCAGCAGAACTTCCTGGACGCCACAGCGAAAGACGTCACCTCCGCGGATTCCGCAGTGGGCCCGGTGACGACGACGAACGTCAACCCGGCGGTACACGGCGGAGACCGGATCGTCGCCGCCGTCCGCCCCGAATTTGTTCAGTTGGCTGCGTCGGCCGATGGCGGGAAGTCGCCCGGCCGGGCGAACGTCTTCGACGGGACCATTCTCAGTTCCTCGCACCTGGGCGAGACCGTGCAGTTTCTGGTGGATCTCGGCAACGAGGTTTCCATCCAGGCCCGCCTGCCAACACCGACGGCCCCGCGACTGTCCGAGGGGGACCGCGCAACGGTGACGTTCTCGCCAGACAGCGTGCAGTTCTTTCCATCCGAGTCCACCGCACCACAGCAGGAACCAACAAAGGAGTGATGACACATGACTGAAGAACCGATCCGCATTCTCGCGCCGAGGTCAGCGATTCCCACGATCAAGCGCGAATTGTCCCGCAGGAACTTTCTCGCGTTTTCCGCCGCTGCGGCATCCGTCGCCACGCTGGCCGCATGCACGCCGGGCGGCGGCGCCAAACCCGGTACCGGAATCATGGCCTCCGGCGGACCGCTTGAGAGCAGCCTGAACATTTTCTCCTGGGGCGACTACGACGACCCCGCGGTTGTCCAGAGCTTCACCGACAAACTCGGCCCCAAAGTCACGTTCGGATCCTACGGGTCGAACGAGGAGATGATTGCCAAACTCGTTGCCGCCAAGGGCACGAGCGGCTACGACATCGTGGTTCCCACCGGAGTCTTTGTGCCGCAACTTGCCAAGGCCGGGCTCCTCGAGGAGTTGAACCACGACCTCATTCCCAACCTGAAGTACATGGACCCCGCCTTCCTGAAGCAGATTTGGGACCCGGAGAACAAGTGGTCCGTGTGCAAGGCGTGGGGAACGACCGGGTTCGTGTACAACAAGAACATCATCACGCGCGAACTGACAACCTGGAACGACTTCATGGACGCGGCGCAGAACGAGGCGAGCGGAAAGACGTCGTTGCTGGATGACCCGGCCGAGATCACCGGCATGTATTTCTGGGCGAACGGCATCGACTGGAACACCACGAAGAAGGCCGACCTCGACGCGGCGGAGAAATTCCTCGTCGACACCCTCGCGAAGCACATCGCCGCCTTCGACTCCTACCCGGGCGGCACCGCGATCCCGCAGGGAACGCAAACGCTCATGCAGGTGTGGAACGGCGACGCCCGCATCGGCATCCTCAACAGCACCAACCCGGACCAGTGGGTGTGGAGACTGGGGGCGCCGGCGACGGAGCTCTGGATGGACAACTGGTCGATCGCCATGGGTGCCAAACACCCCGAGGCCGCCCACGCGTTCATCAATTACACAATGGTGCCGGAGACGCAGCTCAAGCAGCTCGACTACATCGGCTACCACACCGGTGCTGCCGGAATCGAGGACGCGGCGAAGGCGGAGAATCTGCCGATGCTCGACATGGTGTTCTTCACGCCAGCACAGCTCGCCACGATGAAGAATGGTGAACTGAACGAGAACCAGGACCGCGTCGTCGCAATCTGGACGGCGATGAAGGCCGCAGCGGGTGCCTAAACTGCGACTGCCGAAAGCCACGCTCGCGCTGCCGGCGTGGGTGTGGCTTTTGGCGTTCTTCGCAGCGCCCGTCGGCCTCATCATCTGGTACAGCTTCGGCTACAAGCCGAGCATCTTCGGAACGCACGCCAACGACATCCTGTCTCTGGACCGCTACGCCGAAGCGCTGTCGCCGACGTTCTTTTCGACGTTCTCCAACACGCTGTGGGTGGGGGTCGTCGGCACGCTCGCCTGCCTAATCATCGGGATGCCGGTCGCGTACTGGATGGCGGTGAAGGTGCCGACCGCGAAACGCGGCCTGTTGATTGCCGCCATCATGATCCCGTTCTGGACGAACTTTCTGGTTCGCACGATCGGCTGGCAAATCATCCTCGCGCCGCAGGGCTGGCTCTCGCAGGGCCTCCAGGCGGTGGGGCTCATCGACGGGCCTCTCGAAATTCTTTACACTCGGACCGCCGTGCTCATCGGTGTGATCTACAACTATCTGCCGCTCATGATCCTGCCCCTGTTCGTTGCCTTCGACCGGGTGGGCGAGCCGCTGCGCGAGGCGTCGAAGGATCTCGGCGCCGGACGGTTGCAAACGTTCCTGCGGGTCACCATCCCGCTTGCCCGGCCCGGCATCATCGCCGGCCTCCTGCTCGTCTACATCCCGCTCATGGGCGACTACATCACCGCGACGGTGCTCGGCGGCGCCAAAGGCAACATGGCCGGGCAACTCGTGGCCGCGCAGTTCCAGTCCGCTCAGAACTGGGCGCTGGGCTCCGCCATGGCCGTGGTTTTGATTCTGACCATCCTGTTGAGCGCCGCGGTGCTCGGGCTCATCATCTGGCTGGCAACCCTGCCGTTCCGCTCGCACTATCGACTGCGATTGGGGGCTGAAGCATGAGTGAGACTGCCACGAAGCGCATCGCTCTCGACCGGAGTTCGCGCAAGGGTGCGCCTCAGGGTACGCCGCCCGCGGCGAGGGCAAAACCGCGTCGTTCGCTGTCCGACCGCCTGTTTGCGATCTGGGGCATCCTGGTTCTGCTGTTCCTGTTCGCTCCGATCATCGTCATCCTCGTCTACTCGTTCAACACCGGACGTCTGCTGATCGCCTTCGACGGATTCGGCATCGAACCGTTCCTCACCATCCTGAACAAGCCGGCCATCCAGAATGCGGTGTGGGTGTCGATCCGCTCCGGCGTGCTCTCCGCGCTGTTTGCGACGGCCATCGGCACGCTCGCGGGAGTCGCCATGGCACGGCGGCCGGGGAAGTGGGTGGGGTGGTTCCTCGTCGTGCTCGTGCTCGTCACGGTGACCCCGGAAATTGTCGACGCGGTGTCGCTGCTGCCGTGGGTCGTCTTCCTCGGGCAGGACCTGGGGCTGACGATCTTCAACGACGGGATCTTCCGCCTCGTCGTCGGCAACTCGCTCTTCTCCATCGCTGTCGTGAGCTACATCGTTCGGGCGAGGCTCGTTGGCATCAGCGAGAGCCTCGAGGAGGCCTCCGCCGACCTCTACGCACCTCCGCTGCGCACGTTCTGGCGCATCACGCTTCCGCTCGCGATGCCGGCTGTGCTCGCTGGCGGGCTGCTCTCCTTCACGCTCAGCCTCGACAACACGATCATTTCGTCGTTCGTATCGGTGTCGGGGACAACACCCTGGCCGGTCTATGTCCTGAGTGCGGTGCGCAGTGGGTTGCGCCCGGAGATCGCCTCGGTGTCTACCCTCATGCTCATCGTTACGCTGCTGTCGCTCGTGCTCGTGGCGTGGGTTCTGAAACGCTCTGGAGACTCTGCCACCGAAATCGCGCGGACAATGGCCGGCGGCTGACCACAAGGGATTCACCATGCAATCTGCTGACACCGTTTTTGCCGGCGGAACGGTCTTCACCGCCAACCCGGTCCGTTCGACCGCGAGCGCTGTCGCGGTGCGCGGGGGCCGGATCATCGCGGTCGGCCACGATGAGGTCCGCGAACTCGTCGGGCCGAACACCGATGTGGTGGATCTGAGCGGGCGGATGCTGGTCCCCGGCTTCCAGGACGCCCACGTGCATCCGGTGTGGGGCGGTCTGGACATGCTGCGGTGCGACCTGAGCGCCCTGCAGGCGCGCACCGACTACGTGGCGCGGATCGGCGAGTACGCGAACGCGAACCCCGAGCTGGAATGGATCCTGGGCGGCGGCTGGTCGATGAGCGGGTTCCCCGGCGGTACTCCTCTCGCGAGCGATCTCGACACGGTCGTTCCCGATCGCCCCGCGTTCCTGCCGAACCGCGACGGGCACGGCGCCTGGGTAAACTCCCGCGCGCTCGAACTCGCGGGCATCACGAAGGACACTCCGGACCCCGCGGATGGCCGCATCGAGCGGGACGCAAACGGCGTACCGACGGGCACCCTGCACGAGGGCGCGATGTCACTCGTCAATCACCTGCTTCCGCGCACCGACGACGCGACCCTCGTGGAGGCGTTGCTCGTGGCGCAGTCGTACCTCCATTCCTTCGGCGTCACCGGGTGGCAGGATGCGATCATCGGCTTTTACGGGGATGCGGGGGATGCCGGGCCCGCATACCGCACCGCGAGCGAGCAGGGATTGCTCACCGGCCGCGTAGTCGGCGCGATCTGGTGGGACCGCACGCGCGGCGTCGAGCAGATCCCGGATCTCGTGGCCAAGCGGGACGCCTACAGTCTCGGCGGCTTCCGCGCCACGAGCATCAAGATCATGCAGGACGGCGTGGCTGAGAACTTCACCGCAGCGATGATCGACCCGTATCTTGACGGGCACGGGCATCCGACCATCAACGATGGGATGTCGTTCGTGCCGCCCGAGGTGCTCGCTGAAGCGGCACCGGCACTTGACGCGCTGGGGTTCCAGTTGCACTTCCACGCGATCGGGGACCGCGCGGTGCGCGAGAGTCTTGACGCGATTCAGGCCGCCATCGCGGCGAACGGCCGCAACGACCATCGGCACCACATCGCGCACATTCAGGTCATCCACCCGGAGGATGTTCCCCGCTTCCGAGAATTGGGTGTCGTCGCGAACATGCAGTCCCTGTGGGCGGCGCTCGAGCCGCAAATGGTGGAGCTCACCCTGCCATTCCTTGGTGAACCCCGCAGTTCGTGGCAGTACCCGTTCGGCGACCTGCTGCGCAGCGGCGCGACGCTCGCAGCCGGGAGCGACTGGTCCGTGAGCACGCCGGACCCGATGGCCGCCATCCATGTCGCAGTGAACCGAAAGGCGGCCCGGGAACACGCCGAAGGCGACTATGAGACTTTCCTACCGGAGCAGCGCATCGACCTCGGAACGTCGATCACCGCCTACACAGCAGGCTCCGCGTATGTAAACCACCTCGACGATTGCGGGACGATCGAGGTGGGCAAACTTGCCGACCTCGCCGTTCTCGACCGCGACCCGTTCGCGCATCCGGCAGACGAGATCGGCGATGCTCGCGTGCTGCAGACCTTCGTCGGCGGGCAGCGCGTGTACGCGGCAAAGGACGCCTGACCATTTCTTGACGACCGGCCTTTGTATTGATACATTGGTACAAATGTCAAATAATCAGGAATTGCTGACGGCGATCATCGTCTACCTCGCGGTATTCACGATCATCGGTCTGCTTCTCATGGCGTGGACGTTCCGAAAGGAAAGTGTCGAGCGCGCTACTCGCAACTTCGAGCGAGCGCTCGGGCTCGGGGTTCCGGATGAACTTCGCTTCCACGTCGGCGCCCGTCGAATGCGACGGCGACGCTTCGAACTGGGTGGAACGATTCTCGCCGTCATCGGGACAGCGGCCCTGGTCTGGTTTGCCGACCCAGCCGAAGCAGTCGGGGGATCCGGTGGCGCATTTCTTGTCGTGGGGGCAGCCTTGGGCGGGGGTGCCGTCGGTTCCCTGATCGGTGCCCTGCAGTGGCCGGCACAACGGGACCCGGAGGCGATCCGGTATGCGCGTGCCGGCGCAGTGGGGTTGCCGGACTACATTCCACCCTTTGAACGGCGCGGAGCTCCGATCATTGTCGGTCTCGCAATCCTTCTTCTCGGGATCACGGCGATCACGGACACTACAGGGATTACGTCCATCTCGCTCTCGCCAACGGCGTCCGCCGGCAGTGTTCTGACCATTGCGTCCGTGCTCGCGCTCGGCTTCTCGGAAATTGTTGGGCGCCGGATTGTGGGCCGCGCGCAACCCATCGGCTCCGAACGCGAACTCGTATGGGATGACGCTTTGCGATCTCAGGACCTGCTCGGGCTCGCCTCCGCACCGATGGTGCTGGGATTTTTCGCGGTGATGATTCTCGGGACTGACCTTTCCTCCGTATTTCTGCGCACAATTGATCCCGTCAACATGTTCACGATCGACCAAATCGGGGGTGTGTTGGCGATTGTTGCTGTGACCGCGCTGGCCGGTTACTGGATCGCCTCCCGCCCGGAGCGGTACTTCCTCCGTCGGCTCTGGCCACAGTACACCGACTTGAGTGCCCGCCTGATTGTTGGACCCGTTGCGGATACGACCGGTCC
>CALMSL010000114.1 GCA_937872445.1 uncultured Microbacteriaceae bacterium | reverse complement strand
CGGCAGGATCAATCTTCTTTGGCATGACATACATCCTTCAACTCAAAAGGATGCGGCACCAAACCCGGGGCGCTTCAAATGCGAGAAAGTTCTTTTGGGCACCGGCACTTACAACATTTGGCTTTTGCAACCAAGTCATCAAATACTTTGCGGCATCCGTTTTCGTGACAACCTGATCTCTCGGATATTCGGCCTCAAACTTCCTGCTGGCTGCGATGCCTAATTTCGACCGCTCACTCTGATATTGACCACGAGTTCTCTCGTAGAACCACTTTTGTTGATATCTAACGCCCGCAACCGCTGGCGCCAGGATTCGACGAGACTTTTCTTCCATCCGCTGATGGAATGGGTGATTCGAGAAGAAATCAGCTTCGCTAACTGTGTTCTGAGTATTCGCAGACCGACTTATTGTGGGAACAAGGTCAGCCTCGATATCACCCGATACAACTACGAGCTTCATCTGTACAAATACCTTGCGCAAGTCCGCGGTCTTGTCATCTTTCTTTACGTAGAAGATGGATGCTGTGGTCTGCCCTCCATTGACGATCTGAAGATCCCGAATTCCGACGATCCTCGCCTCGCCCGCAATGTTCCCCACCGAGATTTCACTCGCGGTGGCGGTTATCCCATTGTTAAAAGTCAGAAAGAATTCGGGCGTTTGAAGGATTGTTCCTCTAATCGCCTTATTCACTTTGCCTCGAGTACTTAGGAATGATCGAACGTTGGATTCAAGAACGCGAGCGCCGTACTTACTGTAAATGCCCGCAAGTACCTCGCCTGGCAATATCGCCAAATAAGTCGTCACGCCAACCGCGTTGTCTCCCGCCTTCAAAAAAGGAATGCCCGAGGGTGCCCAATCCTGAATATCAATATCGATCTCTTCACGCCCAAGGGCCGATTCCTCAACTCTCATGAATCGTTCGATGTCCCACGGATGGAAATCGAAAGTTACTTGCCCGGAAATCACACTGGGAAGCTGCTTGAGCCGCGAACTCAGGCGTCGATTGGTTACCAAGTAGACGCGGACTTTGAAAATGCTCGCACGCCGTTCAAATACGTCCGCCGCTAACTGATACGCAGTGCTGCTTTCCTCGATCTGGTCCAGGAGGCTACCGTCGAGAGCGCCCTCGGCCCATGCCTGCGCTTGACTGAATAAACGGGTTACGTCCGCAGATCCCAGTGGTTGCTGGTCCCCTGGTTGAAAGTCTGCGACCGCAAGAACCAGATGCCCGTCTTCGTCGTCCAGGTCATATCCATCAATTCTCAATTTGCGACCGCGCGAGCCTTCCCCCGAATAGAAGCAAGGGACTAGTGCGTTTACCTCTTCCGCTTCCGTAAGACGGGCAGCTACTTCTGAAATAAACGCGTCCGCAGTGAATCTGCCCCCCACTGAAGCAAGCGCCGCTACGCGATTATCAAACTCTGCCCGATACTCCTCTACGTCCTCAAACATCTGGGACCAGCCGATCGTCGTTTTGAGGATTGAGGGCATCTTCGACAGAGCGCTTGAATGGCGCTATATGGTCGAGCCGGATCCGATAAGTAACTTCATCTACACCCAACGGCACGTTAGCTTGCAGGAGCCTCGGGAACTCACTGTCAACGACATAGGCGGCGACTCCGCCAAAAACGTAATACCGCTCTGGGTAGCGTGGCTCGGTCGTGTCCAGTCCAAGTCGAGCAAGGCGGTCCTCGAACTGCTCTGTTGCCTCGATATCGGTGCCGATAAAGGCCCGCATCGATTCAACTTCCTCTAACAACGAAACTGCAGCACCGCTAGTTTCAAGATTGTTCTCTGCGATCTCAATTGTCATGAGATGAAGCCGCTCGGGAGAACTCGGGTCCAACTGTCGTACTGACGACACCAATACGGATGAAGTGTTCGCCCGAATGGCCTTTATCTCGAAAAGACCTAGTGCACCATGTCGAAAGTCCTGCGGAGCACCAAGTGGCCCTTCCCAGGAAGCAACTACATCCCGCGCACCGACCTTCTGTCCAAGAACACTTCGAGCAAATCGCAACTCACCCAATAGCCCTCGAACTTGACGGTCAGACATCGGCCGCGCCCCACTGTGTGCAAGCAATCGTTGCCATTGCTTTAGCGTTCTTACAAATGCGTCGAGAGCGTCTGCCTCGGCAACTTCCGAACTGGTTCGTCTCGCTAGTTCCAAACACATTCGCATAAACGTGTCCATATACTCGCTGCTTGCCAAAGTCAGAGTGGCGACAAACTGGCCGTCGCCGCGTTGGCGCACGGCCGATGTCATCACACCCCGCAGAAGTGGAAGTTGAGGGCGAAGGCTTGAGATTGCAAAGAAAATTGGAAGACCCGCCTGGTCGATTCCGAAATAAAGGTGCAGTTCATGCTCCTCGACCAACAAGTGTTGAGCTGAGCCGTCAGCGGCCATTTGCTTCCAGCGCTCCAGCATGGGTTCAGTCGAGATCATCGTCATCCTCGGTCGCGTCATAATCTGCCAGCCAATATCGTTGTGCAACGGCATTCAACATGTACGTAACGTCATCGTCCCGTTCAGTGTTGTTCGACTTCGAACCTGGAATCGCAATCACAATCGACACGAGCACGTTCTTGATACTTCCAGGAACCTTGCCGTCAGTTGCCTCGAGATTCCCTTCGACCGGGTAGACGAGCAGCAACGGGCGTTTTAGGTGAGGCACAATTGCGTGGTCTGGCATCGACTTCACGGGGTCGGCGTGCTTCGCCTCGTAGTCATTGCGAATCTCGCGCAACTCCTCCTCCGTAAGTGCGACTGCGACATCGCCTGGGCCAGCGACCCTTCGCTTTGCCGAAGAAATCCAAAAAACATCCCCCACCCTTCGAACCTTTCGCGCAGGGCGATTTACAGCGACGCCACCATAGGAAATGGAATCTCCCTTTCCATTCATGAGGACAACATCCCAAGCTTGAAGATCATCCGCTCGAGCATTTCGCACAAATCGTTCGAGGCTGTCTGAGCTAAACAGTGTTGCTGAAGGCGCTGCGATGAAGTCGGATAGAAAATCCGCCACTAGCGCCTTCGGAACTGCGCTCCACATGTATCGTCGCTTACCCCTTTTCGCGGCCGACGGCGGCCCTTCTTTCAATGTAAGCGTCGAGAAGAAGTCTTTCGCAGCCGCCTCGTTTGACAAAAGGTCGGCCGGCACAGCGGACAGCGATGCAGACTCAATGACCCGGCCCCGCAACGAAATGGATTTCTGCCCGGACACCGCGGCCCGCATCTTATTACGGGCCGTTATCAATAGCGCACCCGGGTGATTCTTAACTGCTAGCCCATACTGCTGAGGAGTAAGGTCCTCTGCCCTCATTCGATCCAGCTCAAGGCGGAGCTCCTGTAGCGAATCTGCCGTTGACGCGTAACTGGAAACGGTTTCTGCGGAGAGCCAGATTCGGCATACGTCGTCATACCCGTCTCTATAGCCGAACCAACGCCCCATCTGCATTAGCGTGTCTGAAGCGGCCGTTCGCCGATAAAAATAACTAATCATGAGGCCATCAAGAGTTAGCCCGCGACTAAGCAAGTCCCCGCCAATGGAGATACTTCGGCTCGCTACACCGGTTCTCGCTTGTCGTTCTTCCAGATCCTTATCGCGCTTCGCGTTCACAACGCGAATTTCGATGTCCGCCACAGCAGACATCAACCGGGACAAGACCGATTTCCACTCAAACTCAGATCCGGAATATTCCGCAGCATAAGTTCTTTCCAACTCAGACATCTCGACATTCGGGACCCCTTGAGCGTATGTGACCGAGTGACTGTTTATCGCATTGCGATATCGGGCCAGTTCGTTACTCAAAAGGTCAGCAACCAAAGCCTGAACGGAATTGAAACGAGAGACATTGACAAGCATTGCTCGTGGATCTCTTTCGTCACCACGTAGGTCCCGAATAGCGTTCGCCAGAAGAAAAGACCGAAGTGCTTGATGAAGACTAGGCGGAAGCTGGTTAGCGAAATGATGATTGCGATGAGACAGAGGGAAAATGTCCTCGGCATCTTCGATTATTCGAATCCCGTCATCTTCCTCAAACTCATCCTCATCAACCACCGAGAAGAGGTCGAGCGCGCCCTTGTAATTTGATGGTGCGTCAAGTGCGTAAATGAAGTCGCGAGGAAAAAGATCCTGATCGTCCTCATCATTGATGAAAATATTCGCGAAGGGAGTTGCAGTGAATCCAACATATGAGTTGCGTTTGCTCAAAGCCAGGATTCTTCGGATAGCAGAATTTATCGCAGTCGGGTCGGTGTCTTCCTTGTTCGTGTTGACTGACGCGTAGTCGGCCTCGTCGTCAAGGAATAAGAGGGGCAAATCGAACGTCCCGTTTGCACCAGCCTGTGACTGCAGCCAATCAGCGACACGATCAAGAATGCGCTTATTCTTCTTGGTCACGAAGACTATAGACAAGTCCTTTCCCGGGACAACGTTTAGCGCTTTTGCACTAGCCATGTTGAAGTCCGACAGAATGGTTGTTGTCGAAGCAAGTCCCGAAATGGACTCGAGTCGCAACCCCACACCAATCCTGTTCCTTTGATCGTCACTCACGCCCTGTCGCTTCGGCAAGAGTGCGCTGGCAGAGTCTCTACCCAACATTCCCTCATCAACTCGCTCCTGCGTTTGTCGGCGAAGAGACTCGGTATTGCCGGTGAGAATCACAAAGATTCGGTAACCCGCATCGTGGGCTTTGTCCATCAGGCCGATATATGTTCCGGTCTTTCCAGACTGCACATCGCCAATCACCAATCCTCGTCGTGTCCATGCTGTTAGATCGGCAGGGTTTCCGAGATGGTCAAGAATCAGATCCAGGGATCGGTTCATTGAATCAATGACTATCGGCGCCCGACCTTGATCGATAAGCAAGGAAGTATAAGCAGTCCAAAGAGTCCAGTCGATCTCAGAACGCCGACCTGAAACCCATGGCTTATAGTTCTCATCTTCGATCACCGTTCCAATATCCATGCGCACAGCGAGTCTCTTCGACACTGAATCGAACATCTCCGTGGCGTCAGTATCCGACAGGGCCGGGCCGAATTGAAGTCGGAATAACTCAAGTGTGGCCCTTAGCTCGTCTTCGGTTGGGACGCCGTCGTAGGTGGTTGCCCAAGTCAACAAAAGCTGCTCGATCATTCCCACCTGGGTCTTGTTTAGGTCACGCATCGGTCCTATCCCTCCACTGGGTCAACTGGGTCGACTACGTCAACTGTCAATCGTGCAATTACGTCGTCCCTGACTTGGAATAGTCCATCAAATGGCTCACAGCGAATCATCGAATCGACGAATCGATCAACACTTCCATGCGAGGTATTGGATCTCCACAATTGGAGCAACGACTCGATCAGCTCAGCTTGAGAATGCTGGTCCTGGTCGACTTGAACATCCCGAGACATCCGATTGAAAGCATCCTGAAGTGGAATTGTCGATTCCACTAGTTCCAGGGCCGCCTCGAATAGCCCCAGCTCCTTGGGTGCCAATTCCGAGCTGAGCCGTGCCAAGGCTGGATGCAGCCGATTGATCTGGTATCGCGTCTTATCCCGGTCTTCAATCAGGTTCCAAGCACGAATAATCGGATCTGAGGAGGAACTTTTTCGCCCCCTATAGGTGTGAACGCGCTGGCTCGGTTCAACAAATGTCGTTGCCAACTCACGAAGTCTCGCTCTCACGAGATCGGGCGGAGTTGCGGCAGACTTCTTTATGTCAAGCGCCCAAAGGTGGTCTAAGGAATTGGGGATATCAACACGGACTCGAGTTAGTCTTCCTAGTTCCGTCTTCTGAACCAGCCGGAACCAAGTTCCCCAGACAACGAGTCTGTGTGCCCTGTAAACGTAGAACCCTTGCGTGTCTCGAAGGAGACCGAGTGCGGTCGCTGAATCTCTTTCCCTCTTACTCATCCGGTTTAGGAACGGAAGGGTAAAAGCCTGCACAACCACTTTGGAATCCCCAATGTTGATGACTTCCTCGGGCTGCAATTGGGTGAGACGTGACTTGGAGAGAAACGGGTCTGTAGCGGGGACCTCAACAAAGTTGAGTCGAATCGTAGTTTTAGAGGTCTCACCCGCTATGAATCGATGGAAGACAAGTGCGAGATGAAGCCTCACCTCCTCCATCTGTGCATCGAGGTATGTCGACGGATTGGAATCCGCCGCGAGAAGCCTGTCAAGCTTCCGCCAAACCACCAGAGTCCCGTGATCGACGTCTCTCAATTTTTCTGCGTAGGGAAGTTCCCAAGCCTCCTCATCGTCAAGAACCCCAAGCGACCAGCGCCTCGTAGATTCGATGACATCAAGGTCCCAGGACAGCGCGGTAATCTCGCCATCCTTCTTGGTAAGGACTGTTAGCTGTCGGCATTGCGACAACGAAGCGGTCTTAAGGCCAAGCCCAAATCTTCCCAGATCATCGTCATCTCGGTCGTCTGTGGCTGGGTTGCCCGCCAAAGTCATGGCTTCACGGGCTTCCGATTTACTCATGCCGTCGCCATTGTCCAGCACTGCCAGGAATGGGACTTCGACTCCCGCGTCAAAGAAAATATCTACTTGAGAAGCGTGAGCGGAGATGGAATTGTCGACGATGTCAGCTATCGCCGTTTGCAACGAGTAGCCGACAGCCCGCATCGATGACATAAGAAGCGCACCGGGTGGCGTATCTTCAAGTTCCATTAAACGCCTCGGTCGATGAGCTGGCGTCGCGACAATCGGGCTGCGACGCAATTTCTGGGCCGTGATGCATAAGGTAGTTCCGTGGTATCACCAATGCCTCTGACAAGCCACAACCTCGTGTATCTGCGTATCCCGATAAGCGCTTCTGCCCCGAAACTACCCTACAAATATTCAATTGCGTCCTTCGTGGCATAGTCGAGCCCCAAACTGGGGTGATGGTGATTTGCCTCGAGATGAAAGATAAATTGAGTCAAATGGACGTTCATTCGCCTGAACGGCGTCGGCACAACATGTCGCAGATTCGAAGCCGCGACACCGGACCCGAAATGGTGTTGCGTCGACTCCTCTTCGCGCACGGATACCGTTATCGAGTCAATGTGCGGAGTCTCCCTGGCCGCCCTGACTTGGTATTTACCGGTCGGCGTAAAGTCATCTTTGTAAACGGATGCTTCTGGCATAGCCACAATTGCAAATACGGATCTGTGACACCGAAAACCAACGCTGAATTCTGGGCCAACAAGCGATCAGCAACGACAGATAGAGATCTCCGTACGACCCTGAAGCTTGAATCTATGGGGTGGAGGGTCATGACCGTTTGGGAGTGCGAACTGCGAGAGCCAAGTGGCTTGCTCGAACGTGTCAGCGATTTCCTTGGTTGACGATTTCCAAGCCGAGTCTCGCGCACATAAGGGGTCAGGGAACCACAACCACTTTCCCCATCGCGCGCCCTGCCTCAAGGTGTCGAATGGCATCCGCAACTCCACTAAGCGGGAACGTGCGCTCGATGGGCGCAGTGATCGCGCCGGAAGTGAGCAGGTCGCGCATGATGGCCAGGTCATCCGGCGTCTCGACCGCCACGAGGGTGATGGTTTTGGAACGCACGAAAGGCCCGAGCACCGCGGCACGCAGGCTGCGGCCCAGCAATCCGAGGAACGCGTTCCCGCCCTCCGCACCCACAATCACGAGTCGGCCTTTGGGCACGAGCCGCTTCCACAACACTTCCAGCGAGCGACCGCCCGCCGTGTCGATGATCGCCTCGTAGGTTCCCAAAAGTCGGGACTTCTTGTAGTCGATCACATCCTCCGCGCCCATCGAGAGCACGAAGTCGACCTTCTCGGTGCTGCACACACCCGTCACCGTCGCACCGAAATGCTTCGCCAACTGCACGGTCATGCTACCCACGCCACCGGCGGCACCGATCACGAGAATGCGCTGCCCGGCGAGCGCCTCCAGCTCCCCGCCGACGCCCGCGCGCAGTGCCTTCAGCGCCGTGTCGCCCACCATCCGCACCGCCGCCGCCTGCTCGAACGGCACATTCGCGGGCTTCGGCAACAAGCGCTTCTCCGTCGTCACCGCGAACTCGGCGAACGCCGCATCCGCGGAACCAAACACCTCATCGCCCGGCGCGAACTGCGTCACCTCGGAGCCGACCTCCTCCACGACGCCAGCAACATCCGAACCGCGGATGCGCTGCTTCGGCGCCCGAAACCCCAACCCGAACAGCCGCATGATCGTTGGCCTGCCCGCCATCAGGTGCCAGTCGGCCATGTTCACGCCGGCCGCCGTCACCCGCACAAGCACCTCGTTCGGCTTCGGCACGGGCCGGTCGATCTCGGTGAACTCGAGCACCTCCGCCGAACCATACTTGTCTTGAACTACAGCTTTCATTGGCCTGCCTCCTTGGCATCCGGGTACTGGAACACATCGTCCAGGGCAACCCCGAACACCTGCGCAATCTGGAACGCCACCTCAAGGGACGGCGAATACTTGCCTTGCTCGATCGCAATGATCGTCTGCCGGGTCAACCCGACACGCTCCGCCAACTCCGCTTGCGTCAACTCACCGTGAGCAAACCGCAGGGCCCGGATGTTGTTGGTCACCATGGTCGGCTTCACCACCGCTGAAAACCTCCACGGTAGGCGACAACCTTCGCCACCGTCGCGAGAACGGCCGAGAGCATGAAGCCGAGGTAGATCACATTCGCGATCCAGAACAGGTCCCACTCGAGCATCGCCATGATCATCGCGGCGACCGCCCCCGCACTGACAAACCCGCTACCGACGAAGTCGCCGAACCGGGAGATCTCCGTGTCGCGGGCATCCTTCTTGCCGGCCTCCCTCGGCCAGATCGCGGCCACCAGGATGTGCAAGATGATGGATGCCACGATCGCACCGATGATCGTCCACACCATGGGCCACGCGTACGCAACCTCCTGGATCGGGCCATCCGCGAGCGAGAAAATCGTGCTGAGGTAAATCCCATACGTGGCCACCGCCACGACGCCCATGATCCAGACGCTCTTTTCTTCCGAAGTCATTCAGTCCTCCATGTATGATTTATTTGACATTGAAGACTGTAAAGAATTATTTACACCATGTCAAGCTTTGCCGACTTGTCGGTGCAGCGGGGCAGGATGGTCGCACCACACATTGCACGGAGGATTGCGTGGACGATTTGCAGCACACTGACTTTCATCAAATATTTGATATGCTTACTTTCATGAAACCTGCGGTCCCACTGTTGGTGCCCCTCCTTCGTTCAAACACGCAAGGAGAACTTCTTGCCGCCCTGTATCTCTTTCCAGATGTCGAGCGCACCGCGAGTGAACTGGCACGCAAAGCCGGGGTGAGCCTCCCGACTGTACTCCGCGAACTCGACCGCCTCACATCGTCAGGGTTCTTGACGGCGAGGACCTCCGGCCGCAATCGATACGTTCGCGTCAATCGCGAACATCCGCTGTTCCCGGCCGTCGCCACCATCGTCCAGTACGGGTACGGGCCGCTGGCGCTCCTCCCTGAAATTCTCCGAGGAGTCGCAGGAGTCGAGAAGGCATTCATCTACGGGTCCTGGGCCGCCCGATTCGACGGTGAAAGTGGCCCCGATCCGCAAGACATTGACGTCATAGTCGTGGGAGACATCGACCGAACGGAGTTGTTCGAGGCAGCCCAGCGAGCAACGAAGGAGATCGGGCGAGAAACAAACATCCGTTCCGCGACTCGACGCCAGTGGGATGACGCCAAGGACTTGTTTCTTCGGAATGTCAAAGATCGGCCGCTCGTTCCTATATCCCTTGACGAGGAGCACGGCGCATGATTTTACGATGGGAACAAGGGCGCGGCACCATCGATCGACTGCTTGCCGAGCGCCGACTGGAAAGAATCCCGGCGAACCGGGAACTCGCTGACCTCTATTTGGACCAGGCTCGCGCCCACATCCGCACCTCCCGGTCGGCTCAAGGCACGGACGCCGTCGGAGAATTTCAGCTCGCTTATGACGCCGCGCGCAAAGCACTCGCGGCATTGCTAGTCACGCAGGGCCTTCGGCCAACCCACAATGGCGGGCACATCAGTGTGTATGAGGCAGTGATGGCGCAATTCGAACCGCCACTAGGTGCAGTCTTTCGTCCCTTCGGTTGGAGGCGCCCACTTCGAAACGACAGTGAGTACCC
>CALMSL010000113.1 GCA_937872445.1 uncultured Microbacteriaceae bacterium | reverse complement strand
TGCCAGGGTCTTGAACGCCCTGAACTCCTTCGCTCGCTGAATGTGCGCAGAAATCTCCTCGTCGAAGGACGCACTCATGAGTTTCTCGTAGTTCTTGTCAAAGGCTTCGACCACTTCCCGAACCATCTCACCCACAGTGATGGCACGGAAGTACTCAACTCGACGCTGGACGTCGTCAATCTCTACACTTCGCCGCCACCGGGCAGCGGGTAGCCACTGCCGATGAAGTGTTTCAATCTCCTCGTAGGACACATATCCAGTCTTGAACCCGTCCTCGATATCCATGACGTGATAACAGATGTCGTCGGCGGCCTCCACCAGAAACGCTAGTGGATGTCTGTGCCACGCCAACGAAGGCCCCGGCTTCGGAACGAGCCCAAGTTCACCCGCGAGCTCAGTAAAAAGCTCTGCTTCGCTCTGCATGAACCCAAACTTGTGTCCGCTTATGCCACCGCTCTGGAAGGCGTCGACCTCTGATGCCCTTGGGTACTTAGTGAAGGCGCCGAGCACCGCGCATGTGAGCTGGAGTCCACCAGGCTGAGGGAACTGCTGCAGTGTACAAAGGGTGCGAAACCCCTGAGCGTTGCCTTCAAACGCCAGTAGGTCTTGTTTCTTCGCTCCGCCAATCCCAACTTGCTCCAGCGTGCCTGACGCCTGGAACCACTCCCGTATCGCGGATTCGCCGGCGTGACCGAATGGGGGGTTGCCAATGTCATGAGCGAGACACGCTGTGGCCACGATGGTGCCCACATCCTGTGGGACAACGGTATCTCCGAGTTCCGGCTGCTTCGCACGAATGACGTCCGCAGCAAGCATCCCAGGTGATCTGCCGACACTGGCCACCTCTAGACTATGAGTTAACCGAGTTCGCACGTAATCGCTCTTGGCCAACGGAAAGACCTGCGTTTTGTCTTGCAGGCGTCGAAATGCCGAAGAGAAGATAATCCGGTCGTAGTCTCGGCTGAATTCGGTTCGCGGCGCCTGCTGACCCTCTCCGCCTCGCGCCCCATGCCCGATTCGCTTAGTCGACAGCAGCTTTGGCCAATCCATCATGGCGTCTGCAACTTCGCGCTATCAGC
>CALMSL010000112.1 GCA_937872445.1 uncultured Microbacteriaceae bacterium | reverse complement strand
ACGAAGTATCCGCCCAAAATCGCCGCAGCGAGCAGCGCAACGATGCAGGTGACGGTGAGCCACTCGAAGTCGCCGGTTTTCGCCCGGTCGATGACGACCTTCGCCAGCGTCGCCACAAAGCCATACAGCACGCCCGCGCCGAGGATGAACGCGATCGCCTTGAACCGGTCCCGAAGGAACGCGAACGCGAGAGAGAACCCCATCGTGATGACACCGAGAATCGCCAGAATCACCCCGAGCTGGGCCGCATTGATCGGACTTGATTTCGCGGTGAACGCCGCGACCGTGACGAACAGCCCTACGCCGCCGACGCAAAACGCGATCGCCCGGATCGATTTGCCGTCGAGTGCGACTTTGGAAACTCGGGCATTCACGATGGCGGTGATGACGAGGGCGGTGGCACCGAGCGGCTGCACCACGATGATGGGGGCCAAATACAGGCTCGTGAGCTGAAGCAGCACCGCGAGCCCGAGCATGACGGTGCCGATCACCCAGGACGGCCGGCCGAGCAGGAGAAGAATCTGTTTGGGGCTGAGGCCCGGACTGGTGTCGATTTCTCCCGTATCGGCCTCGACGCGCCCGACGCCGCGGTGTTGAAACTGAGCACCGAGGGCAAGAAAGGCTGCGGCAATGAGCGCAACCGGGATTCCCAGCCACTGGTTCGGGGTGAGCGTCACGAAATGGTCCGTGAAGTCACTCAGGTCAGGTGGCACCCCACGACTTTACCTGTTGCGGCCACGATAATCTTGGCGAATGGCCGTTCTTTCCATCCGCATCACCGGCGATCAGGTGCTCCACCAACCCGCACGCCCGGTCACCGCATTCGATGATTCCCTGCGCACGCTTGTTTCGGACATGATCGAAACGATGAAGGCCGCTCCTGGGGTGGGCCTTGCCGCGCCGCAGGTGGGTGTGGATGTGCGCGTGTTCGTCTTCGACTGGACGGGCGACGACGGCGTGCACACGAGTGGAACGGCGATCAACCCCCGCCTGTGGGTAACCCCGGTGACGGTCGGCGAACCAGACGACGAGGCCGAATCCGAGGGGTGCCTGTCCATTCCCGGCGAACGATTCCCGCTCCGCAGGGCAGACGGAGCTATCCTCCACGCGGTCGACCTTGACGGTGCGCCGTACGAATTGCGCGCATCCGGCTGGCTCGCCCGCATCCTCCAGCACGAGTTCGATCACCTCGACGGCATCCTGTATGCGGACCGGCTGAACCACGAACAGGGACGCCTCGCCAGGAAGGCTGTGAAGAAGAACGGATGGGGTGTGCCCGGGCTCAGCTGGATGCCGGGCCAGGATCACCTCGAAGGCTACTGACCGGCGCCGAATCAGCCCCAGCCGCTTAACCGGATGAGCGCGGCCGTCACGGCCGCGAGAACCACGACGATCACGAACGGCACCCGCAACGCGAACAGGACGACCGCGACGACGAGAGCGGGCACCCGCGCGTCGAACTGGAGACCGGCTCCGGAGCCGAGCGTCTGCACTGCGACGAGTGCCGAAAGCAGAGCCACCGTCAGGAGGCTGGCGATCCGGGACGGCGCAGGTTTGTCCAGAACCGACGGCGGCACCAGGTAGCCGGTCAGCTTGAGCGCGAGGCACGCGAGTGACGCGATGATCACGAGAAGCCAGAGAGTCACGCGCCCTCCCTCTCCAGAGGCACGAGCGGCGGTTCTGAATTGGCGAACCAGTTGAATGCGCCCACAACAACGGCGACGACGCCGGCAACGAGAACCGGCAGGCCGGGAAGTATTACCGGGGTCAGGACGATCGCGACCACCGCCGCCGCGCTGGCCACGGCGATGGTCTGCACGTGGCGGAGTCGAGGCCACAGCAAACCGACGAACGCCGCCGCGGCGGCGGCATCCAGCCCCCAGACGCGCGGGTCGCCGAGCGCATCCCCGATGAGCGCGCCGATCAGGCTTGTGAGGTTCCAGCCGACGAACGTTGCGGCCGCGGTGGTCCAGAAACCGATCCGCTGGCTGCGCCTGGTGGGCTGGTTCGTGGAGACGGCAGTGGTTTCATCGATGGTGACCCAGGCGGCGGCAACTTTCTTCCACCACGGCCCGCCGATGATGGGCGCAACACGCACGCCGTAAATCCCGTTTCGGATGCCGAGGATTGCCGCGCTGGCAATCGCGGTCGGCCCGGCGGCAACCCCACCCGTGGCGATGACGCCGATGAACGCGAACTGAGAGCCGCCCGTGAACATGAGCAGACTCATGACACAGGTCTGCCAGACGTCAAGACCTGCTGCGACCGCGAGCGCGCCATAGGAGACCCCGTACGCCGCAGCCGCGAGCCCCACCGCGAGGCCGGCACGCAGGGCGGCCGACTCTTCGCGATTCTTCGCAACTGATGCCACCCCGAGTCTCCCGATTCTCTCCGTAGCGATACCAGCGACCGTCAGAAACGTTAACGGGGGTACGGTGTGGCTCCCCGACTTGGACTCGAACCAAGAACCTGCCGGTTAACAGCCGGCTGCTCTGCCAATTGAGCTATCGAGGAATGGCGATTCAGCTTGTCACTTTATCAAAGATTGCGGCCCGGCGATTCTCTCCGGCCACGTGGCCGCGTCACGAGAAGTCGGGGAGCAGGCACATTGGCGAGTCGATGAACATCGGCGTGCCCACCATCAGGGGAACACCGGATTGGGGGTCCAGCTGGAACGCGGCGATGGTGCCCGAGTTCTGGTTCGCAACGAGCAGCAGGTTGCCGACACGGCACAGGCCGCGTGGGATGTCTCCTCCGCTTGGGAGGTCGGCAATCGGCGCCAAAGTCGTGGCATCGATCGCCACAACGCGATTGGACCCGCGAAGCGCCGTGTAGAGGAAACGACCGGTCGCATCGGCGACGAGCCCTGCGGCGTGATCCCCGGGTGCCGCGCCGGAGTGGCCAGCCTGCACGACTTGAAGATTGCGCCCACCGCCGAGCGCAAATACCGCTCCGCCAAGTTCGCCGAGGAGGAATATCTTGCCCGCGGTAGGCGGCACGGCGAAGTCTCGAGGCCCGGTGCCCGGCGGCAACTCGAGTGACGACTCCAAACCCAGCTGTCCGTCGGACCAGCGGTACACGTTCACCCGGTCGGTACCCAGGTCTGCGGTGACGACCGTGTCACCGAAAGCGAGAGTCGAGTGGGCATGCGGCCCATCCTGTTGCGGCTTCGGCCCTGAGCCAGTGGAGATCAACGATTGGTGCAACTCCCCAATACCGCCCTCGGCATCCAGAGGGAACACATCCACCTCACCGGTGCCGTAGTTTGCCGCATACAGCCATTCGGTCGTCGCGGCGAGGTGGCACGGCTGTGTGCCGGAAGTCGCCTGCCCACCGAGCGAAACAAGCGCAGAAGACTTGCCCTTCCGGCGAAACGCCTCCACTCGGCCATTCGCCTCATCGACCGCATACAGAACGCCGGGGACGGTGGACTGGATGACGTAGGACGGCGATGACGTTGCGATGCCGAAACCCGCAAACTCCAGGCCCTTTGCGCCAAGGCGAACAGCCGAAATCCCGCGGGAGAACCCACCCATGTTTTCCGTGTACGAACCCACCCACAACAGAGTCAATATCCTGCCTCCGGGTCCACTATTCCCTCGAATTTTGCGCCGCCCAAGAAAGCCCGCACGTTAGTTTTTACTCTCTCCGCCAGCAACGGCGCGGTCATTTCGGGCGTGTCGGCACTGTGCGGCGTGATGATCGCACGGGGTTCCGACCACAGCGGATGCCCGTCCGGGAGCGGCTCCGGATCGGTGACGTCGAGGCCGGCACCCGCAATCCTCCCCGACGCGAGCGCCTCCGTCAGCGCATCCGTGTCAACAAGCCCACCGCGCGCGACATTGATCAGAATGGCACTGTCTTTCATCAACGCAATTTCTTCCGGCCCGATAATTTTCGCCGTCGGCCCGGTCATCGCGGCCGCCACCACCACCACGTCGGCCTGCGGGAGCACGTCGCGAAGTCGTTCGCTCGTGACGGTGCGGTGTGCGCCGCCGACAGGCTGCGAACTTCGCCGAACCACGGTGACGAGCGTGCGAAACGGGGCGAGGAGCCTCAGGAGTTCAATCGCGATACCGCCTGCTCCAATGACGACCACGGTGGCGCCGTACAGGGATGAGCCAATCTTGGGCCCCCAGCTGCGCGCCACCACGCGCGCGGGCAGCTCCCTCATGAGCGCGAGAGTCAGAGCGAGGGCGTGTTCGGCGACCGGCTCGGCATAGGCGCCTTTCGCGCTCGTCCACAGCGGACGAACAGTGCCCGCATGCTTTGTGAGGATGTCCTCGAACGCGTCAACACCCGCCCAGGGAAGCTGAACCCAGTCGACACCCGGATACCGGTCCAGTACGCCGGCAAACTCCGCGGCTCGGTCGTACGAAAGCCAGACGACTCCCCGTGTGGCAGCGGAGAGCGGTTCCACCGTTCCACCTGCGGCCCGAATCGCGGAAACGAAAAACTCGTTCGGTTCAGGCAGAACCGCGATTGGCCCCGGCCTCGGGCGCCGTTCGGGAGGCAAATCCTCTGCCGGAGAGGCCAGCACGATGCGATGCTGAACCGAGCCCCCACCCGCAGTCATGCATTGACTGTATCGAATCGTGACGCCGAGAGGGCCTTCAGA
>CALMSL010000111.1 GCA_937872445.1 uncultured Microbacteriaceae bacterium | reverse complement strand
GCTTGGACGCGCGCACGAAGCCGGCGCAACAACTTCGATCGACCTCGCCGTCGTAGATCCCAACTCGAGCGTCGCTGCGCTCGACTGGGAGGGAATTTTCAAACACGTGCTTCCCGAAGTCGACGTTGCGAGCCCGAGCCTCGACGACATCACGTCGGCACTGAAGATTGACGAACCGTTCTCCATCGAAGTAGTGGAGCGGCTGGCCGCGTCGTTCCTTGACCAGGGCGTTGCTGTCGTCGCGCTGTCCGCGGGCGCGAACGGGGTATTCCTTAAGACTGCCGGGTCGGCGCGACTGAGCAAAGGTGGGGCGGTTCTTGCCCCACTTGCAGAGATTTGGGGCGATGTGGAACTCTGGCAGCCACCGTTGCCGGTCTCGAATTGGTCATCCACGAATGGCGCCGGCGACGCCCTCACCGCTGGGCTTCTGTTCGCTCTCTGGTCGGGGCTCGGACCCCGTGAGGCAGCGAGAACCGCCGCCGCGAGCGCCGCCATCCGGATGAGCGGCGGCACGATCTCGCCCGGCTCGCTTGACCGGCTGCTCGACGCACCATCAGGCACTACCGCCAACTTGCCCCAGGGAGGCAACTGACATGCTCACACCATTGACGCTGCCGGCACACCAGCCTGCAAATCGGTTTTACCGCGGCGGCGAAAAAATTGCCGCGTTCCGTGGCGCTCCTGCCCACGGAGAGGCAACAAGAGGATTCCGCGTTCCAGAGGATTGGGTCGCATCCGTGACGTGTCTTGCTGGCAAGTCCCGTCTTGGACTCACCGTTTTGCCGGACGGGCGGACGCTTGCCGACACGATCAAAGCCGATCCCGAAGGGTGGCTGGGACCGGAGCACCTTGCACGCTTTGGCTCCGACACCAGGCTCCTCGTCAAGCTTCTGGATGCCGGGCAGCGTCTTCCCGTGCACGCACACCCGGACACCGCGTTCGCACGCACCCATTTAGGGAGACCCCATGGCAAAGCGGAAGGGTGGTACATCCTGAACGGCGGAACCATTCACCTTGGTCTGAAAGAGGACCTCGACCGTGGCAGCCTTGCGCGCCTCGTCGCGACTCAGGCGGTCAACGAGATCCTTCCGCTACTGCACGAAATTTGCGTCGTCACCGGTGACGCAGTATTCGTGCCGGCTGGCACACTCCATGCGATCGGTGAGGGCGTCTTCCTGGCAGAGCTTCAGGAGCCGGAAGACCTCTCCATCCTTCTCGAATGGCAGGGATTCGAACTCGACGGAGCGGTCGACGGCCACCTCGGACTCGGCTTCGATGTCGCGCTGGATGCCGTCGATCGACGCGGGCTCTCACCCGCAGAAGTCAGCGCACTCATCACGGCGCACCGCACAGGGAACTCGATACTCCCCCAGCGCGCCGATGAGTTCTTTCGGCTCGGGCGCACAATCATCGCAGGAACAACGGAACTTGCGCCTGGTTTCGCCGTGCTGATTGTGACGGACGGCACAGCGCTATTGCGAAGCGCGGGTGGCCACGAGGAGCAGCTCGAACGGGGTGCGACCGTAGTCGTCCCCTTTGGCGCCGGCCGGCTAGTTCTGTCTGGCGAGGCCGAAGTCCTCGTCGCACGACCTCCTCGCGCAACCCCCGAAAGCTCCGCGCACGTCGCTTCGGCGGAAGGCACAAAATGATGGACGTGCGGGGGATGGTGTCGGCGGGCGAACTTCTTCGCTCGGGAAAGGTGTCGCGACTCGATGCGCTTGCCGAGGTTCGCGACGCTGTGGACACCGACGGCTTTCGCGTGATTGACGTACGCCTCGCCGGGGGATTGAGCTTCGAAGTGCTTCCCCAGCGCGGTCTGGACATCGGCGCGCTCTGGCACCGCGGCTCGCCCGTATCCTGGCGTTCCGCCGCACCACTTGCGGCACGCAATGCTACTGGCCCGACTTCAGGGTTCTTGTCCCGCTTCACGGGTGGGATGCTCGTCACCTGCGGTCTGGAAAACATCGGCCCTGCACGCGACGGACTGCCTATGCACGGCAGCCACAACGTCACGCCGGCAACCGATGTTGTCTACCGACGCGACGTTGTCGATGGCGACATCGTTGTCACTGTGACCGGGCTCATTGGCAGCATTGAACTGTTCGGACGGCGCATCACCGTCGAGCGGAGCATCGTGTCACGCACGGGCACGCCGCGCCTCGACGTCACCGACCGAATCCACAACGAAGGACTCGCGCCCGCACCAGCCGCGCTTCTGTATCACGTGAACTTTGGTGCGCCGTTTCTCGACGACGGGACGCGTGTTTTCGTGGAGAGTGAGGAAACATCCCCCGGTGCGGTCGGCGCGTGCGAAGTGCGGCCGCAACGTGACACGCTCGACAGCAACGACGCCGCGCTCTTCCCACGCCCCGCGCCGACGCTCGCAGAGTCTGTGTTTGAGCACGTTTCGCCGCGCGGGCGTGTGACCGTTGCGCCACGGCAGGGTGGCCAGGCAATTCTCGAGTGGAATGTCGCCACCCTTCCGCGCCTTTTCCAGTGGGTGTGGCCAGCACGCGGCGGCTGGGCGCTGGGAATCGAACCGAGCAACTCGCCGCTTTTCGGGGACGAGCGCGGCAATCCTCACGCGGGAGCGCCTGTCCTGAAGCCAGGCGAAACACTTGACACTGGCGTCAGCATCACGCTCGCGGAAGACGACAACGTCGCAGGAGCAGAACATCAATGACCAGTCACGAACCGTCGGACAGGGACGCAGTCGTTCAGGGCGCGCTGCGGCGACTCGAGGCAGCGTCCCTGAGCGCGGAATCTGGCTGGCTCGCCCATCGCTGGACGTCTCGTGCCCACGACGGCACTGAGCACACCGTTGTCATGAACATCGAAACGTACCACCTTCGTCAAGTCGGGGTGTTCGAGTCGTTTTCGGTCGAAGCCGACCTCGGAGTAGAACTCGAACTGGAGCTGGAGTTGCCGCAGTCGATTGGCGGAGTATCCATTGTCGGAGAACCGCTTCAGCTGACCATAAACTCGCTGCGCCCGATCGACATATTCGTCGACGACATTCGTGTGTTCGGCGACGCGGTACCCGTTGTCGCCTCCGGCCCTGCGCTCATCGACGTCATTCCCGCCATCAGGCGGGGCGACAATGGGAAGTTGCTCCTGCGCGTGTTGCCGACACCGGTGGCCCTCGACGGCGACTGGGGCCGTACCGGGGTGACCGTCCAATTCACGACACCAGCGCTCCGCGAACGGTGGCACGTCCTCGATCTCGCACTGGCACGGTTGGAGCTCGCACGGGAGTTCGCTCGAACCGGCGCGGAGCACGCTGCCGTTCGCGCGTTCGCCGACCTCGTTCCCCACGATTTCACCGCGGCGGCAACCACGGAACTCGCTCAGCTGTTGGGAGGACCGGGCATTCTCCAAGCACTGGACTGGCTCGACACGGCTCTCGAAAAATTCCGCATTCACTGCATCGGCCACTCCCACATCGATCTTGCCTGGCTGTGGACGTACGAAGACACCCGAGAAGTGATTTTCCGCGACATGCGCAGCGTGGTCGGGCTGTTTTCCGACTACCCCGAGTTTCGGTTCACGCACTCGCAGGCACGCGGGTACGCGGAGGTCGAAGCATCACACCCGGAACTTTTCGCTGAGCTGACCGAACTCATTCGACAGGGTCGCCTTGAGCCGGCAACGCTGCAATGGGTCGAGTCGGACGTCAATATTCCCAGTGGTGTCGCCCAGGCCAGACAACTCACCGAAGGGGTGGAATATTCGCGCGAAAGCCTGGGGGTCTCGCCGACAGTGCTGTTCGCACCAGACACCTTCGGGCAAAGCGGCAATTTGCCCCAGTTGGCACGCGCCGCCGGAGCTGAGGTCTACTACCATCACCGCGCGAACCCCGGCTTCGCATACTCGGGAAGTCACTGGCAGGCATATTGGTGGGAGGGTGACGATGGTACGCGCCTCCTCGCTATCGGCACCGCGATCTACCTCGGCCCGATCACGGCATCTCGACTTGCACGGGACCTGATCACTCTCGGTGTGGGAAATGGGCTCACGGAGATTTGCTACTTTTACGGAGTCGGCGATCATGGCGGCGGCCCCACCCGCGCAGATCTCGACACCATTCGGGCTTTGGGAACAGCGCCGGCCTTCCCCGCAGTCCGGTGCTCAACGGTCATGGACTACGCAACCGCCCTGCTCGCCACGGAGCCGGAGTTGCCGGTCTTTCACGGAGAATCTGATCGGGTGTTTGAAGGCACTTATGTGTCGCGGGCCGACGCGAAGCGCATGAACCGGTCCAGCGAGAACGCACTGACTGAAGCCGAAACACTCGCGGCACTCGCTGGCATTGATGCGCGGGGCAAACTCTCCGAAGGATGGCGGGCGGTTCTGCACCACCAGTTCCACGACATCCTCGGCGGATCCGCGGTCGGCGCTGCGTACGACGATCAACAGCGGGATGCCACGCGTGCCGCGCAGATTGCGAGCAATGTTCGTTCGCGAGCGGTGTCAGCGTTGACCACTCCCGGCGGACCAGAGCAGATTGTCGCAATCAACTCCATGGGAGTGCGCCGACGCGATCTCGTCACCGTTCCTCGCGCGATGCTTGGCACCTGCTCGGGCGTCGAAACTTTGGACGGCACCGCGATCCCGACGCAAGTGACCCGTGACGGCGATCTCGTGTTCGTCGCAGAACTCGGCCCGTTCGAATCAGGCCAATTCCGGCTGACTGAATCCGGATTGACCGGACCACACAGGGTACGGGTGACGCCATCCACTAGCTCACGGCACTTCGAGATTGACTCACCGTACCTCCGGGCGCAGCTGCAACCCGACAGTGGGATCATCACGACCCTCTGGGACAAGTCCCTGCGCAAAGTGGTCGTCGGTCGCGGCCCGAGCAGCCCGGAAAGCATTCGCCAACTTCGCCCGGAACTGGGATTCGGCGCGCTCGTTCTCACTCACGAATTGCCTCACGCGATGACCTCCTGGGTGACCGACGAAGTGGACTCAGAGCGGGTCCTCCTTGGCCGCCCTTCTCCCGAGATTCTGGAGCATGGTCAGGTGCGCACTGTGCTTTCGACAGTGCATCGATTCGACTCATCGACCGCGATAATCCGCACGCTTTTTTACGCGGACATGCCGTGGATCGACTACGAGGTCGAACTTGACTGGCACGAGCGAGGCAGCCCGATTGCAGGGGTGCCCGGCCTCGCCATGTCCTTCGGTTCGCGGCTGTCGTCTCCCGACCTCTGGGTCGAAACCCCTTTCTCCGCAACGCGCCGCAACCCGGATGGCTACCTCGGCTCCATGCTGCGCTGGGCTGACCTCGGCTCACCGGATGCGGGAATCGCCGTCGCCAACGACTCAAAGTACGGCGTAGATGCTCTCGGGCCCAGGATGCGCATCCCACTCGTCAGGAGCGCTTACGATCCTGATCCCCACGGCGAGGCCGAGGGCAAAACCCTCACCCGACTCCGCGTGTTTCCACACAACGGTTCATGGAAGCAGTCCCCTGTCGTGGCGATGGCGGCAGGGCTGAACACGCCGATTCTGGTGATTCCGCGAGCGCAGTTGCCCGGCGACAGCAACCTCATTCGGCCAAGGATCGACTCCGGCAGCGCCGTGATCGCGGGCATGCAACCCCACGCGGTGGGCAGTCTCCTCAGACTCTACGAATCGACTGGGGAGTCCGGACAGTCGGTGATCGGCGGTCTGGACCCGATGAGCATCGTTTCCGTGTGTGACCTTCTTGGCGAGCCGAGGAGGAGTGTTCGCACTGACGAGCAGGGCCGCATCATCATGCCGCTGCGCGGGTTCGAGATCGTGACGCTGCAATTGCCGCCCCGCGAAGGGGGCGGCCCGTGGG
>CALMSL010000110.1 GCA_937872445.1 uncultured Microbacteriaceae bacterium | reverse complement strand
TCACACCATCCGAAGATGCTGTTGTCCATAGCTGTATAGCGGGTCGCTCCACGTGTTCGCCGACACGATCGGCCGATGATCAGCGGTCTTTGGTCAGTCGTCCATGACGGCCAGCGACCAGCACCAGCCGGCGAGTTCGCGGGCGATCGCGGTGTTGGCCACGACGGGTCGCTTCCGGCGGGCGGTGAACGCGACCCATTGTCGATGCAGGCGTGCGTTACCGGCCTGGCCGCGAAGACGGGCTGGCGCTGGTGCTTTCTCCCACCTGGCGTGCAGGATCGATTGGCGGGATGGACTGTAGTCGCGGCGATGCTGCCAGGCGGCCTCGACCAGCAGTCGGCGGACATGTGAATTGCCGGTCTTGGTGATCCCGCCCTGGACCCTCGACTGGCCTGAGGAGTACTCCGAGGGGACCAGTCCGACGAAGGAGCCGATGGTCTTCCCGGTGAAGCGGTGCCAGTCGCCGATCTCGACCGCCAACGCCAACCCGGTCAGGGCGGATACTCCGCGGAGGCAGCCGAGACGGTTCACCATCGGGGTGAACGACGAGTTCGCGGCGAGGCCCCCGATGACCCGGTCGAGGCGGTCCCGGCGGGCGACGGTTTGGGTGACGGCCTCGTAATAGGCGTCGAACGCGGTCATGAACGACCGGTCGCCGCTGGTGCGGTGCTCCCGCAACCACCGGTCGTGCTTGGCCGTCCAGGCGGCACCTTCGTCATAGACGAGCCCGTGGCGCAGCAACAGCTTCGACAGCTGGTGCCGATTGCCCATCAACACCTGCCTCGTGTCCTCTCGTGCCCGCACGACGTCGCGGACCGCCTCGGCCTCGAGCGTCGGGACGGTCACCTCGACGATCTGCCCAAGCCGTAGCAGCTTCGCGAGGTGTTCCGCATCTCGGGTATCGGTCTTGACCCGGTCGCCGCTCGGACGCTGCAACTTCGACGGGGCAGCAACGTGACAATCGATCCCGGCCGCGACAAGGTGCCGAAACAGGCCGAACCCGGTCGGCCCGGCCTCATAAGTGACTGTCGGCGGACCCGGCAACGACGCCACCCACGACACAACCTCAGGCGTATTCGCCTTGAGTTTTCGATGAACAATCTGGCCGGTCGTCGCGTCGATGACGCAACCCTCAACGGTGCGCGCGTGCACATCCAGACCAACGAAACTACGATATTCGATCAACTGGGGCCTCCAACATTCGACTGTGGATAGGCCAACCTCCACGGGCTGGTAACCCACGTCTACTCGAACGGAGGCCCCAGCCTCAAGAGGCCGAGCTCATACTCATATCGTCTAGCCGCCGACGAGCGGCGCCATGACCTTCGCGGCGAGCGAGGGTCTGCGGGTGACGCGTTCCTCCAGGTCAGCGATATCCATGGCGACCAGGCCGAGGTTGGCCCCGATGAAGCGCAGCGGCTCCGGCTCCCAGGAACGCGATCGGTGGTTCACCCACGGCAATTCGGTGAGTTCGGACTCGGTGCCCGTGACCAGATCGGCGATCGTGCGGCCGGCGAGGTTCGTCGTGCTCAGGCCGTCGCCCACGTATCCGCCGGCCCAGGCGATGCCGGATGCCGCGTCGAAATCCACCGCGGCGTGCCAGTCACGGGGAACCCCGATCGGGCCGCCCCAGCGGTGCGTGATCGCGGCCGTCGAAACCTGCGGGAACAGTTCGATGAGTGCGCGGCGAAGGTGCTCGAACACGCGTGGTGCACGGTCATATCCCGGGTGGATGGCACTGCCCCAGTGGTAGCGCGCACCTCTCCCGCCAAAGGCAAACCGGTTGTCGGCGGTGCGCTGACCGTAGATGAGCAGGTGGCGGAAATCGCTGAACGTGTGGCCGTGCTCGATGCCGACCTCGTCCCAGAAGGACTCGGGAAGCGGTTCGGTGGCGATCATGAGTGAGTACAGCGGCAGAACCCGGCGATGAATCTGCTTCACCGCCGCACCGAAGCCCTCGGTGGCGATCACGATCGAGTTCGCCGTGACGGTGCCTCGGGAGGTTGCGACGGCGTGCGCCTCCCAGGAAAGCACCTCGGTGTGTTCGGCAATCGTCGCGCCCATCCGCTCGACCACGCGGGCGAGTCCGCGAACCAGTTTTCCGGGATGCACCCGGGCGCACGCCGGTTCGAGAAGAGTGGCCAGCGTGCCCGCCGGGTGCGAGCGTTCGCCCACCTCCTGTACCTGGTCGACGCCGTAGTGCTTCGCCTCGGCGATTTCGCGCCGCGCCCGCGCCAGCTGCGGCTTCGATCGGGCGAACAGCAGCGTTCCGCCGCGCGCAAAGTCGCAGTCGATGCCTTCCGCCGCGGCCGCACGGCCCACCTCGGCGACCGTGTCGATCATGGCGCGGCGCATCGCGAGCGCGGCATCCAGCCCGTGCCGGCGCTCGAGGGCGGCCGTCGAGGATGGGAAGAGGGCCGAACACCAGCCGCCGTTGCGGCCGGATGCCCCGAAGCCCGCGATCTCCTTCTCAAGAAGGATCACGCGGAGCTCGGGGTTGCGCTTCAACAGGTAGTAGGCGCTCCACAGTCCGGTCAGCCCTGCGCCCACGATGGCAACGTCAACCTCGCAATCGCCCGCGAGCGCAGGGCGCGCAGCGAGGTCATCCGCCCCCGAGGCTGCGAGGGTGTCGAACCAGAAACTCACATCCCGGTAGTCGGACACATCCGTGCCTAAAGCCGCGTCCAGGCCTCGCTCAGCACGCTGCGCAGGATGCCCTCGATCTCGTCGAACTCCTTCGGGCCAATCGTGAGCGGCGGCGCAAGCTGCACGACCGGGTCACCCCGGTCGTCGGCGCGGCAATACAGGCCGGCGTCGTACAGTGCCTTGGACAGGAATCCGCGCAGCAGGCGCTCCGACTCGTCGTCGTCGAAGGTCTCTTTCGTCGCCTTGTCCTTGACGAGTTCGATGCCGAAGAAGTAGCCGTCGCCGCGCACGTCGCCGACGATCGGCAGATCCTTGAGCTTTTCGAGTGTCGCGCGGAAGATCGGCGAGTTCTCCTGAACCCGCTCGTTCAGCTTCTCCTCGGCCATGATGTCGAGGTTTGCGAGCGCAACGGCGGAGGACACCGGGTGTCCGCCCCAGGTGTAACCGTGGTAGAACGTCGTGTCGCCGTGCTTGAACGGCTCGTAGATGCGCTCGTTCACGATCGTGGCACCGGCCGGCGAGTATCCGCTCGTCATGCCCTTCGCGCACGTGATGATGTCGGGCACGAAGTCGTACGTCGTGGACGCGAACGTGTTCCCGATGCGGCCGAATCCGGTGATGACCTCGTCGGCGACCATGAGCACGTCGTACTTGTCGCAGATTTCGCGCACGCGCTGGAAGTATCCGGGAGGCGGCGGGAAGCAGCCGCCCGAGTTCTGGACCGGTTCCAGGAACACCGCGGCGACAGTCTCCGGGCCCTCGAACTCGATCATTTCCTCGATGCGGTTCGCCGCCCACAGGCCAAAGCCTTCGGGGGAGCCGGTGTACCCGGATTCCTCTGCGCGGTAGTAGTTCGTGTTCGGGACGCGGAATCCGCCCGGCGTCACGGGCTCGAACATTTCCTTCATGCCGGGGATGCCGGTGATGGCCAGCGCACCCTGCGGCGTGCCGTGGTAGGCGATGTACCGCGAAATCACCTTGTGTTTCGTGCCGCGCCCCTGAAGCTTCCAGAAGTACTTGGCCAGTTTGAATGCGGTCTCGTTTGCTTCACCGCCGCCGGAGGAGAAAAATACCCGGTTCAAATCGCCCGGTGCCTCCGCGGCGAGGCGGTCGGCGAGTTCGATCGCCATCGGATGCGCGTAGGACCAGGTGGGGAAGTAGGCGAGCTCCTCCGCCTGCTTCGCTGCGGCCTCCGCGAGACGGCGGCGGCCGTGTCCGACGTTCACGACGAACAAGCCGCTCAGCCCATCGAAGTACTTCTTTCCCTTGCTGTCCCAAATGTGGTGACCTTCGCCGCGCACGATGATGGGCACTCCCGCGCCGCTCTCCATGACGGACTGCCTGGCCATCGCCATCCACAGGTGGTCCTTGGCCTTCTGTTGCAGCTCGGCTTCGTTATAGGTGGTTGTGGGTGTCTCGAGCAATGTCATTTCCTCTTACCTTGTTCCCCAGTTGTAGAACTGTTTCTGTAGTTTGAGATACACGAACGTTTCGGTGGACTGCACACCGGGAATGCTCCGAATCTCCTTGTTGAGCAGGTCGATGAGTTCTTCGTCGTTTTCGCACACAATCTCCGCCAGGATGTCGAACGACCCTGCGGTGAGCACAAGGTAGTCGACGGCGCCGATGCGGGAAAGCCGGTCAACGACGACCGAGGCGTCCCCGGCGACGCAAATTCCGATCATCGCCTGACGGTAGAAGCCCAATTGCATGGGATCGGTCACGGCGACGACCTGCATGACCCCGGCGTCGGTGAGCTTTTGCACCCGCTGGCGCACCGCGGCTTCGCTCAAACCGACGGCCTTACCGATCTCCGCGTACGAGCGCCGGCCATCCGATTGCAGCTGTTCGACGATCGCCTTGGAGACGCTGTCGAGCTGAATTGGCTTGGCGGAGGCACCCATGTATCGATTCTGTCAGTGAAACCACATTGTGACAAGCGATTCCGCATGATGAGTGGGTCAGAACAACGAAATCGGTAGTTGCTGTCGGCATGGTTGTCCTGCCGCGGGCTATGCGAACATTGACGAGTGGACACGAACCGGACCGAACGGAGCACGCACCTGGCGAGCATCCGCGTCCTCGTCATGCTTGCCGTGGGCGTGATGGCGTCCATCGCCACCGGGTTCGCCGGCTCCTGGGGCCTCGCACCGCTCATCGGATGGCTGGCAGCCTCGCTCACCTACACGGTGTGGGTCTGGATCCGGATCGGGCGCATGGACGCGACAGAAACCCAGGTCCATGCCACGCGGGAGGACCCCTCTCGCACTCTCGCGGATGCCCTCCTGGTGATCGCGAGCGTTGCGTCCCTCGGAGTAGTCGCTTTCGTCCTCGTGGAGGCGAAGTCCATCACGAGCGTGGGCAGCGCCGTCATCGCCGGCCTGGCGATCGTGAGCGTCGCCGTGTCCTGGCTGCTCATCCACACCCTGTTCACCCTCCGGTACGCCTCGCTGTACTACGAAGGGACGCCGGGCGGGGTGGACTTCAACCAGACCGAAATGCCCGACTACGGCGACTTCGCGTACCTGGCCTTCACACTCGGGATGACCTATCAGGTGTCGGACACCGCGCTGGGCTCCCGGTCATTCCGGAGGAGCGCTCTGCGCCATTCGCTCCTCTCCTACCTGTTCGGAGCCGTCATTCTGGCCACCGTCATCAACCTCGTCGCCGGACTGGGAGGACACGCGTGACGGATCAGCCGGAAGGAGCTGACGGTGTCGACGGCGACACCGTGCTCGGCCCCGCCCCGGTCGATGGTGCGCCGTTTCCCCTCATCGAGCCGACACTCGCGGACGCCGACACGATCGTCGTGACCCGGCCCGGCTCTGGGCGGCGACGGTCCGAAACCCCCACGACATTCACGGCCGAGCCCGTCGATGGGGCGCGATTCGCGCTGCGGATCGGCACCCACCCGCCCATCCCGCTCGAAGTCCCGGCGTACATTGGTCGCAGGCCGAGCACCCCGCGCATCATCGGCGCCAGGATGCCTCGGCTCGTCATGGTCCCCTCGCCCTCGCGCGAAGTCTCCGGCACCCACGTGGAAATTCGGCAGGAGGGCGAGACCGTCGTGGTCACCGACCTGGGTTCCACCAACGGCACGATAGTGACGAGCGGAGGATTCCCGCCGCGAGGTTTGCTCCAGGGCGAGTCGGTCGTGGTCGGAGAGGGTTCTGTGGTGGATATTGGTGATGGCATCCGGATCGTTGTCGTTGCAGCGCCGGCAGAAACTCCATCGGAAGGCACACGGTGACGGTGTTCGGCGAGAACAACCCGCGGTTCGAACTCGCCATCCCGGACCGGGGGGACGCCGCAATCGCGCTCGCGTGGGGGATCGCAACGGACGTCGGCAACGTTCGCAGCCACAATGAGGACAGCCTCGTGGCCGCCGGCACGATCTTCGCCGTCGCGGACGGCATGGGCGGACACTCGGCAGGCGACGTGGCCAGCGACGCCGTGGTCTCGCGGCTCGCGCAACTGGGCGAGGGCGGTTTCGTCCAGCCCGAGTCGATCATCGAGGCGCTGCGCGCCGCGACAATGGATATCTCCCGTGCCACGGACGAGCAGGAACTCGGGGTCGGCACCACCGTCACGGGGGCGGCCATCACGCTGCACGGCGGGCACCCGTACTGGGTTGTCTTCAATGTCGGTGATTCGCGCCTCTACCTGTTCGAGCACAACGTGCTAACGCAGATCACGGTCGATCATTCCGTGGTTCAGGAACTGGTCACGGCGGGGCTCATCTCCACCGCCGACGCCGCGCGCCACCCGAACAGCAACGTGGTCACCCGCGCGGTCGGATTCAATGCCGAGCCGGTACCGGATTTCTGGCTGCTTCCGGTGACCGCACCGTCCCGCCTGCTCGTATGCTCCGACGGGCTCACCCGCGAAGTCAGCGAACTGGCTCTCCGCGAGCATCTCGCCTCGGGGCGTGCGCCCCAGGAAACCGCGATCGCGCTTGTGGACGACGCGCTCGAAGCCGGCGGGCGCGACAACGTCACAGCGATCGTGGTCGATGTGCTCGCCCCCGACACGGCGCGGGGAATGGACATTCTCGAGATGGAGGACACCGCTCCCTCGCGGTGAGGGGGCGAGACCCTAGAAATGGGGCGTGAGTTCTTCCTGTGAACACTGTCATACTGGGCGAGAGTCCAGGGCCTGTCTGCCTAGAATGGGCACGGGCCGAGCGAGCGCAACCCGATGCGTCGTGCCCGCGAGTGAGTAAGCGAGGGGGCACCATGGCCAGACGCTTGCCGTCGCAGCCCCCAGTGCTGCCCGGCTTTTCCCATATCCACATCCTCGGCTCCGGGGGCTTCGCCGACGTGTTCCTGTACGAACAGAACATGCCGAGGCGCCAGGTCGCCGTGAAGGTCATGTTGAGTGAGATCGTGAACGATCAGGTTCGGCAGATGTTCCAGGCCGAGGCGAACCTGATGGCGCAATTGAGCTCGCATCCATCGATTCTCACCGTGTACCAGGCGGGCGTTTCCGCGGACGGCCGACCGTACCTGGTGATGGAGCTGTGTTCGCCGTCCCTGAGCGAACGCTATCGGCGCGAGCGGATCCCGGTCCCGGACATCCTGCAGATCGCGGTGAAGATCGGCAGTGCCGTGGAAACCGCGCACCGGGCCGGCGTCCTGCATCGCGACATCAAGCCGTCGAACATCCTGCTCACCGCGTACGGGCACCCGGTGCTGTCCGACTTCGGGATCGCGTCGACGCTCAGCGAGTCCGGGCACCGCGAAGCGATCGGCATGTCCATTCCGTGGTCGGCCCCCGAGGTTCTCATGGACGAGACACCGGGATCCGTCGCGTCGGAGGTGTGGTCGCTCGCGGCAACCGTGTACTCTCTGCTAGCCGGTCGCTCGCCGTTCGAGATTCCGGGCGAATCCAATAAGTCCACCGACCTGATCGGGCGGATCAATCGCGCGAAAGTGCAGCCCATCGGCCGGTCCGACGTCCCGGAGAGTCTCGAAAAGTACCTGCAGAAGGCGATGTCGAGAAAGCCCGAGGCCCGGCCGGGAAGCGTCATGGAGTTCGTGCGCGGCCTTCAGGCGATCGAAACCGAACTTGGCGTGCCGCAAACGCCGGTCGAGGTCGCCGTCGACGACTGGGCGCTCGCGACCGTCGGGGAACTTGGCGACCGAACGCGTATCCGGGGCATCGCCGGCTCGAACCACCCGAGCGGTTTTCGGGTGCGCAGGCGTCGGCGATTCGCGCCCGGCAACTACGAACCGGTGGGAACCGTGTTTCGGGAGTCTGAACCATCGGAAACGGGACCGCACACGAAGTCGGGCACCCGCGGCCGCGGAATGCAGGTACTGGCCTGGTCTCTCGTCGTCAGCGCAGTGCTCGTCGTCACCCTGGGCGTGGTGGCCACCATTGTGCTCGTGCGCAGCACCTCCGATCGGATTCCCCGCGTGACCGACATCCAGGCCAGCCAGTCCATCGACTCCATCGAGTTCAGCTGGTCGAATCCTGGTCTTCTTCCCGGGGATTCCTACCAGATCTCCGCGAATCAGGGGACCCAGAGCAGCATTCAGCAGTCCACATCGTTCTCGGTGGACGCGAAACTGGGCGATCGCGTGTGCATTACCGTCACGGTCAATCGGGAGGGCAAGACCGGGGAGCCCAGCAATCAGAAGTGCGTGGAGTTCGGGGGGTGATGGACGGCGATGTTTAGGCAATGGCTTGCCGCCCACAAGTCCCTTGCGGTGTCGGTGACGAGCGGAACGGTGATCGTCGCGCTCGTGGTGACCGCCGCCGTCATTTCGGGAGGATACCCGGCGCAGAAGGTCCAGTTGAACGATGCGTCGGTTTGGGTTTCCAACGGGGCCAAACAGTTCATCGGCAGAGCCAACACGCAGATTCTCGAGCTGAATACCGTTGTTCCGACCGACAGCACAGAGCTCGATGTCGTTCAAAACGGGTCCACGGTCCTGTTGTTCGATGAGGGAAACAGCAAGGTGGGAATTGTCGACCCCGCGACCTCCACCATTCTGGACAATGTTCCGATGCCGACCACCGTTCCGCGCCTGTTTCTGGCAGGAGACAACGTCGTCGTCGCGGACGGCAATGGCGAAGTGTGGATCACTCCGGCATCCGAGTTTCAGCACTTCGACCCCAGGTCCACTCCGACGCTGAGCCTCGGGACCGGCGCGGTGTATTCGATGAGCGCGGACGGCTCCCTGATCGCGTATTCGCAGGATGCCAGGATCGTGTACCGAGTCGACGCGGCAAACACCGGCTCCGTCGTGGAGACCCACCCGGTGTCCTTCGGCACCGCCTCCAGCGTGTTGTCCGTCACCTGGGTGGGTTCAACGTGGGCGATCCTGGACGCAGCGGCCAGGACCGTGGACGTGAATGGGACGGTTGCGGACCTGTCCGGTCTTGTCGGAATCGGCGACAGCCCGAAACTCCAGCAGCCCACCGGCATCGACGGCGCTGTCCTGCTGGCGTATTCCGGCGGCCTGCTGTCCGTGTCGGCGAGCGACCCCAAGCCGAAAGAGGTGGTTTCCGGGCGCGCGGGGAGCCCCGCGGCGCCGCTCATTGCCGACGGATGCACCTTCGCCGCGTGGTCCGACGGGACGGGCTGGCGTCGCTGCGGGTCCGGCGAACCGGTGACTCTTGCGCTGCAGTCGATGCCTCAGGGTGCGGTGCGGCTCGCGTTCAACCGCAACGGCGATCGGATCGTCCTGAATGACCCGCGGAGCGGTGGGACCTGGGCCGTTCAGGCGCAGGGCGAGCTCATCAACAACTGGGACAGCCTGGTGCCAGCGAAGGAGCAGCAGCAGCAAGTCACCGAGAACAACCTCGACACGCCTCCCGTGTTCGAGAAAGTTCAGCAGCCGCCCGTGGCCGTCGACGACGCGTTTGGAGCTCGGCCGGGTCGAAGCTCCATCCTCCCCGTGCTGCTGAACGACTACGACCCCAACGGTGATGTTCTCGTGATTTCGGACGTGGGGCAACTGGACGAATCCGTCGGCCACCTGGACATTGTGAACAACCGGCAGCAGCTGCAGATCACGCTCGAGCCTGCCACGCGCGGAACCGTCACGTTCCGATACACCATCAATGACGGCCGTGGCGGCGAAGCCAGCGCAACCGTGAAAGTCACGGTTCGCGAACCGAACGAGAATTCGCCGCCCGTGCAGGTGCGCAAGAGCAGAACCGTCGTTGCTCAGGGCGGACGTGTGACAACCTCCGTCCTCGGCGACTGGGTGGACCCGGACGGCGATCCGTTCTATCTCGCGTCCGCGTCGACGCCGTCCCCGGATGTTGCCAGTTTCAAACCGGACGGAACCGTCGTGTTCGTCGAGGGCGGCGCGGCAAGCGTCTCCCGATCCGTGTCCCTCGTGGTGACCGACGGCACCGCGCAGTCGAGCGGCAATCTGGCGATCACGGTGGGCGCGCCGGGGAAGGTCCCCATCATTGCGGAGCCGTTCGTCGTTCTCGCCTACGCGGGACAGACGGTGACGGTGCATCCGCTGGCGCATGTGAAGGGCGGGACCGGTGACGTGCGATTGAGCAGCGTACCGTCGCGCACGGGGGCCGTGATCACCGCGAGCCCGGACTCCGGCACGTTCCAGTTTTCCAGCACGCAGGTTCGCACGTTCAGCCTCGAATACGTGGTCACGGATGGCGACCAAACCACAACGGGGACCCTGAGAATCGACGTGGCCGCGCCGCCGGACGTGAATACGAAGCCGATCACCGTTCCCAAGACCGTTTTCGTGAAATCGTTGAGCAGCGAAACGGTCGATATCGCGAGCTCCGACATTGACCCGGCGGGCGGCGTTCTGCTGGTCACCGCGGTGACGGGCATCTCCGCCGGGGCGGGCATTCAGGCCGACATTCTCGAACAGCGATCCATCCGGGTGACGCTGACGGCTCCCCAGGAGAAGGGGCCGGTGACGTTCGGCTACCGGGTCACGAACGGATTGGCGACGGCAGACGGAAGTGTCACGGTGGTTGAGATTCCGCGCCCCGTGAAGCTCCAGCCTCCCATTGCGACCGACGATTCGATTACCGTGCGAGTGGGCGCGGCGATCGACATTCCCGTGCTGAACAACGACATTCAGCCCGACGGTGAGGCCCTCACGCTCGATCCGCAGCTCACAACCACGCTGCGAGGAGACTCCGGACTCCTGTTCGCCTCCGGCAATGTGCTGCGCTACCTGGCCCCGGACAAGCCGGGTAACTTCACGGCAAGCTACTCGGTGAGCGGGCCGGACGGTCAGACTGCCCAGGCCGAAGTTCACATTGCCGTGCGGGAGATCGTTCTCGCGACAAACAACGCCCCCGTGCCGCTCACCGTCGTCGCCCGCGTTCTGGCGGGCGAGCGGGTGAGCATCCAGATTCCGCTCGGCGGCATAGACCCGGATGGCGATTCCGTTCAATTGCTCGGGCAGGAGACGAACCCGGAAAAGGGTTCCGTCACGCCGAATGGCTCCGACGGTTTCACCTATCAGGCCGGCGAGTACTCCGCGGGTACGGACAGCTTCACCTATTCCGTCATTGACGCGCTCGGCGCTCGCGCCACGGGGACCGTGCGAATCGGGATCAGCCCGCGGACGGGCGGCGCGCGAAACCCGATCGCGATTGCCGATGAAGTGGCTATCCGGCCGGGCGGTTCCGTCACCATCCAGGTTCTGGCCAATGACTCCGATCCCGACGGCAGCCCGCTGACGGTTACCGACATCCACCCGGTGAGCAATCAAGCTGTCGTCGCGACGACGGATGGCACAGTGGTGACGGTGACGCCACCTCCCGAGCCGGGTCAGTACGGATTGATTTACACGATCCAAAATGCGCTCGGCGGGACCAGCCAGAACTTCGTGACCGTCACGGTGTCCCCGGATGCTCCCCGAGCGCTGCCGGTCGCCCGCGACACCGTCCTGACGCTGACCGATATCGAGGGCCGTGACTCGGTGGACGTGAATGTCCTCGCGAACGTGTTCTTCGCCGACGGCGCGGTGAGCAAGCTGGGTGTGTCGCTCCTGGCCGGCTACGACCGCAACGTGACGGTGACGTCCGACAAACGGGTCAGGGTCACCGTGGGGCAGAAGCGGCAGATCATCCCGTTCTCCGTATCGAACCCTGACGACCCGTCGATCGCCGCATACGCGTTCGTGTGGGTCCCCGGGTACGACGATGCCCTGCCGCAGGTGAATCGCAAGGCCCGGCCCCTTTCCGTCGCCAGCGAATCAACGCTCACGATTCCGCTCAACGACTACGTCATTGCGATCGGCGGGAAGCAGGTCCGACTCTCCGACACCACGACGGTTCGCGCCACCCATGCCGACGGGGCAAGTCTGGTCAAGGATGATCAGACCCTGGTGTTCCGCTCTGCCGAGAAGTATTTCGGCCCGGCGTCGATATCGTTCGAGGTGACGGACGGGACCTCGGCGACCGACCCGAACGGGCGCACCGCGACGCTCGTTCTGCCCATCACCGTCACCCCGCGGGAGAACCAGCCCCCGGTATTCAATGGCGCGGTGATCGACTTTGAGCCGGGGCAGGAGAAAACCATCGACCTGCTCAAACTCACCAACTACCCGTACCCGAATGACCTCGTCGAGCTCGCCTATACCGCGCTTGCGCCGCTTCCCGTCGGGTTCAACTACACGCTGACCGGCCAGACACTGTCGATCCAGGCCAAACCCAGCGCCGTGAAGGGCACGACCACCGCGCTCGTGCTCGGTGTTCGCGATTCCCTCGTCGAGGGCAAGGCCGGAAGCATTCAGCTCAACGTCGTCGCGTCGAGTCGGCCGCTGGCCAAACCGGCTCCGGATACGGCCATCGCTCCGCGCGGCAAGACCACGGTTGTCGACGTGCTGGCCAATGACGCCGCCACCAACCCGTTCCCGGACACGCCGCTCAAGGTGATTGGCATCCGAGGTATCGACGGAGCCTCGCTGCCCGCGGGAGTCACGATCACTCCGAGCGCTGATCTCAGCACGCTCACCGTGGTGGTCACGAAGGATGCGCCGGCTCAGGACGTCAACGTGCAATACGAGGTGGCCGATGCCACGGGAGATCCCGACCGATTCGTGTGGGGCAACGTTCGATTGCAGGTTCAGGATGTGCCGGATCCCGTGACCGGCGTCACCGTGGCCGCGTTCGCCGATCAGACCCTCACCATCGCGTGGAGCCCCGGCTCGTTCAACAACTCGCCAATCACCAGTTACGAGGTCACGGCAACCCGAACGGATACCGGTGCCGTGTTCAAAGTGACCACCTGTACGGTGACAAACGGGTGCGTCATCGCGACGCCGGGAAACGGGCCGGGCAGCGCGCTCAAAATCTCGGTCGTCGCCATCAACGCGATCGGGCCGTCCCAGCCCGCAACCATCCCGGTGCCGGTGTGGTCCGATGTTCTGCCGGCGGCGCCGGGCGGATTGACTGCCGTCCCCACCAACGTCGCACCGGCCGGGGGATCGCTCGCGATCGCGTGGGCGCCCGTGGGAAACCCGGCGAACGGGTCACCCATTTCCGGGTACACCCTCCGAATCACCGGGCCCGGCGTCGATATTTCGCGACTTCTTCCCGTGGGGACCACGAGCCTTGACTTCGACAACAGTTCGCAGTCGCTTTCTCCCGCGGTCGCATATTCGGTTTCCGTGTATGCCAGAAACAGCGCGCAGGTTGCCTCCGATTCGGCGTGGCTGCGAAACCCGCCGGTGTCGGTGACCGCGGTGGGCCCGCCCGGTCAGGCGGATGGCGGCGTCACGGGTGTCGTCTACGACACGTCAGGACACATCAGGGTCAGCTGGGGGCCGAGCAGCCCGCAGGGTGCGCCGAGCGTGACGTATTCCGTCGGCAGGTTCGAGTCGACGGATGTGCTGCCGACCACGTGCGTGAAGGCCTCTCCCGGTTCGGGATCGAATCCGCTCACAGTGACCACGTGGGACGACACGCGCGTGCAGGACCAGCACACCTACCGATACGTCGTGTACGCGAACAACGGCTACTACTGCACGCCGACGGCGTCCGGCGAAGTTTTGACTATGCGGGCGCCGGGCAAGGCGAGCGGCAACATCTGGCTGCAGCCGCGGGGCGGCCAGTACGACATTCAGGTGCGCAACGGGCTTTCAGTCGCCTCCCTCACCGCGGCGAAATTCCAGTACCAGGTGAACGGCAACAACACCTGGCGCGATGTGGTGGAGGGGCAATTCCTGACCTCCGCCGGGGACGCGTCGGTGTACGGAAATGCGCTCACCATCCAGTTCCGCGGCTGCCGGGACCAGTCGGACACGTTCTGCGGCCCGGCGTCGAATCCCGTCACCCGCACTCCGCTGAACACTCGCGGCACCATCGTCAGTTGCGTGGTCGGCGCGAATGTCGTTGCCGGACCGCCGCTCAACGGAACCAACCCGGATCGGTATCCGGTCACCTACCTGTATTCGTTCAACACGGGCACCGGATTCGGCGCCTACACGTCGAACAGTTCTGTGCCTTCGCCCACGATTCCCCTCGTCGGCCAGACGACGGTGCGAATGAAGGCCGTCGTCGACTTTGGCGCCGGAGTCTCACCAGAACATCCCGACCGATATTTCACCGATCCCGAATATGCAGAAGCGACGTGCACGGAGGCACCACAATGAGCGAGACACCCATCGAACGTGCGCCGCACAGCGGCGGCTCGAAGACAATGACACCGGAGCAGGCGGCATGGTTTGCCGACGTCTTCAACCGGCTCGTCGCCGGCGTCGACCACGTGCTGCTGGGGAAGACGTTCGTCATCAAGCTTGCCTTCACCGCGCTGCTGAGCGAAGGGCACCTGCTTCTCGAAGACTTCCCGGGTACCGGCAAAACCTCGCTCGCGCGGGCGCTCGCGCAAAGCGTCGACGGGACGAACAGTCGAATCCAGTTCACCCCCGACCTCCTCCCCGGCGACATCACGGGGGTCAGCATTTACGACCAGCGCTCGGGGAAATTCGAGTTCCACGGTGGGCCGGTGTTTGCGAACATCGTGCTTGCCGATGAGATCAACCGGGCAAGCCCAAAGACGCAGGCGGCCCTCCTGGAGGTCATGGAGGAAGGTCAGGTGACCGTGGACGGCGTCACGCACCCGGTCGAGTCGCCGTTCATGGTGATTGCGACGCAGAATCCGATCGAGCAGGCCGGAACGTACCGGCTGCCCGAGGCCCAGCTTGACCGTTTCATCATGAAGGCATCGATCGGATATCCGGACCACGCCTCGACGCTGCGAATCCTTCAGGGTGCGGGGACGAAGGCTCACGACATCGTGATCCCCCCGGTGGCGGCGGCGAAGGTCATCATCGAAATGGGCGCGATGGCTCGTACCGTTCACGTCGACCCCTCGATCAATGACTATGTTTCCCGGCTCGTCGACGCGTCACGGAACTCCGACGAGGTGCGGCTCGGCGCGAGCGTTCGCGCCGCACTCGCCCTCGTGCGCACCGCGAAATCCCTTGCGGCCGCGAGCGGCAGGCACTACGTGATTCCCGACGATGTCAAGGTGCTCGCCGAACCGGTGCTCGCGCATCGCCTCGTCCTCGACCCGGAGGCCGAATTCGAGGGTGTCACCCCGTCGAGCATCATCAGCCAGCTTCTTCTGGAAACCCCGCCGCCCACCGACAGGCAAGCCGTGTGAGCCAGACCGAAGCCACCCAGACACCGTCGACGTCGACTCGACGGAGCGGCAGCCTGCCGTCGAAGCGGTTCGATGTGACGTCGGCGGCCGCGACGGAGGGCCTCACCAACGTCAGAACCAGGATCGTCGGAAACCGTACGGGGCGGCTTGCGGATGCCATCGTCACGGTCGTTCGGGTGAGCCGGGATTTCGAAGGGGTAATCAGGGCGTGGACGGCGAAAGTCTCCACGGTGGTGACGGCACTCGGCTGGTCCATGCTGGCACTCGTACCGGCGGCTTTCGCATTCGGCTACGCTCTCGGCTGGATGGAGCTCGTCGTCGTCGCGTGGGCCGGTCTAGTCCTCCTCATGGTCGCCGTGGTGTATCTGGTCGGCCGCAGTTCCTTCACCGTGGAGTTGAAAATTGCCCACTCCCGGGTGGTTGTCGGTGAGCAGGCGAACGGGAGCGTGCTCATTGCGAACCCGGTCCGCCACAGAATTCTGGGTGCCGCGGTCGAAATTCCGGTGGGAAGTGCTCTTGCCGCCGTCACGATGCCGTCACTGGGCAGGGGCGCCGTGTTCGCACACGAGTTTCCGGTGCCGACCGGGCGCCGGGGGGTGCTGCAGATCGGGCCGGTGCGAACGGTTCGCGCAGACCCGATCGGTCTTGTGCGCCGCGAATTGCTGTGGACCGATGCCGAGTGGATCTACGTTCACCCGCGGACGATCGGCGTGCCGAGCACGACGACCGGGTTCATCCGCGACCTGGAAGGAAACCCCACCCGCCAGATCTCCAACAGCGACGTGTCGTTCCATGCGTTGCGCGAGTACGTCCCTGGCGATGAGAGACGATACATCCACTGGAAGAGCACCGCGAAAACCGGGCGATACATGGTGCGCCAGTTTGAGGAGACCCGCCGCAGCCACCTCGTCATCGCTGTGAGCCTGGCGGCCGCGGATTACGCAAACGATGAGGAGTTCGAACTGGCGGTGAGCGTTGCCGGTTCCCTTGGTGTCCGCGCGATCCGGGATGCACGAGAAGTTTCCGTAGTCGTTGGAGACCGGACGCCGGACTTCGCCAAACGCAAGGTCTTCGCGGTGTCGCGATTGAGCACTCTCACGAGGAGCCGCCTCCTGGATGATCTCGCCGTCATCGAGCGGGATGAGTCCGCGCTGGACGTGCGCGATGTCGCCCGAGTGGTCTCCGAGCAGGTCGCTGGCGTGTCGGTGGCGTTCCTAGTCTGCGGCTCGAAGACGACCCCAACCCAGTTGCGCGCCGCTTCCGCGCTGTTCCCGGTCGACGTCGAGGTCGTCGCCATCGTGTGCGACCCGGAGATCATCCCCGGCTATCGCCGAGTGCCAGGACTCAGCGTCCTCACCATTGGCTATCTGGAAGATTTGCAGAAGTCCCTCTCCAGATCGGCGGCCGCATGATGGCTGCGTCGGGTCCGGCGACGGGCGATTTCCGGCGTCGCGCCGGCTTCATCGCGGTGACGACCGCCATGCTCGGGCTGTCGATCGGTGTTGCCTCGCTCAGCTGGTGGCCGAGCTATGCCACCGCGTCGCTGCCCATTCTCGTCGCCGTCACATTCGCGGCGGCCGCGGCGATCGCCATCCTCGGAACGATTTTTCGCGCCTCGAGCCTCACCGTGCTGGTCGCGACGATGGCGAGCTACCTGGTTCTCGGCGTGCCCCTGGCCGTGCCTCAGCTCGCGCTGTGGCGGGTCCTGCCGACGCTGGATGGCCTTCGGGAGCTGGTCTTCGGAACTGCGACCAGCTGGAAGCAGCTGCTGACCATCAGCCTTCCCGTGGGCAGCTACCAAGCGTTGCTCGTTCCGGTATTTCTCCTCACCCTCGTCACGGTAGTGATCTCGCTCACGGTGGCACTCCGTTCGACGTTCCCGGACCTTGCGGTCCTGGGTCCGATCGCGGTGTTCATCGTCGGAATTCTCTTCGGACCGGATTCGGCCCTGTGGCCGTTCCCGGTTTCCATCGGGCTGACCGCGACAATCCTCGTGTGGCTCGTCTGGAACCGGTGGTACCGTCGCCGGGAGTCCATCCGGCAGCTGTCCACGCGCGAAGTCATCGCTGGCGGCCAACCGGTGGAGCGCATCGCCGACGGCGGGTTCGTCGGCGCGAGAACGTTGCTGAGCGCTGGGATAATTCTCGCGATCGCCGCGATCGCCTCATTCGGCGTTTCCCGGCTGCTGCCGCCGACGAACGACCGCGTAGTCTTGCGAACCACCATTGCCCAGCCCTTCGATGCGCGGGACTATCCGAGCCCCTTGAGCGGGTTCCGCAAGTACGAGCAGCCGGCGACGAGCGGCCGAACCATCTTCACGGTGACGAATTTCCCCGCGGATGCCCGCGTCCGCATCGCCACTCTCGACACCTACGACGGCGTCGTGTACTCGGTGGGCCGGGGGAATGTGAACAGCGCCTCCGGCGCTTTCACGCGCGTTCCGGTAAGCGTTGACCAGTCCGGGGTTGCAGGGAAGACCGTGACGTTCGGCGTCACGATCGGAAACTACTCCGGGGTATGGCTTCCCACGATCGGCAACCTCGAGCAGGTCGCATTCCACGGTGCGGACGCCGCAACGCTGTTGGGCAACTTCTACTACAACGACAACAGCGACACCGCGGCGGTCGTCGGTGGAGTCACCTCGGGCGACTCGTATACGGTAACTGCTGTACTGCCGACGCAACCGAGTGTTGCCGAGCTGGCAAAGTTGGAGCCCGGAACCGTGAGCCTGCCCGCTGTCACCGTCGTGCCGGATGGGCTCGCGGCAGCGTTGGATGGCTACGTCACGGGAGTTTCCGGCGCCGGCAACCGGCTCGTGGCGATGCTGGAAGGCTTGCGCCGCGACGGGTACGTCAGTCACGGTGTCCTGCCGACGGAACCGGCAAGCCGGTCGGGCCACGCCGCCGACCGCATCACCGAACTGCTGACAGGACAGCAAATGATCGGCGATCAGGAACAGTATGCGGTGGCCGCGGCCCTCATGGCACGCCAGCTCGGTTTCCCCGCGCGAGTCGTGTTCGGATTTGCGCCCAAGGACATCAACTCGTCAGGTCCGACCATGGTGAATGGCGCAGACGTTTCCGCATGGATCGAGGTCAACACGACGCAATACGGGTGGGTCGCCATCGATCCAACCCCGCCTCTGCGCCCCATCCCCGACGCCGAACCGCAGGACCCGACGAAGGTCGCCAGACCGCAGTCTCCGGTCCAGCAACCGCTGAAGGAGACGGATACCAAGGACACCCAACTTCCGCCGAACGCGAGCCAGGACCAGAACCCTCCGGAGAATCCGGTGCTCGCCATTTTCCTGAGGGTCCTGTCGGGGCTCGGCTGGGCCAGCCTGGTGATGCTGGTCCTGTTGTCTCCGTTCCTTACCATCGCCGTGGCCAAGTGGCGGCGCAGGAGGCTGCGCCGACGCGCGCCAACACCGATTCAGCGCATCGCGGGAGGCTGGGAAGAGTTCGAGGACGCCGTACTCGACCACGGATACGCTCCCGGACCAAGCCCGACGAGGCTTGAGGTAGCGCAGAAGGTGGGCGGAACTCAGCCGTTCGTGCTTGCCGCGGTCGCGGATCGAGCAATTTTTGCTCCCGGTGACCCCGACCTGGAGCAGGCCGAACAGGTCTGGAAGTCGGTGGATGATCTGCGATACTCGCTCGACTACAACCTTTCGCGATGGGAACGGATCAAGGCGCTCATTTCGCTTCGGAGCCTCGGTGGTTATAGTGTCAAAGGCCTGTTCGCTCGAGAGAGGACCAAACGGTGACCTGCAGCTATTGCGGTACCGACTTGCCGTCCGACGCGATGTTCTGCGGAGAGTGCGGAAGGGCAGTCACGATGGCCGCTGCGTCGGCGCCGCGGCCGATCATCCCTGCTCCGCTCACCCGGCCCACCGCGGATCCCGAACCGTGGTCGAATGCGGCCGCGGATGCGCCCTCGGCCGGAGTGGTCTGCCAGCAGTGCGGAACCTCGGTTTCGCCCGACGACATTTTCTGCGGCGAATGCGGTTTCGTGGTGGGCGCGATGGAGTACGAATCGCCGCGCCCCCGCGACACGAACGCGGTGGACCGGCTGGAGCAGGTTGAGTCGGATTCCGGCCCCGAGGAGGTCACGCCCTCGGATCCTGAACCGGAGGCGGAGCCCGAACCTGAACTGGCGCCTGAGCACGAACCGGAACCGGAATCCGAACCGGATCCCGAACCGGAACCGGAATCCGAACCGGAACCGGCGCCACGTCCGGCACCGGCATCGATATTCGACCCGGTGCCGCCGAGGCGGCCGTCGCCGGATGAGGAACGTTTTGCGGAAGACCTCGAACCGACCCGCATCATCGCAAGCCATCTGGAGGGGGAGCGATTCGTCCTGCAGTTCAGCACCGGCGAGTCCTTCACCGTTTTCGGCACGGGGCTGATCGGTCGAAGCCCGCGGCCGGAACCAGGGGAGTTCTTCGATCAGATCGTGCGGGTCGCGGATTCGACGCGGTCGGTATCGAAAACCCACCTCGAATTCGGCCAGGAGGCCGGGAGCTTCTGGGTCAAGGACCGGTTCTCCGGCAATGGAACGATCGTTCGGGAACCCGAATCCAAACCGATCCGCTGCCACCCCGAACGCCGCTACCGGCTCGCGCGCGGCTCCAGGGTCGACCTTGGCGAGCAGTTCTTCATCGTCAGCTGAGCGCTCCTGTCCCACTCGTTGGGCGGCCGGCCGGGTTGTCCACGACTTGGCCGCATCGGTCGTGAACGATGCCGTGGTCGTGGTCACCTGAGACGGTGACAGGGCAGCCCTTCGACGTTTCGGTGCCGCGAGCACCTCAGTTGCCGAAGCGGCATCCGTTCCCGGTCTTCGCGACTCTGGCACCGGTGGTCGCGGCGACAGCCATTTGGGTCGTCACCCAATCCCCGTTCGCGATGATATTTGCTCTGCTTGGGCCCGTCGTCGCCGTGGCAAGTCTCGCGGATTCCCGCCGGCGATCACGCGTGGAATTTCGTCGGGAGCACGGCCGATTCGAACGCGAACTCGTCGCGGCGATCCACTTGATCGACGAGGCGCATGCGGCAGAGCGGGCACAACTCGACCACCGGTTTCCCGCGGCGGCGAACCTCCTGTCACCCGGGCGAGGCAACCCGGAACGATGGCGGTCCGACCTCGAACACGAACTGACGGTGCGTTTGGGCACCGGCCGAATTCACAGTTCGGTGCAACTCCTCGGCGAGCGGCCCGACCTCGACGAGAGCACACCGGCCAGATCGGTTTCCGATCTGTTTGACCGGGCAAACGCGTTGACCGGCGCACCCATCACGGTCGATGCCCGGCTCGGAATCGGCGTGTGCGGTGCGCACCGCCAGGCCGCCGCCCTCGGTAGCGCGGTCGTGGCGCAGCTCGCCCACGCGCTCTCACCGGCAGCGTTCAGCATCGAACGGCCGTCAACCCCGACCGACGGGCTCGACTGGGTGAAGGAGCTTCCACACTGCACCCCATCGTGGCGGGATTCCGGGCCCACCCGCCCGAAACGAGCCGGCGCGAACTGTCGGCTGATCGAGTTTCGTGCCCGCTCCGGCAGGGACGTCGTGGTCGTGGCGATCGCCGACGACGAGGATGCGCTCCCACCCGACTGCCGGATCGTCGTGCAGGCCGCGGGCACCTTCGCCCGGATCGCGCGGCATCCGGGAACTGCGGTGACGGGGGATGTCACGTCCCGCTTTGCGCCCGAATTCATGAGCGAACCCGAGGCTGTGGCGTTCTCGGTGCAGGTACGTGCCGCGGCGCAGTCCCTGCTTCCATCCCCGGAACATCGTGTGCCGGGCGCGGTCGCCCTGAGCGGGCTGAACCAGTCCCGGGGAATCGGTCGTCGCGCATTGCCCGCGTGCGTTGGCGCGGATGCCGATGGCCCCGTCGTCATCGACCTCGTGCGTGATGGACCCCACGCCGTGGTGGGCGGCACCACCGGAAGCGGAAAGAGCGAACTCCTGCTCTCCTGGATTCTTGCGCTCGCGACTGCTCACGACCCTGACGACGTCAGCTTTCTTCTCGTCGACTTCAAGGGAGGAGCCGCGTTTTCGGGTGTGGCGGGGATTCCGCACACTATCGGGGTACTCACCGACCTGGATGAATCCGCGGCACACCGTGCGATTGTCAGCCTGCGTGCCGAACTGAGACGGCGGGAACGCATCCTCGCCCAGGCATCGGCGCGGTCGATCGACGAGCTGGATGATTCCGTCGTTCTGGCCCGGCTGGTAATTGTCGTCGACGAGTTCGCCACCCTGACGGCGCAACTTCCCGAGCTTCACGACCTGTTCGCAGACCTTGCCGCGCGGGGTCGTTCGCTCGGCATCCACCTCATTCTGTGCACTCAGCGGCCGGCAGCGTCCGTGCGGGACGGCGTTCTGGCGAATTGTTCGCTGCGTGTTTCGCTCAGGGTCACGAGCGACGCCGACAGCGTCGCGGTGCTGGGCACAACCGAGGCGGCGCGACTTCCGCGGCTCACGTTGGGCCGAGGCATGATCGTCCGCGCCGACGCCGGTCCGGAACCTGTCCAGTTCGCGCTGTCAACCGAGCAGGATGTACTGAACGTCGCATCACGATTTCGCGGGCGGGACTACTCACCGCATCGGCCGTGGATCGACCCCCTTCCCCCTGTCCTGCTGCCATCGGAGGTGCCCGCCGCCACTGCCCCCGCGCGGTCGTTCGGTGTGCTGGATATTCCGGAAGAGCAGCGCAGGTCCGTGGCCACGTTCGACCCGGGTCGCGACGGGAACCTTCTCGTGCTTGGCGGGCACCGCAGCGGAAAGTCCGGGGTTCTTGCCGCGCTCGCGGCGGGTTCGGGGAACACGGTGATGGTTCCGCGCTCCATTGAGGGGGCGTGGGACGCCGTAGCGGAGGCGCTGCAGGGACTTCAGGATGTGACAGAGCCGACGCTCTTCCTGCTCGACGATGTCGATGAGCTTCTGGGCAGATTCCCGCCCGACCACGAGGCGCCGTTCGCCGAACGGCTAGGCCGCCTGGCCAGGGAGGGCCCGCGGGCGGGGGTGACTCTCGTGCTGGCCGCGTGCGCGGTCCGCGGTCGGCTGCAGTCGCTGGCGGCGCTGTGCGAGTCGACCCTGCTGCTGCGCATGCCGACAAAGCAGGATCACGTCCTCGCCGGGGGCGACGGCGCAGACTTCGTGCCGAACCTGCCGCCGGGCAGCGGGCGGTGGCAGGGCCACCGAGTGCAGGTTACCCGTGTCGATGCCCTGCCTCCCATCGAACCGCGTCGCGCAGCCGAACTCGGTTGGCCGGCCACGTCGCCGCTGATCGTCGTCTCGTCGAGGCCGGCAGCCATTCTCGAGCGTCTGGCGACGCTGGGCCCCGTCACGATGCTGGGAGCGCAGGCCCGCGCCGCCGGCGTCAGCGTCGAGGAGGACCCCGCCATCATCCTGGGCGACCCGAACGCCTGGCAGGGCGCGTGGGGGATGCTCACCGCGCTTCGACCCACGACCACGCTGGCGTTTCATGGCTGCTCGGCGTCGGATATCCGCGCGCTCACCCACGGACGGGAGCTTTCGCCGCCCGTCGATTCGGCCGACACGCTCATCGTGTTCGAACCGGACGGGCGGATGTTCAGAGCCCGACTTCCCGGCTAAGCCAGAGCAGTAGCGAGGGACACGTGGTCGAACCCGAGCGCGGTCGCCACCGGTTCGTAAACGACGTGGCCGGCGTGCGTGTTGAGTCCGCGTGCGAGCGCATCGTCCGCGAGGAGCGCATCGTGCCATCCCTTGTTCGCGAGAGCGCGGACGTAGGGCATCGTCGCATTGGTGAGCGCGTAGGTCGACGTATTCGGCACTGCGCCGGGCATATTCGCGACGCAGTAGAACAGCGAGTTATGCACGGTGAACGTCGGATCGTCGTGGGTTGTCGGATGCGAGTCCGCGAAGCAGCCGCCCTGATCCACGGCGATGTCCACGAGCACGCTTCCCGGCTTCATCCGGGAGACGAGGTCGTTGCTCACGAGCTTGGGTGCCTTCGCCCCCGGCACGAGCACCGAGCCGATCACGAGGTCTGCCGTGAGCAGCGCACGTTCGATTTCGAAACCGTTGGAGGCGATCGTCCTCACCCGACCCGCGTACACCTCATCGAGTTCCTTCAGGCGCTGAAGATTGGTGTCCAGGACGGTGACGTCGGCACCGAGGCCGACCGAGACGGATACCGCGTTGGTTCCGGCAACCCCGCCGCCCAACACGACAACTTTCGCGGGATAGGTTCCCGGAACGCCGGGAACGAGCAGACCGGGCCCGCCGTTCGGCTTGAGCATCGCATTCGCACCGACGATCGCGGAGAGTCGACCGGCGACCTCGCTCATCGGCGCGAGAAGCGGAAGGGCACGGTTGGGCAACTGCACGGTCTCGTAGGCGACCGCCGTGACTCCGGCGGAGACGAGAGCGGTGGTGAGTTCCGGCTCGGCGGCCAGGTGCAGGTAGGCAAAGATCAGCAGGTCGTCCCGGAAGTATCCGTACTCCTGAGCGATCGGCTCCTTCACCTTGAGCAGCATGTCGGCCGCAGCCCAGGTTTCGGCGGCCGTGACGGAAATTCTTGCCCCCGCTGCCTCGTATTCTTCGTCCGTGATGGACGATCCGATGCCGGCACCGGTTTCGACGATGACGTCGTGGCCATTGGCGACGAGGTCGTGAACCCCGGCCGGAGTAATGGCGACCCGGAACTCGTTGTTCTTGATCTCCTTCGGGATGGCGACCTTCATTGTTCTCCTGCCCCATGGGTGAGGTCTGAGGCAACGGCGATATGTGCGATGCCTTCGACGCGTCCTTGCGTGCTGATGACAACTACATTACTCGACCGTGACAATGGATTCCGCACAATTTCTGGGCAAAAAGATACTGATTTCGTGAAATTTCGAGGGAAATGTCGTTGTTTCGGCACCTTTCCGGTGTTCTTTTTGGTTTTGATGTGGCAGTATCGACCCACGCGGAACATTGATGTCCCCGTCCCGATTTGCACCAGTTGTAAGGAGTCGTGCCGTCATGACCAAACCACTTCCCGAAGATCCGTTCATTCGCAGCCTCGTCATCCAGGCTCAGCGTTCGCAGTTCACGCGGCGCAACATGCTGAAGGGCGCGGGCATCGGCGCAGGAGCGCTCGCTCTCGCCGCGTGCACGCCGGGTGGCACGACGGGCGGCTCGACCGGCCCCAAGGCCGCGAAAGACAAGTCCGACACCGACAAGATCGTGCGCTGGGACAACTGGGCGCTCTACCTGGATGTCGACAGCAACGGTCACTACCCGACACTTGAGGCGTTCGAGAAGCAGACCGGAATCAAGGCCACCTACACCGAGGCCGTCGATGACAACAACACCTACTACGGCAAGGTCAAGGACCAGCTGAAGCTCGGTCAGGACATCGGCTGCGACACCGTGTGCCTCACCGACTGGATGGTGGACCGCTGGATCCGCTTCGGATACACGCAGGAACTCGACGACGCGATGATCCCGAACAAAAAGAACCTGGTACCGAAGTTGCTCGATGTTTCCTTCGACCCGGGACGCAAGCACTCGCTCCCGTGGCAGGGCGGGTTCGCCGGAATCGCCTGGAACAAGGACCACCTCCCGGGTGGACTCACCTCGGTTTCCGACCTGTGGGATCCGTCCCTGAAGGGCCGCGTCGGGGTGCTTTCCGAAATGCGCGACACCATGGGCTGCATCATGCAGGACCTGGGAACGCAGATCGACGGCAAGTGGGGCGACGCGGAGTTCACGGCGGCGATCGATGTGCTGCAGAAGCAGGTGAGCGACGGCCAGATCCGGAACATCAAGGGCAACTCGTACAAGCAAGACCTTCAAAACGGCGACACGTTGGCCGCCATCGTGTGGTCTGGCGACATCACTCAGTTGAACGCCGAAGCGGGCGACCACTGGGCGTTCGCGCTTCCGAGCAAGGGCGGAACGTTGTGGAACGACAACTTCCTGATCCCGATCGGTTCTGCGCACAAGAAGAACGCCGAAATGCTCATCAACTACTACTACAACCCGGAGGTTGCGGCGCAGGTTGCGGCGTACGTGAACTACATTCCGCCGGTTGCGGGCACGAAGGAAGCCATGATGGCGCTTGACCCCGCCCTCGCGGACAACCAATTGATCTTCCCGACCGAGGCCACGCTCAAGAATGCGCACGTGTTCCGCAGCCTCGATTCGGCGGAAGACCAGAAGTACAACGCACAGTTCCAGGCGATCCTCCTCGGGGCCTAGCGTGGCATCCGGTACCTTCGCCGAGAGCGGGGCAGACCTCGAACTGGTGGGGATCAAGAAGAGGTTCCCTGGCTTCACCGCCATCGAACACCTTGACCTGACGATCCCCGCGGGCTCGTTCTTTGCCCTGCTCGGGCCTTCCGGATGTGGAAAGACCACGACCCTGCGGCTCGTCGCAGGGCTGGAAGACCCCACTGAGGGTTCGATCCTCATCGGCGGCAAGGATGTGACGAAGCTCAAGCCGTTCCAGCGGCAGGTGAACACGGTGTTCCAGAGCTACGCGCTGTTCCCGCACATGACCGTGCTGGACAACGTGGCGTTCGGGTTGCGCCGGCGCAGGATCGAGGACCCCGTCGCGAAAGCGCACGAGGCGCTGGTTCTCGTGGAACTTGACCACCTCGCCGCCAGGAAACCGCAGCAGCTGTCCGGCGGGCAGCAGCAGCGCGTCGCCCTGGCGCGCGCCATCGTAAACCGCCCCGCGCTGCTCCTGCTGGATGAGCCGCTGGGGGCACTCGACCTCAAGCTTCGCCGGCAGATGCAACTGGAGCTCAAATCCATTCAGGAAGAGGTTGGGCTCACGTTCGTCCACGTCACGCACGACCAGGAGGAGGCCATGACCATGGCCGACACGGTCGCGGTCATGAACAAGGGCGAAATCGAACAGTTGGGCGCGCCGCAGGATTTGTACGAGCTGCCGCGGACGGCGTTCGTGGCGAACTTCCTCGGCCAGTCCAACCTGTTCACCGGTCACGTGGCCAGCACGACGAGCACCAGCATCACGGTCGACGTCGAGGGTGCAAAGATCACGGTGCCGACGAAGCGCGCTCAGCGCCACACGGGTGAAGTGACGGTCGGAATTCGACCGGAAAAACTTCACTTGCACAAGGACGAACCGAAGACGGCGGCGGGGACGAACAGCATCGGGCCCGGGCGCATCATCGACGTGTCCTTCAGCGGCGTGAGCACGCAGTACACCGTCGCCGTACCCGGCCTCGACAACCTCACGGTGTTCCAGCAGAACACCACGTTCGGGCCGATCGCCCATGAGGGTGCGGAAGTGTGGGCGACCTGGGAGGTCGATCACGGATTCGGACTGCAGGATGATCCGGGCGCGGCGCCGCGGTTCCCCGCGGACACCGACACGGCGACGATTGCGGTTCAGAAGCGTCGTGCGCTCAAGTCGGAGCTAGAGGAGTCCTGACCGTGGCCTTCAGCGCATTCGCGACAGGGACCGCCAAGGAGCAGGCGCCACGGCGCAAGAGCAAGATCGCGCTGCTGTTGCTCCTGCCCGGCATTCTCTACCTCATGCTGTTTTTCCTCGTTCCGCTCGTTTCGCTCGTCATCACCTCGTTCCAGCAGCCGGTGCCGTATGGGGACATCGGCGAGTTCCAGAATGCGTTCAAGTGGGAAAACTACGTCGACGTCGTCAACACGTACGGAGAACACATTTTCCGCTCGTTCGCCTACGCGATCCTCGCCACGATTTTCGCCCTGTTGTTCAGCTATCCTCTGGCATATTTCATCGGCGTGAAGGCGAGGCGCTGGCCGCTCCTGCAGAACCTCATGCTCGTTCTGGTCATTGCGCCGTTCTTCATCAGCTTCCTGTTGCGCACCCTCGCCTGGAAGGCGATCCTCTCCGACGAATCGTTTGTGGTCACGGGGCTGAAGGCGTTGTCGCTCATGGCTCCGGACGCCCATTTCACCGGCACCCCTGCTGCAGTCATCTTCGGCCTCACCTACAACTTCATCCCGTTCATGACGCTCCCGCTGTACTCCACTCTCGAACGGCTGGATACGCGCCTCCTGGAAGCGGGGAGCGACCTGTACGCCAAACCGGCCATGACGTTCTTCAAGGTCACGGTTCCGCTGTCGATGTCCGGAATCGTGTCCGGGGTGCTGCTGACGTTCATTCCCGCGGCGGGCGACTACATCAACGCGAGTCGGGACTTCCTCGGCGGAACGGGCACTCAAATGATCGGTAACGTGATCGAAAGCAACTTCCTCGTCACGTTGAATTACCCTGCCGCGGCGGCGCTGTCCATCATCCTGATGGCGGTGATCCTGGTGATGGTCACGGTGTACGTCAAACGGAGTGGAACGGAGGATCTGCTGTGACGCTTCAGGAAGGTCTCGCCGTGTCCGAGGCGGTAACGGCGCGCAAACCTGCCTCGCGCAGAGGGGCGCGGCTGGGGTTCGGCAACTGGCTTCTGCCGCTCTACGCGATCATCTCGTTCGTGTTCCTGCTCATTCCCATCGCGTACACCTTCGCGTTTTCGTTCAACGACTCGGTGAAGTCGAACATCGTGTGGCGCGGCTTTACGTTCGACAAGTGGCTGAACGTGTGCGACCAGATCGACGTGTGCGTTGCCTTCGGAAACAGTCTGATTATCGGAATCAGCGCCACGATCGTCGCGACCATCCTCGGCACCATGATCGCGATCGCGCTCGTTCGGTACCGATTCCCGTTCCGCTCAGGTATCAGCCTTCTGCTGTTCCTCCCCATGGCGACGCCCGAGGTGGTTCTCGGGGCCGGCCTCGCAGCGGAGTTCCTCGGCGCCGGGGTGCAGAAGGGCCTTGGCACGATCATCATCGCCCACATCATGTTCTGCGTGAGCTTCGTCGTCGTGACCGTCAAGGCCAGGGTGTCCACGCTGGACCCTGCCCTCGAGGAGGCGGGACGGGACCTTTACGGATCGCCGAACCAGGTGTTTTGGAGAATAACGTTCCCGTTGCTGCTGCCGGGAATCATCGCCGCGGCGCTGCTGTCGTTCGCCCTGAGCTTTGACGACTTCATCATTACCAACTTCAACGCGGGGACGACAAACACGTTCCCGAAGTACATTTACATCTCCGCGGCGCGCGGAATCCCGGCCGAGGCGAATGTCATCGCGTCCGCCGTATTTCTGCTCGCCATCATCCTCGTGCTGATCTCCCAGATTTCCTCCGCAATGAAGCGGAAACGACTCGCCGCAGCGGGCGGATGATGCGCAGGAGGGTAACGTGGTGACGGGGTATCACGATCGAGCCCGTCTGGCGAGGCTGTGGCGCGACGAAACCGAGACGTTCCGTGCCGCGCGCACCGAGTCGGAGAAGTTGTGGCGGCGGGCTGTCCCGCACCTCCCGGATGGCGTCCCCATGCTGTGGATGGCGAAATGGCCGGGCCCGTGGCCGGTGTACGTGACCGAGGCGCAGGGCGCGCACTTCACCGACGTCGACGGCATCGACCACGTGGATTTGTGCCTCGGAGATACCGGGGCCATGTGCGGCCACGCGCCTCCCGCCGCTGTGAAGGCGATCTCCCAGCGCCTCGCCCACGGTTCCACGTTCATGCTCCCCACCGAGGACGCCGCGGTGGCCGCAGAGCTTCTCACCGCCCGATTCGGCGTACCGAGCTGGCAGTTCACCCTGTCCGCCACTGACGCCAACCGCAGTCTGGTCCGGTATGCGCGGCAGGTGACGGGCCGCCGGAAAATCGTCGTGCACGACTACTGCTACCACGGTTCGGTCGATGAAACCTTCGCGACCCTGGACGAGCGCGGCGCGGTCGTGGAGCGCCGCGGCAACATCGGGGCCCCGGTTCCGCCATCCGAGACGACCGCAGTCGTGCCGTTCAACGACGTTGCGGCGCTGGAGGTGGTGCTGAAGTCGGGGGACATCGCGGCGATGCTCATCGAACCGGCACTCACCAACATCGGAATCGTGTTGCCGGCCGCGGGCTACCTCGAGGCCGTGCGGGAACTGTGCACGCGCTATGGCGTGATCCTCATCATCGACGAGACGCACACCATCAGCGCAGGCCCGGGCGGAATGACCACCACTCTCGGACTTTCGCCGGATGCCGTGGTCGTGGGCAAGAGCATCGGCGGCGGAATTCCCGCCGGTGCGTTCGGGATGTCCGCTGAGCTGGCGGAACGTGCCCGCGCGAGCCTCGAACTGGAAGATATCGATGTCGGCGGCGTGGGCGGAACCCTGGCTGGCAACGCTCTGTCTTTGGCGGGCATCCGCGCGACGCTTTCGGACGTGCTCACCGCCGCCGCGTTCGAGAACATGACCGCGAGGTCGACGGAGTGGACCGGCGGGGTCCAGGCTGCTCTGGACGAATTCGAGGTGCCGTGGCAGGTGACCCAGCTTGGAGCACGGTCGGAGTACAGCTTCCGTGCGACGGCACCCGTGGATGGCGCGGAAGCAGCGGCCGCCGACGATTTCGAATTGCAGCAGTACCTGCACCTGCATGCCCTCAACCGGGGCATCCTCATTACTCCGTTCCACAACATGGCCCTCATGTGTCCGACCACCTCCAGCGCAGATGTCGAGCGGCACACCGTCGCATTCCGCGAGGCAGTGTCGAGCCTGTTCGGCTGAGCGGTTCCGTCACTTGCCTCCCGGCGCGTGGAGCCGTGCCCCGTTCGGGTGCTTGGGCCTATCCTTGGGGTGTGGCACGATCGAAACAGTGCCGCTCGTCACGTCGGCGCCACCACGGAGATTCGGGGGAGTCATTGGCCGTGAATTCATTGCCTACAGTGTTGTCTGCAGCGCCGTCGCGTCACGTCAGCAGGAGGACCGTCATCCAGGGTGCCGGCATGGGGGCGTCAGCGCTCCTTCTCGCGGCCTGTTCGACCGGGGCGCCGCAGGCGCCGGAGGCGGCGACCGACAAGTCGGACTCGCAGAAGACCCTTCGGTTCGACAGCCGGGATACCTATCGCAATACGACCGGCGAGGATTTTCCGCTGCTCGAACAGTTCTCCGCGTCCACCGGGATGGCCGTGACGTACACGAACGCGGTCAGCGACGACAACGTGTATTACGGCAAGGTCAAGAACCAGCTGAAAATGGGCCAGGACATCGGGGCGGACGCGTCTGTGCTCAGCGAGTGGATGGCCGCGCGCTGGATCCGGCTGGGCTACGTGCAGCAAATCGAGCACGACAAGCTCACCAATTTCGCGAATTTGCGACTGATTTTTCAGAACGCCCAGTTCGATCCCGGCCGGCGGTTCTCGCTGCCCTGGCGCAGCGGATTCACCGGAATCGCCTGGAACAAGGCGGCACTTCCCGGCGGGCTCGCGACGGTGTCCGATTTGTGGGACCCCGCACTCAGGGGAAAAGTGGGCGTCATGTCGGCCATGAGAGACACGCTGGGGCTCATCATGCTGAATGCCGGGGTCGACATTTCGTCCAGCTCCTGGGGAGATGCAGAATTCACCACTGCCGTGAACACTCTGCGCGACCAGGTTTCGAGCGGCCAGATTCACGCGATCAAGGGCAACAAATACAAGGAAGACTTGAAGAGCGGCGCGACGGTCGCCGCCATTGCCCGGGCCGGCGACATCATGCAGATCAATCAGGAGGCCGGCGACCAGTGGGCGTTCGCGCTGCCGACCGCCGGGGGCGTTCTGTGGAGCGACGTCGCCGTCATCCCCATCGGGTCCACCCACCGCAGCAACGCTGAGGCGTTCATCAACTACTACTACGACAGGCAGAACGCCGTGCGCGTGGCCGCGGCGACGAGTTTCATCTCGCCCGTCGACCTCCGCCAGCCGGAAATCGGCACGATACCTCAGGAGCTTTCCCGCAACGAGATGATTTTCCCGAGCGAGGCGACGTTCACTTCGACGAAGACGTTCCGCACCCTCAGCCAGGGCGAGGAGCAGCGCTATGGGGCCCAATACCAGTCGGTCCTGCTCGGCGCCTCCTGACCGGAGTGAATCTCGCGCTCGCCGGCGTCGGTAGGGTTAAGCCCATGCTTCGTTCAGAATGGTGGCGCTCTGCGGTCATCTATCAGGTGTATCCGCGGTCCTTTTCCGATTCCGACGGCGATGGTCTCGGCGACCTGCCGGGGATCACGCAGCGCGTTCGAGCCATCCGGGACCTTGGGGTCGACGCGCTGTGGCTTTCGCCGTTCTACACGTCGCCGCAGAAGGACGCCGGGTACGACGTGGCCGACTACCGCGATGTGGATCCCCGATTCGGCACGCTCGCGGATTTCGACGCGCTTGTCGCCGAGGCACACAGGCTGAACCTGCGGCTCATCGTCGACCTGGTCCCGAATCACACGTCAGACCAGCACGTCTGGTTTCAGCAGGCTCTTGCGGCGGGGGAGGGCAGCCCCGAGCGGGCCAGGTACCTGTTCCGGGACGGTAAGGGACCGAACGGCGATACGCCGCCGAACAACTGGGAATCGGTGTTCGGCGGTCCGGCCTGGACGAGAGTCCCGCGGCCGGACGGCACGCCGGGGCAGTGGTACCTCCACCTGTTCGACACGTCGCAGCCGGACCTGGACTGGGAGAATCGCTGGGTGCGGGAGCAGTTCCACGACATCCTGCGGTTCTGGCTGGACCGCGGTGTCGACGGCTTCCGGGTGGATGTCGCGCACGGGCTGATCAAGAAGAAGGGCCTGCCCGACTACGTCGCGCCGAAGGGCGGTGCGAGCATGGGCGGCCACGCTTCGACTCCGCCGTACTGGGCGCAACCGGGTGTGCACGAGATCTACCGGGACTGGAGAAAACTCCTCGACGAGTATCCGGGGGAGCAGGTGCTCGTGGCCGAAGCGTGGGTGAATCCGCCCTCGAAGCTCGCCCAGTGGGTGCGGCCGGACGAAATGGATCAGGCATTCAACTTCGAATTCCTCGAGACGCCGTGGGATGCGACCGCGATCCGCCGGGTCATCCGGGATTCCCTCGTCGCCTTCGGGAAGGTGGGCGCACCCAGCACCTGGGTGCTGTCGAATCACGACGTCGTGCGACACGCGACGAGGCTCGCCATCACGACGGACCATGTCCAGGGCGAGGGGATCGGGCCGAAGTCGCCGGACAAGCCGAACCGGGTGACCGGTTTGCGGCGCGCCCGCGCCGCGACGCTTCTCATGCTCGCCCTGCCGGGCAGCGCCTACCTCTACCAGGGCGAGGAACTTGGCCTTCCCGAGGATGTCGAACTTCCGGATTCCGCGCGCCAGGACCCCACCTGGTTCCGGACACACCACGAACGCTACGGTCGTGACGGCTGCCGGGTCCCGATCCCGTGGGAGGCGCTCGCTCCCGCATTCGGGTTCAGTTCGACCGGGAAAAGCTGGCTCCCGCAGCCCCCGGAGTGGGCCGGGTACGCACGCGACGCCCAGGAGGGTCAGCCCGATTCCACCCTGGAACTGTACAAGGAAGCGCTCGCGTTGCGCGCGAAGCACGGGCTCGGCCTCGGCGACGTGGAGTGGCTGCGCGGCTACCCCGAGGACGTCATCGCATTCCGAAACGGGAATGTGATCGTGATCGCGAACGTGGGCACGCAGATTGTGACGATTCCGCCCGGCGTGATTGCACTGTCGTCGGAACCGGTTTCCGCGAATCTGCCCGGCGACACAACGGTGTGGCTGGAGACCTCGGAGGGGTAGCTGCCCGTCGTTCAGAATGCGACGCGGATGTGGCCGACCGGCACGCCGCCGCCGAGCACCTGCTCGGTCACGAGCGCTGCGACCCGCGCCGCGTCGCCGGGAGCGATGGCCCCGGCGCGGGCGAGGAGATCAAGGGCCACGAGGCTCGTGATGCGGTGGCTGCCGTCCAGCGATTTCATGGCGACCGCCGTACCGTCCGCCGCGCCCATCGCGATGACGCCCTCCGCACCGCCCTTGCAGAGCAGGCCGAGTTCCTCGATGACGACCGTATTCGCCCTGCCCGGGCCGTCAATCGCCCAGGGATACTCCTGGATCGCCGCGGCCAGCCGCGCGACATCCGCGTCGTCGCCGTTCGGGTTCCTGCCGCGGGCGACGAGCGAAAACACTCTGGCCAGCGCGCGCAGGCTCACCGCGAACAGCGGCGCGCCGCATCCGTCGACGCCCACGTGCCCCACCGGCTCGCCCGTAAATTCTTCGATCGTTTCGCGGATTCGCACCTGGAGCGGATGCGCCGGGTCCAGGTAGCTCTCGATCGGCCAGCCGTTTTCGACGCACGCGAGCAGGAATGCGGCGTGCTTGCCCGAGCAGTTCATCATGACCCTGTGCTTCTCGCCGCTCGTGCGCGTGACCGCCGCCGACTGCGCGTCGCCGGGCCAGTCGAGCGGGCACTGGAGCGCATCCTCGGTGAGTCCCGCCCGCTCCAGCAGCTGCGAAACGACCGCGAGGTGCGCTGGCGTTCCCGAATGGCTCGCCGAGGCGAGGACGAGTTGCGCCCCATCGAGCGTGACACCGGACCTCATGACCGCGAGCGCCTGCATCGGTTTGAGCGACGAGCGCGGGTAGACGAGGGCCTCCACGTCGCCGTGCGACTCGATCACGTCACCGTTCGGAGACACGGTCACGGCAGCGCCGAGATGGCGCGATTCCGCCAAACCGTTTCGTTCGAGCGTCGCCAACTCCACGACGCCATCAACGCCGAGGGCATGCTGGCGCCCGGAAGCGCCAGCGGTTTCGGTCACAGGGCGGCGAGCGCGTCCTCGATCACGCTCAGGGCATCCAGAATCTGCTCGTCGCTGATGGCGAGGCTCGGCAGGAACCGGATGACGTTGCCGTACGTGCCGGCGGTGAGCAAAATCACCCCGTGCTCGAACGCGTACCGCGAAAGGGAAGCCACCGCGGCGGCGTTGGGTTCCTTCGTCGTCGCGCCGGTTCCCGGCTGCACGAACTCGATCGCGATCATCGCGCCGATCCCGCGGACATCCCCGATGACATCGAACGTCTTCTGCAGTCGGAGCAGCTCCGGCTTGAGCGTGTTCTCGATGCGCGCGGCTTCGGCGAGAAGCCCCTTCGACTCGATGGAGTCGAACACCGCGATCGCGGCGGCAGCGGAGACCGGGTTTCCGCCGAACGTGCCGCCGAGGCCACCGGGGTGCGAGGCATCCATGATCTCGGCGCGGCCGGTGACGGCGGCAAGCGGGAGGCCGCCGGCAATGCCCTTCGCCGAGAGCACGAGATCCGGCACGAGGCCGAAGTGCTCGCTCGAGAAGTACTTTCCGGTGCGCGCCATGCCCGCCTGAATCTCATCCGCGATGAACACGATGCCGTTCTCGGTGCACCACTTCTGCAGGGCGGGGAGGTAGCCCTCCGCGGGCACCATGAATCCGCCCTCGCCCTGGATGGGCTCCACGACGAGGCACGCGAGGTCCGATGCGCCTACGGTCTTGTCGAGGAACGCGATCGTGCGCGCTGCGGCCTCCGGCCCGGTGAGGCCGTCGTGGTACGGGTAGGAGTTCGGCGCGTGGTGGATGTCGCCGGCGAACGGCCCGAAGCCGAGCTTGTACGGCATCGACTTGTAGTTCATGGCCATCGTGAGGTTCGTGCGGCCGTGGAACGCGTGGTCGAGCACGGCGACCGCCTTGCGCCCGGTGTACTTGCGCGCGATCTTCACGCCGTTCTCCACCGCCTCAGCTCCCGCGTTCACGAGGAGGGACTTTTTCGGGAAGTCACCCGGCGTGTGCTGTGCGAGCAGCTCGGCAACGCGCACGTAGCCCTCGTACGGCGTGATCGTGAACAGGCCGTGGGTCAGTTCCCCGACCTGCTGGCGGGCTGCGGCGACGACCGCGTCATCCGTGTGCCCGATCGTCGTCACCCCGATGCCAGATCCCAGGTCGATGAACTGGTTGCCGTCCACGTCGACGATGATCGCGCCGTGCGCGTGGTCGATGTACACGGGGAAGCCGGATGCCGCGCCGCTCGCGACAACCGCGGTGCGCCGCTCGTGCAGGGCAAGGGATTTGGGGCCGGGGATGGCGGTGACCACTCGGCGTTCGCTGGGGGCGCTGGAGTGCCCTGAGCTCGATGGCGAGGAAACAGTGGGAGCGAGCGTATCAGTCATAGTGATCCCATTCTATGCGCGGTGATAGCGTGCAGAGCATGCGAACCGAACATCACTATTCGACGACGATTCAGTGGCGCGGCAACCGCGGAACCGGCACGAGCGGCTACCGCGACTACGGCCGGGAGGTGCTTGTGACCGCAGACGGCAAGCATCCCATTGACGGGTCGGCCGACCCCACCTTCCACGGGAACGCCGACCGCTGGAATCCGGAAGAAATGCTGCTCGCCGCCCTCAGCCAGTGCCACCTGCTCAGCTACCTGCACGTGGCTGTTCTTCGCGGGTTCGTCGTCACCGCTTACACGGATGAGGCGGTCGGCGCGATGGAGCAGACGCCGGACGGCGGCGGCCACTTCACGTCGGTGACGCTGCGACCGCACGTCACGGTGGCCTCCTCCGACATGGTGGATGCCGCCGTTCACGGCCACAAGCTGGCACACCGGATGTGTTTCATCGCGAACTCGGTGAACTTTCCTGTGCTGCATGAGCCGCGGGTGGTCGTAGGCTGAGTGGCTGGCGGACTCCTGTCAGCGTTTGCCTAGTTTGTGCCGACAGGATTGCCACGCCATCATTTTTGACGACGAAAGCAGCCCTGTGCCTAAATTTCTCACCGCGCTCGCACTCGCGAGCCTGGTCGCCCTCCCGCTCGTCTCGTGCAGTTCGCCCGCGGATGCCGGATGCGAAGCGCAGCCCGGCCCGCATTCGTCCCAGGTCAAGGTGACGGGGCCGTTCGGCGTCCAGCCGACCGTGACGATGCCGCCCGCGTTCGACGTCACGAAAACGGAGCGCAGCGTTGTCGTGAACGGATCCGGAAAATCCGCCGTGGAGGGCGAGCTCGTTCAGACCCACTACGCCGTGTACAACGCGTCGACCGGCCAGCCCGTCGAACTCACTCCCGGCGCAATCTGGGGCGAGGGGAACTTCGTGATCGACAAAGCGCAGAAGGATGCTCTTCCGGGCCTCTACAAGTCGCTGCTGTGCTCGAAGGCCGGTGACCGGGTGGTGTCTGCCGTGCCGTCGAACGAACTGTTCGGAGCGCTCGGCGTGGACATGTCCAAACAGGGCATTGGGAAGTCGGACACCGTCGTCTTCATCTTCGACGTCAGTAAGGTCGGGCCCGCTCCGACCGCAACCCCGACGCCGACTGCGGCGCCGACACCAACTCCGCTGTCTCTGCCCACGCCGGCAGCCTGGGTCGACAACGTCCCCACGGTCGATCTGTCGGGGAGTGTGCCGGTCGTGACGCTTCCGTCGACCCCGCCGCCGGCCCAGCTGGAACTGAAGGTTCTCACCGAGGGAACCGGCGCCGATGTCGCCGCGATGTCGAACGTGCAGGTGACGATCGACTATCAGGGGATTTCGTGGGACACGAAGAAGATCTTCGATCAGAGCTTCGGCACGGGGTCGCCCAAGACGTTCCCGGTGAACGGCGTCATCCAGGGGTTCGCCGCCGCGATCGTCGGTCAGAAGGTCGGGTCGACGGTGATCGTCTCGATCCCGCCGAAATACGCGTACGGGGAAGGCACGATCAGCGATGCCGACCTGAAAGGTCAGACTCTCGTGTTCCTCATCACGATCCACGACGCAGCGGCCAAGTAGAACGCGGGTTCAGGGAAGCCTAAGCATGCGCAGGTTCGCCAGCAAGCTCATTTCCAGCTAACGGCGGGTACTCTCACACCATGGAAACCGTGCTCCTCTACATTCTGGGCATCGTCATCGTCACGGTGGGGCTCGCGATATCGATCGCGCTGCACGAGCTCGGCCACCTCGTCCCCGCGAAACTGTTCGGGGTGCGCGTCGGCCAGTACATGATCGGGTTCGGGCCGACGCTGTGGTCGCGCACGCGCGGCGAAACCGAGTACGGCGTGAAGGCGATTCCGCTCGGCGGATACATTTCCATGGCCGGGATGTTCCCCCCGGCGAAGGAAGGGGAGCGCGGGCGCACGGCGAGCACCGGATTCTTCCAGGCGATGGTGCAGGATGCGCGCACCTCGAGCGCCGACACCGTGCGGGACGGCGAGGAGCACCGCACGTTCTACGGGCTTGCCGTGTGGAAACGCATCATCATCATGTGCGGCGGCCCGTTCATGAACCTCGTGATCGCGATCGTCCTGTTCGCGGTGGTGCTCAGCGGATTCGGCGTGCAGCAGGTGAGCACGACGATCGGCAGCGTGAGCCAGTGCCTGCTGCCGGCGACGAGCACCCAGACAGCGTGTGCCCCGAGCGATCCGCTTGCCCCCGGCGCCGCAGCGGGCATCCGGCCGGGCGATCGGCTCGTGAGCATCAATGGCACCGCGGTGACGGATTGGTCGGCTGCGACCGCGATCATCCAGACGTCGCCGGCGCAAACCCTGACCGTCGTCGTCGACCGCAACGGCACAGCGGTGACGCTGCACGCCACCCCGGCCCTCACGCAGCGCTATGTGCCGGGCAAGGACGGCAAGGTTGCCACCGGGGCCGACGGCAAACCGCTCACGCACGAGGTGGGCATGCTCGGAATCACTGCAGCATACGAATACGTGCAGCAGCCGTTGACCGCCGTTCTGCCCGCCGTCGGCGACAACATCGCGGCGGTCGGGAACATCATCCTGCACCTTCCGCAACGCATGGTCGATGTGTGGAATGCGGCGTTCGGCTCCCAGGCGCGGGACCCGAACGGCCCGATCAGCGTCGTCGGTGTCGGGCGGATCGCCGGCGAAGTCACGAGCATCAACACGATTCCGCTTCAGGATCGTGCCGCATACCTGATCGGGCTCGTCGGTTCGGTGAACGTCGCTTTGCTCGTGTTCAACCTCATTCCGCTCATGCCGCTCGACGGCGGGCACATCGCCGGGGCGCTGTGGGAGGGCATTCGGCGCTTCTTCGCGAAACTGTTCAAGCGGCGCGACCCTGGGCCGGTGGACACCGCGAAGGTGATTCCGCTGACCATGGCCGTCGTCGTGCTGCTCGGAGCGATGAGCCTCCTGCTCATTTACGCGGACATCGTGAAGCCGATCAGCGTTCTGTAGCACGGGCGCGCCTGGACTTGACCTTGGGGTCGCCGCCCATGGAGGCCCGCCACACCCGCGACCCCAACGTCAAGCCCAGGGGCCTAGCGGCTCAGCAGCAGCGCTTCGCCCTGCCCGCCGCCGCCGCACAGGGACACCGCGGCGCGCCCGGATCCGCGGCGCTTCAGCTCGTAGGCGGCGTGGAGCGCGAGGCGGGCGCCGGAGGCGCCGATCGGGTGACCGAGCGAGATCGCGCCGCCGTGGATGTTCACAATGTCGTGGCTCACGCCGAGCGCGCGCGTCGAGTGCAGGGACACCGCGGCGAAGGCTTCGTTGATTTCGATGAAGTCGAGGTCGCTCACTTCCCACTGTCCGCGCTCAAGCGCCGCGCTGATCGCGTGCGCCGGCTGGCCGTGCAGGGAATTGTCCGGGCCGGCAACCTGCCCTGGTGCCCCGAGCAGCGCGAGCCACTCCAGATTGTGGGCCTCGGCGTAGTCGCGGCTGCAGATGATGAGCGCGGCGGCGCCGTCCGAGATCTGCGACGAGTTTCCCGCGGTGATGGTGCCCTCGGGGTCGAAGGCGGGCTTGAGTCCGGCCAGGGATTCCTCGGTGCTCTCCGGGCGGACGCCCTCATCGACGGTCACGACGATGTCGCCCTTCCGTCCCCTGATCGTCACGGGGGTGATTTCCTCGGCCAGGAGCTCGGCTGCAGCGCCCGCGCGCTGGTGGGATGCCGCGGCGATGCGGTCCTGATCCCCGCGTGAAATCCCCAGTGGCACGTTGTGGCGCTCGGTGGACAGGCCCATGGAGTCGTGATCGAACGCATCCGAGAGTCCGTCGTGCGCCATGTGATCGAGCGCGGTCACCGACCCGTAGGGCCACCCCTTGCGCGAGCCCATGAGAAGGTGCGGGGCGTTGCTCATGGACTCCTGGCCGCCGACCGCGACGACCTCGGCTTCGCCCGTGCGGATGAGCCGGGCGCCATCGATGATCGCGGTGAGCCCGGAGAGGCACAGCTTGTTGATGGTCGTGGCAGGCACGTCGTAACTGATCCCGGCGGCTATGGAGGTCTGCCTGGCCGGCCCCTGACCGGCACCGGCCTGGAGCACCTGGCCGAAGAGCACCGCGTCGATGTCCGCAACGTCGACACCGGAGCGCGCGATCGCAGCGCGCAGCGCCGTCGCACCGAGTTCCACCGCGCTCAGTGCGGAGAGGGATCCGTTCAATTTTCCTTGCGGTGTGCGTGCTCCAGCGAGGATGACGACGTCGCGCTGCTCCATTGTGTGCTCCATGCGAATAGGGTTTGACGGGTGGGTCCTGTTTGACACTCTAGCGCGGAACAGGCTACATTACTGAGACCTGAATCGTCTGTCATGTTTTGGGCGATTCCCCACGTCAACACAGCATGAAAGGCAGTTAAATGCGAGTATCGAAGAAATACCTCGCTCCGGCCATCCTGGCCATTGCGGGATTGGCGCTTGCTGGATGCGCGCCGACTACAGGAGGAACCTCCCCAACCAACGACGGCGCTGCCAAGGCCCCGGTGAAGGTTGCCATCATCACGTCCGAAACCGGCCCGCTCGCGGGATACGGCGAAGAGTACCTGCAGGGTTTCAAGGCCGGCCTTGACTATGCCACCGGCGGAACCGGCAAGGTCGACGGACGCGCACTCGACATCACCTACACGGACGACGCCGGCGACTCCGACAAGGCCGTCTCGGCGGCGAAGCAGGCCATCGGAAATGGCACCCAGATCATCGCGGGCACCGTCTCCTCCGGCATCGCGCTCGCGGTCGCCGAGCAGGCGGCCCAGAACAAGATTCTGTACATCTCGGGACCCGCAGCGGCGGACGCCATCACGGGCGTGAACGAGTACACCTTCCGCTCCGGGCGCCAGACGATTCAGGATGTCGCCACGGCGGGAACCTTCGTGGGCGACCTGACCGGAAAGAACGTCCTCGTGTTCGCACAGGACACCGCGTTCGGCCAGGGTAACGTCGCCGGCGTCAAGGCGGTCCTGGGAGCCAAGGGCGCCAACGTCACGGGCGAGCTTGTCCCGGAGGATGCCACGGAGTTCACCCCGTTCGCGCAGAAGATCGTCGCGGCCAAGCCCGACATGGTCTTCGTCGCGTGGGCCGGTGCCACCACGGGCGCGATGTGGCAGGCGCTCTCCCAGCAGGGCGTATTCAAGATCGCCCCGGTCGTGACCGGTCTTGCGAACATCGCCAGCTACGGGGCGTACGGCCCGGCCAGCGAGGACATCAGCTTCCTGAGCTACTACTTCGGCGGCGCGGGCGGCACGGATGTCGAGAAGGCGATGATCACGTACCTCGAGAAGAACAACCAGCAGGCGGACCTGTTCACGCCGGACGGCTTCGTCGCGGCGCAGATGATCGTTCAGGCGATCAAGACGGGCGGCGGCGACGACGTGCAGAAGATGATCAAGTCCCTCGAGGGCTGGAGCTTCGACTCCGTGAAGGGCAAGCTCACGATCCGTGCGCAGGACCACGCGGTCCTCCAGCCGATGTTCCAGGCGAAGCTCGTGAAGTCGGGCGACACCTACAAGCCGGAGCTCATCAAGAAGGTCGACGCCGACACCGTCGCACCGCCGCTCGCGAAGTAGTATCAGCGAACGATGACTGCCAACCAGCCCGTGCTCGACGTGGAGCACCTCAGCCTCCAGATCGGCGGCGCGCGCATCCTCGAGGATGTCACGCTGCAGGTTGCCGAGGGTGAGATGCTCGGCGTGATCGGCCCGAACGGGGCGGGTAAGACCACCCTGTTCAATCTCATTTCGGGCGTGATCGCCCCCACCTCGGGGACGATCCGCCTGAATGGGAGGGACGTCACGAACGAGCACATCCACCGCCGGGCGCGGGCTGGGATCGGCAGAACGTTTCAAACCTCGAGCCTGTTCAACGGGCTCTCGGCACTCGAAAACGTGAGGCTTGCCGCGCAGGTCGAACTGGGCGGCAGCCTCTCGATCGTGCGCTTCCCCAACTCGCGGGATCGGGCCAGTGCCATCGCCGCCGAGCGGCTCGACGAGGTCGGGCTCGCGCACCACGCCGCCACGGATGCCGGGGTGCTGTCGCACGGCGACAAGCGCAAACTCGAAATAGCGATGCTCCTGGCCACGAATCCGCGCCTCATTCTTCTGGACGAGCCCATGGCCGGGGTCGCTTCGGGCGATGTCCCAGGCCTTGTCGAGGTGATCCGCGGCCTGCACAAGGACAGCGGGCGCACCGTGCTCATGGTCGAACACCACATTGACGTCGTCCTCGGGCTCGTCGACAGTGTCGCGGTCATGCACCACGGCCAGCTCCTGGCGCACGACACCCCGGAGGCCGTCATGGCGAACCCGGCAGTGCAGGGCGCATACCTGGGAGACGCCGCGTGAGCTCCGGGAATTCGACCGCCACCATCCTGACCGTGCGCGGACTGAGTGCGAAGATCGCCGGTCAGCAGGTCGTGGAGGACGTGAGTTTTGATGTCCCGTCGACCGGCGTGACCGCTCTCCTCGGCCGCAACGGCGTCGGCAAGACGAGCACCATCAAGGGGATCCTCGGGCTCATCGAGCGGCGCGGCGAGGTCACGTTCTTCGGGGACGGCGCATCCGGCAACGCTGCGGGCGTTCGCCTGGATCGGCAGCGCACGCACCGGATCGTGCAGCGCGGAATCGGCTACGTTCCCGAGGACCGCGAAGTGTTCTCCAAACTGACTGTCGCGGAAAACCTCAGGCTCGCCGAGCGGGACGCGAATCCGCGGCGCGACTTCGTCGCAGAACTTTTCCCGGATCTGGTGGCCAGACCCGGCCAGCTCGCCGGCACGCTGTCGGGCGGCCAGCAGCAAATGCTGTCCCTTGCCCGGGCGCTCATCAACACGAACAAACTCCTTCTCGTCGACGAACCCACGAAAGGGCTTGCGCCCATCATCGTCGGGGAGGTTGCGGATGCCCTCGCGGAAGCGGCGAAAACCGTGCCGGTGCTTCTCGTGGAGCAAAATCTGCAGGTCGTGCGGCGGCTCGCGGCCGGCGCGATCGTGATCGAGGGCGGCCGGGTCGTGCACACGGGAGACGCCAACGAACTTCTCGAGGACGACGACATGACCCGCCGGTTCCTCGGCGTCCATGCCGAAGCCGGCGGCCAGAAGTCCGCGGATTCGGGGGCGACGACGTCATGAGCACCGTCATCCTGCTCCTCATCACGGGCCTCGGCCTCGGCGCGCTGTACTTCCTCATCGCCTCCGGCCTCTCGCTCATTTACGGGCTTATGGGCGTCCTGAACTTCGCGCACGGGTCCTTCCTCACCCTCGGCGCGTACATCGGGTGGGAAGTCGCCCGCGTGCTTGGGGCCGACAACTGGGCCGTCTTCATCGCCTCGGTGCTCGTCGGCGCTGCGGTGGGTGCCGCTTTCGCGGCCGCGACGGAGTTTTTCCTCATCCGGAAGCTGTACGAACGGCACATCGAACAAGTGCTCGTTACGGTGGGGCTCGCCCTCGCCTCCGTCGCGCTGTTCGACGGGATCTGGGGCACCGACCCGATCTACGTGACCGGGCCGAGCTGGCTCGGCGGAACCACCGAAATCCTCGGCGCCTCCATTCCGAACAACCGGTTCATTCTCATCCTCGCCTCGGTGCTCGTACTGCTCGGGATTGTCGCGTTCCTCAAGTACACGAGATACGGACTCATCATCCGGGCCGGCGTCGAAAACCGTTCCATGGTCACGGCCCTCGGCATTGACGTGCGGCGGGCGTTCACCGTGGTGTTCGCGATCGGCGGTGCCGCCGCCGGCGTCGGCGGTGTGCTCGCCTCCAGCTACTACGGGTACGTGTCGTCGGGAATCGGCGGTTCGCTGCTCATCTTCGCGTTCATCGTGACCGTCATCGGCGGGCTCGGTTCGCTGAGCGGCGCGGCGATCGCGGCCGCCCTCGTGGCCGTTCTGCAGCAGTTCGCGAACTTCTACCTCGGCGGGACGGGCGACTTCGTCGTCGTGCTCCTGCTCGCGGTCGTCCTGCTCGTGCGGCCCTCCGGATTACTCGGGAGCAAAGCATGAACGGCGTGAAGGTGTTCCTGTCCCGACCGCTCGTGAAGTGGGCGCTCGCCGGCGTGCTCGTCGCGTTCCTGGCGATCCTGCCCATGCTCGCGATCGACATTCCCGGCGTCTTCCCCGGCCCCACCTACACCCCCGGAACGCTCCAGCTGATCGCGTTCAGCATGCTCATCGCGTCGCTCGCCCTCAGCTACCACCTGATCTTCGGCGTCGCGGGGCTGCTGTCCTTCGGGCATGCGCTGTACTTCGCGATCGGCGCCTACGGCCTTGGAATCGCGCTGCGCCACTTCGGCCTCGAACTGCTTCCCGCGATCATTCTGACGTTCGTCATCGGGCTTGTCATCGCGGCGGCCGTCGGCGCGCTCAGCCTCCGCGTCACCGGAATTTCCTTCGCGATGGTGACGCTCGCGTTCGCCCAGGCCGGATCCGTGCTCATCCGGAAAAACCCGGGACAGCTCACCGGCGGTGACGAGGGCCTCGCACTGGACACCACTCACGTCCCCGACATGTTCGTCGGAGTCCTCCAGACCAAGAACCTGTACTGGCTGTGCCTGGCCATCCTCGTCATCGTGTTCCTCGTGAGCTCCTGGTTCGAGCAGTCCCGCGCCGGCCACGTCGTGGCGGCCACCCGGGAAAACGAACTGCGCGTGCGCGTCATCGGCATCCGGCCCTACTTCGTGAAACTGCTCACGTTCGTGATCGGCGGGGTGCTCGCGACCATCGTCGGCATGGCGTACCTGCTGCTGCAGAGCAGCGCCACGCAAAAGCTGGCGTCGGCGGACTTCACGCTGACCCTTCTCGTGATCGTGGTGCTCGGCGGGGTCGGGTACCGCTGGGGCGCCGTCATCGGCGGCGTCGTGTACACGCTCCTCGATCAACGCCTCACCGCGTTCGCGTCGTCGGACGCCGTGAGCGGCCTCCCGGATTTCCTGCGCATCCCGCTCTCGCAGCCGCTGTTCATTCTCGGTACGTTATTTATTCTGGTGGTCCTTTTCCTGCCCGGCGGCCTCGCCGGAATTCCAGGGCGGATCGCTGGCACCCGATCGCGGACGAACGAGCCGCGGCCTGCGCCGGAGAAAAACGTGCTGGAGGAACTCGAATGACCCACGGACTTCACACTCTCGGGCGGTGGACGCGCGACCGGGCCATCGCCACCCCGGATCGGGTCGCCGTGGACGACCGCGGAGTCGTTCTCACCTACCGGGAACTGGACGCCAGGGCGAGCGCTCTCGCCGAGGCCTTCCTCGACCGCGGGTACGGGGTGGGGGATCGCATTGCGACGCTCACCGGCAACAGCGCCGACCACGTCGTCGTGTTCTTCGCGTGCGCGAAGGCGGGACTTGTGCTTGTGCCGCTGTCGTGGCGTCTGTCGCCGCGCGAACTCGCGGTGCAACTCGTGAAGTCGGACCCGGCCCTGCTCCTCGTCGAGGACGAATTCACGACGCTGGCCACCGCGACGCGCACACGCCTCATCAACCCCGTCGCCGTGCAGGGCCTTGGGGTCGGGCAGATCGAGTCAAACGTCCCGCACCCGACGAGAACCTCCCTCACGGATGCCCCCGTGCGCAGGGATGTGCGCGACGACGACGCCCTCCTCATCATTTTCTCGTCCGGAACGCAGGGGGAGCCGCGCGGGGCGATCCTGACCCACGCGAACTGCTTCTGGACGAACCTCGCGCTGTCCCGCACCGCGGAAATCACGAGCTCTGACGCGGTCCTCGCGTTCATGCCGCAGTACCACGTCGGCGGCTGGAACGTTCAGCCGCTCCTGGCCTGGTGGGTGGGCGCCACGGTCGTGCTCGAGCGCACCTTCGACCCTGGTCGCGTGCTGCAACTCATCCAGGAGCGGGGGATCACCACCACGATGGGCGTTCCGGCGAACTACCTGTTCCTGTCCGAGCATCCCGCGTTCGCGGACGCCGACCTGTCGAGTCTTCGGCACGCGATCGTCGGCGGAGCACCCATGCCGGAGCCGCTCCTGCGGACCTGGCACTCGCGCGGGGTGGCGCTCACGCAGGGCTACGGCCTTACCGAGGCGAGCCCCAATGTGCTGTGCCTGCCCGACGAGGATGCCCGCACCAAAGTGGGCCTCGCCGGCAAGCCGTACCCGCACGTCGAGGTGGCGGTCGCCGACCCGGTCACGGGGGAAGAGCTGGAAGGCGACGCGACGGGGGAGTTGCTGGTGCGCGGTCCGAGCGTGTTCCCCGGCTACTTCCGCGAACCGGAACTGACCGCAGTCACCCTTCGGGGCGGCTGGCTGCACACGGGAGACCTCGTGCACAGGGACGGCGAAGGGTACTTCCGCGTCGTCGACCGCATCTCGGACATTTACATCTCCGGCGGCGAAAGCATTGCGCCCACCGAAATCTCGAGCGTCATCGCCGCGCATCCTGCGGTTCTGGATGTCGCCGTCGTCGGCGTGCCGGACGACCGGTGGGGGGAAGTCGGAGTCGCCTGGGTCGTCGTGAGGCAGGGCATGGTCACGGATGAGGACGAGTTGCTCGCCCACTGCGCCGAACACCTCGCCGCGTTCAAGTTGCCCAAGCGCATCGTGCTCGTGCGCAGCATCCCTCGCTCACCGGGCGACAAGGTGCTTCGCCGGGTCCTCGTCGAACAGTACGCGGCCATGCTCTCAGACGAGGTGACTTCATGAGCGATGCGCCCCGCACCCAGCGCGGAACCCGCACGCGCGCTCGCCTCCTGGAGGCGGCAGAGGCCGTGTTCGCGGAGAACGGTTACAGCGAGGCGTCCATCGTGCGGATCACCGAGGCCGCCGGCGTCGCGCAGGGCACGTTTTACCTGTACTTCACGAGCAAGCTCGAAATTTTCGAGGAGCTCGTGGAAGACCTCAACCGCCGCGTGCGCCACGCCATGACGGAGGCGGCGGCGTCGGCGACCACGCGAATCGAATCGGAGCGGGCAGGGTTCCGTGGATTCTTCGAGTTCACGGCGGCGCACCCGGCTCTGTACCGCGTCGTTCGGGAGGCGGAGTTTGTGTCGCCGAACTCGCTCCGGCTCCACTATTCCCGCATTGTGGAGGGCTACATCCAGGGGTTGACCACGGCGCAACAGCAGGGCGAGGTCGGCGAATTCGACCCGGAGATCGCCGCCTGGATTCTCATGGGTATCGGCGAGATGGTGGGCATGCGCTGGGTGCTGTGGGGCAACGGCGACACCTCTGGCGGCGCGAGCGACCCCACGGGCAGCGGCACGTCCGAGGTGCCGGACAAGGTCTTCGAACAAATGATGCAGTTCATCCAACGTGGACTCGGGGTGTCGTCGGACACCGAGAACCCCAGGCAAGGGAAGGAGCGGACATGACCGACCTCAGTGGTCGCCGGGCACTCGTGACGGGCGGTGCCAGCGGAATTGGCGCGGCGTGCGCTGTGGCGTTCGCCGCGGCAGGCGCCCACGTCATCGTGGCCGACCTGAATGGCGACGCGGCGGAAGCGATGGCGAAGAAAATCGATGGCGAGGCGTGGCCGGTCGACCTCAGCGACACGAAAGCGCTCGCGGATCTTGACCTCAATGTGGACATCCTCGTCAACAACGCCGGCGTGCAGCACGTGAGCCCGATCGAGGAGTTCGATCCGGAGCGGTTCTCCTTCATCCTGCGCCTCATGCTCGAATCCCCGTTCCTGCTCATTCGCGCCGCGCTGCCGAAAATGTATGAACGCGGTCACGGGCGCATCATCAACCTGTCCTCCGCGCACGGGCTGCGCGCCTCCGCGTTCAAGTCCGCGTATGTCGCGGCGAAGCACGGGCTGGAGGGCCTGTCCAAGGTCACGGCGCTCGAGGGCGGCCCGCACGGCGTCACGAGCAACTGCATCAACCCCTCCTATGTGCGCACGCCGCTCGTGGAGAAGCAGATCGCCGACCAGGCGCGCACCCACGGCATTCCGGAGTCCGACGTGGTCGAAAAGGTCATGCTCGCGGAGATTGCCATCAAGCGTCTCGTCGAACCCGAGGAAGTCGCCGACCTCGCCCTGTGGCTCGCCGGCGACACCGCCGGCATGGTGACGGGCGCCTCCTACACGATGGATGGCGGGTGGACGGCACGATGACCGGCACACCCGATTCGAGCTACCGGCGCACGAGCGTTCCGGTGCGCGGCGGCGACCTCACTGTCGGCAGCTGGGGCCCGGAAGACGGCCCGGCCGTGCTCGCGGTGCACGGCGTCACCGCGAGCCACCTCACCTGGCCGCTCGTCGCATCCTTCCTCCCCGATGCTCACCTGATCGCCCCGGACCTGCGCGGCCGCGGCCGCAGCAACACACTTCCCGGGCCATGGGGGATGCCGCAGCACGCCGAGGATCTGGCAACGGTTCTCGATGCGTTCGGCGTGAATTCTGCCGTCGTCGTTGGCCACTCGATGGGTGCGTTCGCGTCGCTCGTGCTCGCGAACAGATACCCGGAGAAAGTGTCAGCACTTGTTCTGGTGGACGGCGGGTTGCCCCTGCCGACCCCACGGGGACTGAGCGATGAAGAGCTGACGCGGGCGACGCTGGGTCCGGCCGCGGACCGGCTGTCCATGACGTTCGAGTCGCACGAGGCGTATCGGCAGTTCTGGCGGAATCACCCGGCCCTCGCGGACGACTGGAACGAACTCATCGAGGACTACATCGCGTACGATCTCGTCGG
>CALMSL010000109.1 GCA_937872445.1 uncultured Microbacteriaceae bacterium | reverse complement strand
GTGCGTTTCAGTTCCTGCGTGCAATGCGGAAGACATCGAACAGGACGCGGAGCGTGAGGAGCCCGGACAAAACGACGAGGAGATACCCGAAAATCTGAAACAGGGTGAGCGTCGGCGTCACCTGCGGCCCGCCATCGCTGATGAGCAGCATGGCCGCAATGACGCCGAATGCGGCAGCGAGCACAGTGACTGCCAGAGTGTTGACCAGCCCACGGATCAGCACACGATCACGCGTATCAGCGAAAAGGCGGATATTGACGCTGAGGCGTCCCTCGGCGAGGGAGCCGGTGAGTCGATCTATCCGCGCCGGGAGTCGCCGGATGATGGGCATGAGGGCCAGAAGCTCGCTGTTCAGCGTTGTCGCAATGGCCTTGGGGGTGAGCTCGCGCGCGACCCGATCGGAGGCGTAGCTACTGGCCTCGGTGAGCAGGTCGAAGCCGGGGCTGAGGTGTCGCAGTGTCCCCTCAAGTGTTCCGACGGCGCGAAACGCGGTGGCCAGCTCCGCAGGGACCTCGATCTGGTTCTCTGCGAGCATCCGAACCATTTCCGCGAAAACGGTGACGTCGATGGATGCTCCCGGCCCGAGCTTGGTGGCGACAAACACGCCAATTTGGCGGCGGAGTGCCGTTTCGTCGACCTCGTCGGGGAGGTCGACAAAACCGAGCAGCGCATCCGTGAACGTGGCCGCGTCGCCCCGATAGAAGGCGAGAAGAACGGCCCCGATCTGCGAGCGGAGCTGCGAATCGAGTCGCCCGACAGATCCGAAGTCGAGCAGCACGATGCTGCCGTCCGCGCCAAGAATGATGTTGCCCGGATGAAGGTCGGCATGGAACACACCGTCGTCGATGATTTGGGTAAGGGTGGACAGCAGGAGCCGTTTGGCCTGATCGTTGAGTTCTGCGGGGGAGTGCTCGCCGAGCGCGCGTGCGTCGCTGAGCGTGTGGCCGTCGATGAGTTCCAGAACAAGCACTTTTCTCGTGCACAAATCGGCGTAATGGGTGGGGATTCGCACTCGTTCACTCTTCGGGTGCCTGGCTTGGGTGAGAGCCATCGCCGTCATGTTGGTTGCTTCGATCCGGTAGTCGAGTTCGTCGCGGAGGCTGTCCGCAAAGCTCCTGGCGAGGCCCAGAATTCCGAGATCTCTGCCCCACGTGGTGGTGCGTTCCAGTCGAGCGGCAAGGCGGAGCGTGATGTCAAGGTCGCGTTCCACCACGGGGATGATTCCCGGGCGTTGCACTTTGACGGCGACGTCGTCGCCGGAGCGCAGCGTCGCCTTGTGCACCTGGCCGATGGATGCGGCGGCAATGGGTGTGGTGTCGAAGGACGAGAATACGGACTCGAGCGGTCCTTTGAGTTCCGCCTCAAGCAGGGCGCGAACGTCGGGCCACGGGGCCGGAGGCACCCGCTGTTGAAGGAGCGCGAGTTCGTCGAGAAACTCGGCCGGCAACAAGTCGGCGCGGGTGGAGAGAAGTTGCCCGAGCTTCACGAATGCACCTCCTGCGCTCTCCAGTGCACCGCGGAGAGCGCGCGCCTGTTTCGCGCGTTCCGCACTGCCGGCGGCGGTCGGTTCGGTGTTCGGGCGAAAGGGCACGAGCCCGTTCTTGATGGCAATGCGGGAGATTTCGGCATACCGACGACCCCGCTCGAATCGCGCCGTGATAGCCGGTATCCACTGGTCTGGTCTGGGAAGGGAACCCGCCGGTACGAGAAGCTCGGCGAGCACGAGGAAGGCGATTGCAACAAAAAACACGATCCCGATTTGAA
>CALMSL010000108.1 GCA_937872445.1 uncultured Microbacteriaceae bacterium | reverse complement strand
TATTTCGGGCATCCGGAATCGGGCGCATGCGCGAGTTCCTGAATTTCCAGTGAAAGTTTCGGGATCTTCGGTTGCCAGCCAGTACTTACCGGCCGGTCGCCAGGCGGAAGCGGAGCGGCTGGCCGGGGCGCAGCTGGGCGAGCGCGTCGAGCGACTCGTCGGTGATGACGGCGATGACCGGGTAGCCGCCCGTTACCGGGTGGTCGACGGCGAGAATCGTTGGGGCACCATCCGGCGATACTTGAATCGCACCGGGCAGCATGCCTTCGCTCGGCAACTCCCCTGTGTTTCTCCGCTGCAGGGCTGGTCCCTCGATTCGGATGCCGGAACGATCCGACCGCGGCGACACCGTCCAGTCCGTCGATGTGAGTAGCTGCCAGGCCTCATCGGTGAACCAGTCGCGGCGGGGGCCCGGGCGCAGTTCGAGGGTGACCTCGCCAGTCGTCGGCGCATCCACGGGCACGAGGTCAATCGGCGGGATGGGCGTGGTCGGTTCCACGCCTATAGGGATAGCCTCGCCGTCTACGAGCGGGTCTGGCCCGATCCCCGCGAGCGTGTCGCGCGATCGCGAGCCGAGCACGAGGGGTGTCTCGATTCCGCCCCGCACGGCAAGGTAGTAGCGGATGCCGTTCGCGGCCTGCCCGAAGAGAAGCGTTTCGCCGGCGGCCAGCATCGTCGCGGTGTGTGGCTGTACGGCGCGACCGCCCGCGGTGACGCTCCCCCACGCGCCCGTGACCGCGATCCAGGTGTCCTCGTCGGTCGCGAACGAGGCGTTGCCGAACAGGATCTCGAGCACCGCAGCATCCGACGGGTTTCCGACGAGCCGGTTTGCGAGCGCGAGCGCGGCGCGGTCCATGGCCCCGGCGGCACCCATTCCAAGGTGGGCGAGCCCGGGTCGACCGAGGTCCTGCACGAGAGTGTTCGGACCAGCCTGCACCGCAACGAGCGTGCTCATGGCTGCACCTCGAAGCGCACGGTCATGCCGGGCGCAATGGTCGAGGGATCTTCGCGGGTTTCGTCCCACAGCACGGCGTCCGTCGTGCCGATGAGCTGCCAGCCGCCGGGGGAACTGCGCGGGTAGATGCCGGTGAATTCGCCCGCGAGGCCGACCGAGCCGGCGGGGACGGACTGGCGCGAGGTTGCCCGTCGAGGCACCTCGAGCCCGGTGGGGCCCGCGAGGTAGGCGAATCCGGGAGCGAATCCGATGAACGCGCACCGCCATTCGGCGTTCGAGTGGCGGGAGATGAGTTCCTCTGCGCTCATGCCCAGAATCTCGGCCGTCTCGGCAAGATCAGGCCCGTCATAGCGAACCGAAATAATCAAGCTTGCGTTCATGTCGCTTGCGGCATGTGTCGATGGAGTCGTGCTAAGCCACTGCTCTGCAGCCCGCAGTGAGATGAGCGCAGGGTCGATGCGCGCGAGCACTGTTCGGGCGGCGGGGACAAGTTCACGCACGCCGCGCGGGCGGACAGCGACGAGCGAACTGAAGGCATCCATGGTCTCCGCGAGGGTGTCGTATTCGGCAAGGATGGCGCGGTCGCCGAACGGAAGCACCCTCATACGAATGCTCGCAATTCGACTCCGGCGTCGAGGAGTTTTTCCCGCACGAGTGCGGCCATCACGACGGCACCGGGGGTGTCGCCGTGCACGCACAGCGAGTCGGGTCGCAACCGGATCATGGTGCCGTCGATCGCCTGAACGGTTCCGTCCAGCACCATCGCCACGGCCCGCTCGGCCACCACAACGGGGTCGGTGATCACGGCGCCGGCAAGCGATCGTGGGGCAAGTGTGCCGTCCGGCAGATAGGCGCGATCCACGAAGGATTCGCGATAGAACGGGACTCCATGACTGTCCGCAGCGGCATGGATCGCGGTGCCAGCGAGACCGAGTAACGGCAGGGCAGCGGCGTGGGCGACACGGGCGACGGCAGCCGCCTGCGCTGGGTCGACGGCGATGCGGTTGTACAGCGCGCCGTGCGGCTTTAGATAGCGCACCACGGTGCCCGCATCATCCGCCGCGATACGCAACGCATCGACCTGCTCGAGGATGTCGTCAATGAGCGCGCTCGCATCGATCTCCGTTGCGCGGCGACCAAATCCTTCACGGTCGCGGTACGACGGATGCACGCCAAGGCTCACCTGTTTCGCGAACGCGAGGCGCGCACTGGCCAGCATCGTCTGGCCACCGCCGGCATGGAATCCGCACGCGACGTTCGCACTCGTAACGATGCCGAACATGGCGGCATCGTCACCCACCTCTTCACCGAGGTCGCTGTTCAGGTCGACGAAGCTCACACCGGAAGACTAACCGCTGCCCACGAGACGTTGAGCGGCGTCACTTCCACCGGAAGTGCACGAACACCCGCCCGAAATTCTTCGAGTCCTTCTCGACGCGGTGATACTTCGCTTTGATCTCCGGCTGGTCCAGGAAGCGCAGCACCCGCTTCTTCAGGGCGCCGGATCCCTTGCCCGGGATGATCTCCACGAGCGGCGCCTTCTTCGCGACCGCCTCGTCGATGATGTCGCGAAGCGCTCGATCGATGTCGACACCGCGGTTGTAGATGTCGTGCAGGTCGAGTTTGAGCTTCACGCTCCCATCCTGCCCCAGTGTCAGCCGTTGGCGGCGAGG
>CALMSL010000107.1 GCA_937872445.1 uncultured Microbacteriaceae bacterium | reverse complement strand
CGGATGGTCGAGGTGCTTCGGATCGGCCGCGAGAAGCTGAGCGACAAGGGCACGAAGAGCGCGGCGAAGCGCGTCGATCCGCTGCGCAGCCAGACCGGGCTGAGCCGCCCCGAGATCATTCAGAAGATGATCGCGACGTTCCGAGGCCTGAACGGGCTCACCGACGGGGAGATCACGTCGGAGGAGCTCGCGCGAGCCGAACAGCTCGTCATCGACAAGTTCTCCACGGATGACTGGCTGCACCGTGTGCCGTGATCCGGCGGCGACGGGGCGTCCATGAGCGCGGGAGCGCCGTGGTGACGTGGGCACCGGATGGCGGCAACCTCGTCATCCATGGCGACAATCTGGCGGCGGCGGAGACCCTGCCGGACAAGTCGTTCACGCTCGTGTACCTCGATCCGCCGTTCAACACCGGGCGCTCGCAGAGGCGGCAGTCCACGACGAGCGTGCGCAGCGCATCAGGAACCGTGGTCGGATTCAAGGGCCAGCGCTACGAGCGCATCCGCGGCGACCTCATGGCGTACGACGACGAGTTCGACGACTACTGGTCGTTCCTGGAGCCGAGGCTCGCGGAGGCGTGGCGCGTGCTCGCCGACGACGGAACCCTGTACCTGCACCTCGACTACCGGGAGGCGCACTACGCGAAAGTGCTGCTCGATGCCCTGTTCGGGCGGGAGTGCTTCCTCAACGAGATCATCTGGGCGTACGACTACGGTGCCAAGTCGAAGAGCCGCTGGCCCACGAAGCACGACACGATCCTCGTGTACGTGAAGAGCCCCGGCGGTTACCACTTCGATTCGGATGCGGTGGACCGCGAACCGTACATGGCGCCCGGCCTCGTGACACCGGAGAAGGTTGCCCGCGGCAAACTACCGACGGATGTCTGGTGGCACACGATCGTTTCCCCGACCGGCAAAGAGAAAACGGGTTACCCGACCCAGAAGCCGGAGGGCATCCTGCGGCGGATCATCCAGGCATCCAGCCGCGAAGGCGACTGGGTGCTCGACCTCTTCGCGGGGAGCGGAACAACCGGAGTTGTCGCGGGCGCGCTCGGCCGCCGATTCCTGCTCGTCGACGAGAGCGCTGACGCGGTCGGAGTAATCCGGAGGCGTCTCGCGGCTTCGGGTGTCACATTCGGCGAAGAGGTGAGCCGCTAACGGTCCGGAAAACCGGCCGATGCGGTTACAGCGCCCGAGCGGCGATGATCCTGCGGTATTCGAGCGCGCTCGCCTTGGGGGTGCGCAGCTGAGTGTCATAGTCGACGCGCACCAGGCCGAACCGCTTGGCATAGCCCCAGGCCCACTCGAAGTTGTCCAGCAGGGACCAGTAGAAGTACCCCTCGACCCTGACGCCCTCATCGATCGCGTCGAGGACGGCGCCCAGGTGCACGCGGAGGAACTCGGCACGATCGGTGTCGTTGATGCTGCCATCGGCCTCGACGGTGTCGTCGTAGGCTGCGCCGTTCTCGGTCACGGAAATCGACACGTCGGCCGGCGCGGTGTACTCGTCGTGGATTCGGCGAAGGAGCCGGGTGAGCCCCTCGGGTTGAACCTCCCACCCCATTGCGGTTTCCGGCAGCCCGCGCGGATGCCAGTACACGCCGTCCGCTGCGGGAAACGGCGACCGCTTCGGCCTCGCAGAAGGCGCCGCCGTGGTCAACTGCCTCTCGGTGGGCCGGGCGCTGACGAAATCTCCGTGATAGTAGTTGATGCCCAGAGCATCGATGGGGGTCGAGATGATGTCGAGATCGCCCGGCTTGATCATCGATTCGAAACCGTGGCCTCCGACGTCCCGGACGACATCCTCCGGGTAGCGTCCGCGGAAGATCGGGTCGAGGAAGAACCGGTTGAACTGCCCGTCGATCCTCCGCGCGGCATCGAGGTCGCCGGGGTCGGTGGGATCCACGGGATCCGCGACCGTGAGGTTCAGTGTGATTCCGAGCTGGAGGCTCTCGTCGCGCGATCGAAGTTCGCGCGTGGCCAATCCGTGCGCCAGCAGCAGATGGTGTGCGGCGGCGAGGCCCGCACGCACATTCTGTCGCCCGGGGGCATGTTCGCCGCCGATATAGCTGAGGAAGGACGCACACCACGGTTCGTTGAGGGAGGTCCACGCGGTTACGCGATCGCCGAGGGTGTCGTGAACCACCCCGGCATAGTCGGCGAATCGGTGCGCGGTATCGCGATCTGCCCAGCCGCCTCCCTCCTCCAGCGCCTGGGGCAGATCCCAGTGGTACAGGGTGAGCCACGGTGTGATTCCGCGGGCCAGGAGTTCGTCGACCAGCCGCGAATAGAAATCGAGGCCCTGTCGGTTCGCCGCTCCGCCATCCGGGCACACGCGGGACCAGGAGGTGGAGAACCGGTAGGTCTGGAGGCCCAGGTCGGCCATGAGGGCCACGTCCGAGGCATACCGGCGGTAGTGGTCGCACGCGACATCCCCGGTGTCTGCGCCGACGACGGCACCGGGTTCGCGGCAGAAGACATCCCAAATCGAGTCGGTTCTCCCGTCCTCATGCGCCGCACCCTCGATCTGGTAGGCGGCGGTCGCCACACCGAACAGGAATCCTTCCGGGAAGGGTCTGGCGGTGGCTGGTTCCGCAGGTGTTGCGCTGGATGCTTCCCAATTCACCGTGACCTCTCCCCGTATCGGGCAGGCGTCATACTGCCTGCCCGCTGCAACGAACTGTACCAACTGACCCGGGTCGCCGGGCCGCTGGACCATGGTGTACGCCGCTCGGCGAAAGCTGAACGGGCTCCCCGGAATCCGGCGCTAGGATCGACACCATGCCAGCAGCCCGGACCCGCCGAATCGCGTCGCTCCTGACGGCGATCGCCGTTGTCGTCGCACTGGCCGCGTGCGCGCCGGAGCGGACTCCGATCGCCAGCAGCTCGCCAACGCCGACCGTGAGCGTGCTGCCCGCACCCGTAGAAAAGGTGAAGTCCTTCTTCGACAAGACGAAGTACTCCCTCGACGACCCGACGAGCCTCTGGGTTGTCAACGACAAGCTTCGACCGCTCAACCCGATCGACTACGTTCCGCCGGACATGGTGGACGCGCCGGTCCGGTACATTTACGAACCGCTCATGAGGCCGGCCGCCGCGGCGGCGATCGCCAAAATGTTCGCCGCGTCGGAAGCGGAAGGCGGCGGGACCATGCAGGTACAGAACTCGTATCGTTCCTTCGAGTCGCAAACGCGCATCTACAACCGCGCGGTCGCAGCATACGGCCAGGCGGGGGCGGACTCCGATACGGCGCGACCCGGATACAGCGAACACCAGACCGGCTGGACCGCCGACGTCGCGGCCTACCCGAGCAAGTGCGACATCCAGGAATGCTTCGGCGATACGCCGCAGGGAATCTGGCTCGCCGCGAACGCGTGGCGGTTCGGCTTCATCATCCGCTATCCGCAGGGAAAGGCGAACGTCACCGGATACGTATACGAACCGTGGCATATTCGCTATGTCGGGGTGGAGCTCTCCACCGAAATGCACAACACGGGCATCACGACGCTGGAGGAATTCTTCGGCCTGCCGGATGCGCCGGACTACGCCAAATAGCTGCGCGGCGGGTTCACCCGGCCCATCCGCCGAGCGCCGCATCGACGATGATTTTCGCTTCGGCCTGAACCTGGGCAAGATGCTCCGGACCGCGGAATGACTCCGCATAGATCTTGTAGACGTCCTCCGTGCCGCTCGGTCTGGCCGCGAACCACGCGTTGTCCGTGACGACTTTCACGCCGCCCATCGCCGCCCCGTTGCCCGGAGCCTTGCTGAGCTTGGCGGTGATCGGCTCGCCGGCCAAATCGGTCGCGGCGATGTCGGCACCGGTGAGTCGTCCGAGGCGGCCTTCTGCTCCTTCGTCGCGACGGCATCCGTTCTCTCGTAGGCGGGGTCGCCGAATTCGTCGACGAGTTCCGCATACAACTGGGAGGGGGATTTTCCCGTCGCGGCCCTGATCTCGGAGGCCAGAAGCGCGAGCAGGATCCCATCCTTGTCGGTGGTCCACGCTGCGCCATTCGTGCGGAGGAAGCTTGCGCCGGCGCTCTCCTCGCCGCCGAACGCGACCGAGCCGTCGACGAGCCCGGGGACGAACCATTTGAACCCGACCGGCACCTCCCACAACCGCCGCCCGAGGGAGGACGCGACGCGGTCGATCATGGAACTGGAAACCAGGGTCTTGCCGATCGCGGCGGTGGCCGGCCACTGCGGCCGGTGCGTGTAGAGGTACTGGATGGCGACCGCGAGATAGTGGTTCGGGTTCATGAGCCCGCCATCCGGCGTGACGATGCCGTGCCGGTCGGCGTCGGCGTCATTGCCGGTGAGGATGTCGAAGTCGTCTCGGTGGGCGAGCACGGAGGCCATGGCCGACGGCGACGACGGGTCCATGCGGATCTTCTCGTCCCAGTCGAGCGTCATGAACGCCCACCGCGGATCCACCGTCGGGTTGACGACGGTGATCGGCAGGTGGTGGCGATCGGCGATCGCCGACCAGTAGTTCACGCTCGCACCGCCCAGCGGGTCCGCGCCGATCTTCAGGTTCGCGCCGCGAATTGCGTCCAGGTCGATGATGTTCGCAAGGTCATCCACGTAGTGGCCGCGGAAATCGTACGTCCCGACCGCCGACGGCTCGGCGCGGCGCACGTCGCGATTGCCGCCGGCGAGGAGCTCGTTCGCGCGGTTCGCGATCCATCCGGTCGCGTCGCTGTCCGCCGGGCCTCCGTGCGGCGGGTTGTATTTGAAGCCGCCGTCCCGGGGCGGGTTGTGGCTTGGAGTGATGACGATGCCGTCGGCGAGCGGCCGCCCCCCATTTGCTGACGCAGCATTGTGGGCAATGATGGCGTGCGAAAGGGCGGGGGTGGGCACCCAGTCCGCAAATTCGTCGACGAGGACGTCGACTCGATTGGCTATGAGAACTTCAAGCGCTGTCGTCTGGGCCGGGGCGCTCAGGGCGTGGGTGTCCGAGCCGATGAACAGGGGTCCCGTCGTTCCCTGACCCTCGCGGTACTCGATGATGGCCTGCGTGATCGCCGCGATGTGGGCGTCGTTGAACGCGGTGTCCAGGGATGATCCGCGGTGGCCGCTCGTGCCGAACGTCACCCGCTGGGAAGCGGTGGACACATCCGGGGTTCG
>CALMSL010000106.1 GCA_937872445.1 uncultured Microbacteriaceae bacterium | reverse complement strand
AGATCGGCCACGCGGATGGCGATCAGCGCGACGATCGTGCCGAGGAACGTTCCCGCGTTGATGATGAAAACCCATCCGGCGCCGACGATCGCTATGAGCACACCGGCGGCGGCGGGCCCGACGAGGCGGGCCGCATTGAACGACACCGAGTTCAGCGACACGGCGTTCGTGAGGTCCTTCGTTTCGACGAGCTCGGCGACGAAGATCTGGCGCACGGGAGCGTCAATCGCGGAAACCACCCCGAGGAGGAGCGCGAACAGATACACGTGCCACAACTGGGCGACCCCGGTTACGACGATGACCCCGAGGCCGAGAGCAAGTGAACCCATCGCGGCCTGGGTGGCTATGAGCATGCGTCGCACGTTGACGCGGTCCGCGATGAGGCCGGCCCAGGGCATGAGCAGGAGGACCGGGCCCAGCTGCAGCGCCATCGTGATGCCCACCGCCGCGGCGTCGTGGTCGGTCAGTTCGGTGAGCACGATCCAGTCCTGGGCGGTGCGCTGCATCCAGGTGCCGATGTTGGAGGTGAGGCCGCCGGCGAACCAGATCAGATAGTTTCGGACTCCGAGAGAGCGAAAGGTGGGGCTCACTGCTCGGCGAGTTTCTTGAGCACGGGAACGGCAGCGTCGAGGATGCCACGCTCCTGCGCGGACAGCGCGGCGAGCTGCTTCGTGAACCAGGCGTCTCTCCGACGCCGGGTTTCGCTGACGAACGTTCGCCCCGCATCCGAAAGGTCCAGTTCGATGCGGCGGGCGTCGTCTTCCGCGGTGGCCCGCGTGACGAGGCCGGCCGCAACCAGGGTGTTGACGGTGCGATTCATGCTGGGCGGCGTCACGCACTCGTGCTCGCTGAGCGAACTGAGGGATTGCCGGCCATGGTTGTCGAGCGTGAACAGCACAGAGCGCTGGCTTTCCGGCACGTCGTCGTCGGCCGCATTCGATCGGATGCGCCTCGCGAGCCGCTGGATCGCGAGACGAAGCTGCTGGTTGCCGTCCTTTTCCATAATTACTTAGCATAGCAAATTAGACAGGCTAATGAATGCCGGATCGCGCGAGGCGTCAGCGCCCGCAATACACTGTGGAGAAAGGAGGCACCGTGGCCACTTCGACCCCGACACGCGACGACCGCACCTATCAGGATGCCGAAGGCGTGACGACCCATTACTACGTCTGGAAAGCCAGCAAGCCCCGCGCCGTGATCCAGCTCCTCCATGGCCTCGGCGAGCATGCCGCCCGTTACGAGTGGCTCGCGGGCAAGCTCACCGCGGCCGGATACACGGTGTATGCCGACGATCACCGTGGGCACGGCCAGACCGGACTCGGCCAGTACGGCGGAGATCACTCGAAGCTCGGAAAGCTCGGGCCGGGCGGAATGCGGGCTACGGTCGAGGCGGTGCACAAGCTCACGGGGATGATCCGCGCGGAGCACCCGAACCTTCCGCTCGTGCTTCTCGGGCACAGCTGGGGCTCGTTCCTCGCCCAGATGCTCCTCAACCGGTATTCGGCCGACTACGATGCCATGATCCTCAGCGGCTCCGCTCTTCTCACCCTCGGCCACACGAACACCGGCGACCTGAACGCGAAATACAAGCACCTCGGTTCGACCGGCTACGAGTGGTTGAGCCGCGACCCGACAGTGGTCGCCGCTGCCGCCGCCGACCCGCTCATGTTCATCGCGAACGGGATGAAGCTGTTTGGGATCGCCGACAGCCTCCGAATGCTGGGAAAGCCGGCCAAGGGGATTGAACATGATGTGCCGGTTCTCATCCAGGTGGGCAGCGACGACGTCGTCGGCGGTGTGAAGAGCAACGAGCTTCTCGCGCAGGCGTACCTCACGCGCAGCGGGTTGAGCGATGTCGAACTCATCGTGTACAACGGCGCCCAGCACGAGATCTTCAATGAGACGAACAAGGACGAGGTGGTTGAAGACGCTCTCGCCTGGCTGGCCGACCGCGTGAAATGACGACGCTCTTCACGAAGATAATCCAGGGGCGGGAGCCGGCGCGGTTCGTCTGGAAGGACGAACGGTGCGTGGCGTTCCTCACGATCGAGCCGCGCCAGCCCGGGCACACCCTCGTCGTGCCGAGGCTGGAGGTGGACCGGTGGCTGGACGTTCCCGATTCGCTCATCGCCGAGCTCATGGTCGTCGCGCACCGGATCGGGTCGGCGCAGCGCGAAGAGTGGAACTCGGATCGGGCGGGCCTCATGATCGAGGGCTACATGGTTCCGCACCTGCACATCCACGTGTGGCCGTCGAACTCGCCGCGCGAGTTTCATCCGTCCGGAATTGATCGCTCGGCGGAGCCCGCGGATCTGGATGCGGCAGCCGTCAGGCTCAGGGCACGCCTGCGTGCGCACGGATACGCGGAGTTCGTTCCCGCTGAGCAATAGGCTGGATGCGAGCAGAATTGTGCGGTCGCCGAGTTGGCCAGGCTCGACGACAGGCAACTTGCAGGAGGACGAAATCATGCACGGTGAGTACAAGGTGCCCGGCGGCAAACTCGTTGTCGTCGATCTGGATGTCGTCGACGACCGGATCGCGAATTTCCGGCTCGCCGGCGACTTCTTCCTCGAACCGGACAGCGCGCTCGAAGCCATCAACGAGGCAATGAACGGCCTCCCGGCGAACAGCGACTCGGCGTGGATTGCGGCCGCGGTGAGAGGTGCCTTGCCCGAGGATGCGCTGCTTCTCGGATTCACGCCGGAGGCCGTGGCGATCGCCATCCGCCGTTCCCTGTCCCGCGCGAGCAGCTGGACCGACTACGAATGGCAGCTGATCCACGGCGCCGCGTATCCGCCCGTGCTCCAGATGGCTCTCGATCAGGTTCTGGCGGAGGAAGTCGGGGCCGGCAGGCGGAAGCCGACGCTGCGCATCTGGGAGTGGAACGAGCCGGGCGTCGTGATCGGCAGTTTCCAGTCCGTGAAGAACGAGGTGGACCTCGAGAACGCCGAAAAGTACGGCATGCAGGTGGTTCGGCGCATCAGCGGCGGCGGTGCGATGTTCATGGAGGCGGGCTCGGTCATCACGTACTCGATCTATGCTCCCAGCGATCTCGTGCAGGGGATGTCGTTCGCCGACTCGTACGCGTTCCTCGACGAGTGGGTGATCACCGCGCTCAAGGGCCTCGGCATCGACGCGTTCTACCAGCCGCTCAACGACATCACGAGCGCGAAAGGCAAGATCGGCGGTGCTGCGCAGAAGCGACTCGGGACGGGCGCCGTGCTGCACCACGTGACGATGAGCTACGACATGGATGGCGACCGGATGGTCGAGGTGCTTCGGATCGGCCGCGAGAAGCTGAGCGACAAGGGCACGAAGAGCGCGGCGAAGCGCGTCGA
>CALMSL010000105.1 GCA_937872445.1 uncultured Microbacteriaceae bacterium | reverse complement strand
GGCGCGCCGATCCCCTCGGTGGACATCATCCAGTTCGAACACAGCGATGAGCCGCCGTTCGAAAGCACCGTCAACACTGAAGACGGGCCAGTGCTACTTGCCCCCTACCTCGCCGAAAACGACATCGTCGTGAATTGCACACTTCAGGACCCCAACGCGCCACTCACCTACTTGCAAACGGAAGACCTCGATGCGTTCCGCCCCGGCAGTCTCATCATCGATGTGTCCATCGACGAGGGGATGGGTTTCAGCTGGGCACGGCCGACCTCCTTCGCTGACCCGATGTTCACGGTGGGCGGCTCAACGAATTACTACGCGGTGGATCACAGCCCCTCGCTGTTGTGGAACTCGACCACGTGGGAGATCAGCGAAGCGCTGATCCCTTTCCTGCGCACGGTGATGGAGGGTCCGTTATCGTGGGCCGCATCCGACACGATCGACCGGGCAATCGAGATCCAGGACGGCCGCATCCGCAACGACGCGATCCTCACGTTCCAGGGTCGCTCGGGCGAATACCCCTACGCGCCCGCGTGACAGTAATCATTCTCAGCTGATTACGTGGACTTGATCGAGCCGATTCGGCCCGTCGAAAAGATTGCTCCGAATGCTTGCGCGATGCTGTTCCGTTGAGTATCGTACAACCAAATGGTTGTATTAGAACTTTCCGATCACGATGTGAACCGCATCTTCCGCGCTCTCGCGGATGCGACGCGGCGCGACATCGTGCGCCGCACGCTCGTCGCCGACGTTTCGGTGTCGCAGCTGGCGGACAGCTACGAGATGTCGTTCGCGGCTGTTCAGAAACACGTTGCCGTATTGGAGGACGCGAGACTCGTGACCAAAGAACCACGCGGCCGCGAGCGGATGGTCCGGGGAAATCCCGACCGCATCCGACAGGCGCAGCTTCTGCTCGACCAGTTCGAAACAATCTGGCGTTCTCGCATCGGCCGACTCGATGACCTGCTCGCCGCCGAAACAACCACTCAACTGGAAACCTGACCGAAAGGCGCATCATGCCCGTCACCACCATCGAGAAGGATCTCGACCAGCTCACCATCACGATCGTCGCCGACTTCGCAGTGCCGGTACGCCGACTCTGGGATGCGTACACCGACCCGCGCCAGATCGAGCAGTTCTGGGGGCCGCCGACATACCCTTCGAAGTTTTTCCGGCACGATGCCGTGGCGGGCGGACGAAGCATTTATGCGATGACCGGCCCCGAGGGGGACGTGCACTACGGGTGCTGGGATTGGACTTCAGCGGACGTGCCCCGCTCGTTCGAAGTTCTCGACCAGTTTTCCGATGCAGACGGCGTACCGAATACCGAGCTCCCGCCCATGCGAATGACCTTCGCATTCGAGGACACGAACGACGGCAGCAGACTGACCACCACCTCCCACTTCGACTCCATCGAGCAAATGCAGCAGCTCCTCGACATGGGTGTCCTCGAAGGCACGCGCGAAGCGATGTCCCAAATCGATGCGGTGCTGGCCGATCTGGCATCCTTTGCCGCAGAGCGTGCCGCGGAGGCCCAGATCCTGGGTGACACGCAAGTGCGCGTGGCGCGGATCATCCGCGGCACCGTCGACCAGGTGTGGCGGGCGCACCACGACGCCGACCTCATGAAGCAGTGGCTGCTCGGACCCGACGGCTGGTCGATGCCGGTCTGCGAGGTCGCGACCGCCGTCGGCGACAGCTACCGCTACGAGTGGCAGGAAGACGACGGCGATGGGCATTTCGGGTTCACCGGAGAACTGCTCGAGTCGGCACCGCCCCACCGGTCGGTGACGACCGAGGCGATGATCGGTATGGATTTCCCGGCGACGCTCAACGAGTTGACCCTCACACCGGTGGAAGGTGGCACGCTGCTTTCCCTCGTCATCACCTACGCGAACGCCGAGCAGCGCGATGCAGTTCTCGCAACCGGCATGACCGACGGCATGGAGGCGAGCTACCAGCGCCTGGAGAATCTTCTGTAGCCGGCCAGGCCTTGCACTGGTCGTTTCCGCAGTTCACACTTTTGTTAGCAACAACGAAAGGATGAGGCCATGGCGCACGGAGACATCACCCACATCGACATTCCGGTGAGCGACTTCGCGACTGCTGCGGAGTTCTACTCCGGACTGTTCGGGTGGCAGATCGCGGAGGTGCCCGGGTTCGAGGGTTACCCCATGTGGCAGGCGCCCAACCAGATCAGCGGCGGCGGGCTGGCACCGCGAAGCGAAGACTTCACGCAGCCTCGCTCCTATGTCGAAGTCGATTCGATCGATGACACCCTTCTGGATGCGGTCGCCGCGGGCGGAACCGTCATCATGGATAAGTCGGAGATTTCCGAGACGAGCTGGTGGGCGGTCATCCAGGATCCGGACGGCAACAACATCGGCCTCTACGAGGGAACCACAGACACTTCCGCGTAATGGTTGGGGCGGATGTTCTCGCGACAGCGGTCGACCAAAGCGAAGGAGGCTAGTGAGCGATGTTCGGGAAGAAAGGTGACGAAGCGGTTCTCGCCAAACTCCGTGAAGGGCCGGACGAGTATAGGAAGATTGGCGTACGACTGCACGAAATCATCCGGGAGAGCGCGCCCTCGCTGGAGCCGATCGTGCGCTGGGGTCTGCCGTTCTACGTCAGGGACGGCAAGGACATCTGCTACATCAAGCCGGACAAGGACTTCATCGCGTTCGGGTTCGGCGAAGTCGTGAATCCCGCACGGGAGGACGGCGCCACCATGCATCCGGTCGCGTGGACCATCACGGGGCTGGATGATGCGACGGAAGCGAAGATTCGAGCGCTCGT
>CALMSL010000104.1 GCA_937872445.1 uncultured Microbacteriaceae bacterium | reverse complement strand
GGACGTCGCTGCGCTACCGCTCGACTTTCGGGCCGAGCGTGACGAGCAGAAGTCCGTCGTCGGACTGTCGCACGGCCAGCGCGTGATGCTGCGAGCGGGGCTCAAGAAGCTGCAGATTCTCGAGGAGCAGTTCGATTCATCCGAACGGGACAAGCACCCGAAACTCCTCGTGGTGTGTGAGGACACCAACGTGGCTCCGCACGTCGTGGAGTTCCTTGAAAGCACCGGCCTCTCGTCGGACGACATCCTTCGCGTGGACTCTGGCCGAAAGTCTGAACTGAGTGCCAAAGACTGGGAGCCTGTGCGTGAGCGCCTATTCGATTTGGATCGTCATAAGCACCCGAAGGTTGTCGTTTCGGTTCTCATGCTCCGCGAAGGTTTTGACGTTAACAACATCTGCGTGATCGTCCCGCTCCGATCGTCCGAGGCATCCATCTTGCTCGAGCAGACCGTTGGGCGCGGACTCCGTCTGATGTGGCGCGGCAATGGCGAGATTGACGAGCTTAAGGCTGAAACGCGCGAGCGCATCAGCAAGAAGCTCGAGCCGAATAACTACTTCGACGTCTTGTTTGTCGTCGAGCATCCTGCCTTCTCGCGCTTCTACGAGGAGCTGATCGACGACGGCCTGGCTATCGAAGTCGGCGACGACGCCGACAACAAGAAGGTCACCGGCGACCTCGAACACGTCGACCTTCGGCATGGCTACCAGGCGTATGACTTCGACATTCCGATCATCATTCGCGACGCCGACGAAGAGCTGCGGCAGCCGCGTCTCGATCCGCTCGACCTCCCGGCAAGCAAGTACGACATGGAATGGTTGCTTCGAGTGGTCGGCAAAGGAGATCGGTTCGTGTCGCAGGACGCGCAAACGGGCACCCAGTACGGCGACTACCGGGTCGACGGCGGCGTGCTCACTGCCACGGGATACAACGACTACTTGTCCCGCATGACGATCCGCATCACGGAGGCGCTCGGCAAGACCCTCACGCAGAGTGCGGGCAAGTACAAGGAGATCAGTCAGTACCCAATTCTCCAGGCATATCGCCCGATGCTCGCGGGATGGCTCGACACTTACATTCGCCATCGCCTTTTCGCCGGGGAATTTGATCCGCTCAGTGGCGAAAACTGGCGCTTGCTTCTGCTGGATGACGTCGCACACACCATCGCAAGTAGCTTTGCAACGAAGCTGGTCGAGCTGCAGGAGAGCCAGACGGTCGCCTCGGCCGTCGTTCAGCACAGATGGCTCTCGGAGATCAAGACCATCCCCGTGAGGTCGTCCTCGGCAGTTGAGGTAACGAAGTGCATTTATCCGAAGCTTCCCGTTCCGACTCATGGCGGTGGACTCGAGCGCCTGTTCATCGAGTGGGCTGATTCGGATACGAAGGTCGAAGCCCTCGCCAAGGTGCACGAGTATCGTCATGGCTTCCTGCGCCGGCCTTATCTCAAGGCGGATGGCATGCCCGCGCAGTACTCGCCTGACTTCCTCGTTCGCACCGCGCAGACTGTCTACGTTGTCGAGACCAAGGCTCAGTTCGCATTGAGTGACGAGAACGTCCAACGAAAGAAGCGCGCCGCCATCGCTTGGTGCGAGCAGATCAATTTGCTTCCTCCCGAGGAGCGAGATAACCGCGAGTGGTACTACGTCCTCGTCGGTGAGTCGATCGTTCGTGAGTGGCAGAAAAAGAATGAGCGCGCCAGCGAGCTTCTCGACTACGCGCGGCTGCGACGGGTCAGCACTCCACGGCAGGAGACGATCCGCGTGGATCGATCTGGCGCCGCTGGGATCCACACATTCACGCTCCTGGCACGGCGATGAACAACCAGTTCGGCGCTGACGACTGGGACGCCTACCTGACATTGATCGAGCAGTCTGAGCCCCGTATCGAAGCACTCGGTATCACCGACTACTACAGCATCGAGAACTACGAGAAGGTCCGGGCATTTCAGAACGACGAAGGCCGGCTTCCGGAAGTCGGACTGATTTTCCCGAACGTTGAGCTTCGACTTCCGACCGCGACTGCGGCTGACCACCCCGTCAACATCCACTTGTTGATTTCGCCCGAGGACCCAAATCACGTCGACGAGATCAAGCGCTTTCTGCGGACTCTCACCTTCGCGTCGGGTCGAGAGTCATACGTCTGTGACCGCGACGACCTAATCCGACTTGGGCGCGCGAACGACGCGTCACTCATCGACGATGTCGCGGCCCTACGGGCAGGAAGCAATCTCTTCAAGGTCACGATCGAGAATCTCAAGAAGTCACTTAGCGAGAGCGATTGGGCACAGAAGAACATCATCATCGCCGTAGCTGGTGGGACCAACGACGGCACGTCTGGGGTCCGCCATGCTGGCAACTCCCTCGAAGCGGTCCGGGTTGAGATCGAGCGCCTCGCGCGAGTGATCTGGGCCGGCTCACCAAAGCAGCGAGAGTTCTGGATCGGCGATGGCCTCCTGAGCGTTGAAGAGCTGGTCCGGAAGTACGACGGCCCGAAAGCCTGTCTTAACGGCAGCGATGCTCACAGTCTCGACAAGGTCGGCAAGCCCGACCAAAACCGCTATTCGTGGATCAAAGGTGACGCCGCCTTCGAGTCCCTTCGACAGGCCTGCCTCGAGCCCCGCGAACGCGCCATCGTCGCCGAGGCACCGCCAGAGGGCGCCCTGCCGCACCGTGTCATCGATCGAATAGCAGTCGCCGACGCGGACTGGTTCCCCAACGCTGAAATCCCGCTTTCTCCCGGGCTAGTGGCAATCATCGGAGCGAGGGGTTCGGGCAAGACCGCCCTGGCGGACTTGATCGCGGCTGGCGCTGGTGCAGTCAGTGATGACCTGAGTGAACAAACGTTCCTGCAGCGGGCCGAGAGGTATGTCGCCGGATCTACTGTCTCTCTCACCTGGGCGGACGGCGCAACCACGTCAACGACTCTGCCGGCACGACCGAACCCAGACGACATTCCAGGCGTCCAATACTTGTCGCAGCAGTTCGTCGAGCGGCTTTGTTCGTCCGAGGGAATCACGGATGAACTTCTCGCCGAGATCGAGCGGGTCATCTTTGAGGCCCACCCCTACGAAGAGCGACTTGGCGCATCGAGCTTCCGTGAACTGCTGGATCTTCGTGCGAGTCACGGTCGCGGGCTTCGCCAATACGCGAAGCAGGAGATCGATGGACTATCAGCCGAGATCGAGGCCGAGCGTGACGCCTTCAGTCGCCTCGGGACGCTCAAGACCGAGAAAACGCAGCTCGCCAAGTTTGTAACGGATGACAAAGCTGCGCGCACCCGACTCGTTGTGGTCGGAGGAGAGGCGCGCTCCGCCCGCCTAGAAGCCATCAACGCAGAGCTGGCAACAAGGCAGGGCGCGGTCAATGCGCTGCGACAGCGCGAGCGCGCACTGACCGAGTTGAACGACACACTCACCGATTTGAAGACACGGCGCCTTCCAGGACTCGTCGCGGAATTGGCACGCGCCCATGTGGCCGCTGGTCTTTCGCCGGACGACTGGAAGGCCTTCGAGCTGACCTTCGTGGGAGACCCAAGCGCAACCGTGGCCACGCGTCTCGCGGCAGTCCAGAAGGACATCACTACTCTCAGCGGCCCCGCTATCGCCAAGCCGACCGAGCCCGCGGCCAACCTTCCCGCATTCATCGCCGACGGGGTCGCACTTTCCGAGGTCCCGCTTCACGCGCTCGCTGCGGAAGCATGGCGGCTGGGCGAACTAATCGGACTGGACAGCGCAAAACAGAAGCAACTGACAGCGCTAAACGGCAAGATCACGAAAAATGAGGCGCTGCTTGCCGCCGCTGATAAGAACATCCTTCACGCGGAAGGCGCGCGCGGTCGAATCTCTGCACTCGCCCGGAAGCGGAAACAGGCCTATGCCTCCCTATTCGATGGATATGTAGCCGAGCAGGAGCAACTCACCGAAATGTACTCGCCGCTGCGCGAGATCCTGGACGCAGAGCAGGGCGCTCTGGGCAAACTAACTTTCAGCGTCCGCCGCGTAGTCGATGTATCCGCGTGGGCAAAGCGTGGTGAAGGGTTGCTTGACCTTCGGACCGGCGAGTTCAGAGGGCACGGAGAACTCCTTCGCGTTGCGACCGATGCGCTTCTCGCCGCTTGGGAGACTGGAGCAAGCAGCGACGTCGCCAATGCGATGGCCGCCTTCCGGACAGATCACGACCAACACATCATTGAGCAGGCCAATGTCTCTCGGACGGACGCGGCCGGATATCGCGCCTGGGCGAAGGAAGTGTCGGACTGGCTGAATAGCACCGACCACATCTCAGTCAGCTACGGGGTCCAGTACGACGGCGTCGACATCGAGCAGCTGTCCCCAGGAACCCGCGGCATCGTTCTGCTGCTTCTCTATCTGGCGATAGACCAGTCCGACGACCGGCCTCTGATCATCGACCAACCCGAAGAGAACCTTGACCCGAAGTCGATCTTCGTGGAGCTGGTCGGCCGCTTCATCGAAACCAGGCGACGACGTCAGATCATCATCGTGACCCACAACGCGAACCTGGTCGTGAACACCGACGCCGATCAGGTGATCATCGCGAGCGCCGGTCCTCACCGGCCAGGGCAACTACCTGAACTTGCTTACCTCAGCGGAGGTCTCGAGAACGCGAAGGTTCGCGAGGAGGTTTGCGAGATCCTCGAGGGTGGCAAGCCGGCCTTCGAGGAGCGCGCCCGTCGTTTGCGGATCCGCCTGAATTAGTCAGCTCCGACGCTACGCGTGGAGGTCCGACGGGCCTCGGTAGCTGAGTTCGACGACGTCGGCCGTGCTTGTTCCGGTGACGGTGAGCAATCCGCGCCGATTCGGATTGAGCGGCTCCTCGAGCACGCCGGCACTTCGACCGTCCGCGGTCTCGAGGATGGTCTCGCCGCTGGCAAGCGAAACGGCCCGATAGGGGGTTCCGCTACTCGGCTGGTGGTCATTGAGCCAGGTCACTATCCCGTCCTCGACCGTGTGAATCCAGGTTCTCTCCGGCGCTGCGGCGCTTCGGCTGGTGAAGCCGACCCAGAGATCGTGCGATGCCGCAGTCGGCCAGCCCCGGGCGCTCGCCCGTTGCTGCACGTGTTCCGAGTTCATCCACTGGTGAAGCTCTGAAACGGTAGAGAACGTACCTCCCCCTACTGTGACCGCG
>CALMSL010000103.1 GCA_937872445.1 uncultured Microbacteriaceae bacterium | reverse complement strand
GCCGCCTGCCGGTGGAAGTGGCTGGAGGAGCTGATGAGCCGGGCGGGGATGACGCCGTCGGCCACCGCACGTTGCTCACCGTAGACATCCGCGAGGAACTTTTCGAGCGCGAGGACCCGCTGCTGAACGCCCGATTCCACTTCGGCCCATTCCGCCTGGGGAATCACCCGTGGCACTGCGTCGAGCGGGAACGGCCGTTCCTCACCGGCGAAGTCGAAGGTGACGCCCTGGGCGAGATAACTGCTCGCGAGCGCCTCGGTGCGGCCGCGCAATTCGTCCTGCGTCATTTGCGCGAGTGCGGAGTGGATCTCCCGATACGGGGCACGAACCTGGTTTCCGTGCGGCGAGGAAATGTCGCCAAACATCTCATCCCAGGGTTCCACCCGGCGGCGGGCGCGCGTTGCGACGCCGTATCCGTCGAACAGGTTCGCCATGTGGAGAGCATAGTGGCTGGCCCTGAAAGCCCGGGTCGGCTGCAAACGGTACCGCGGTGGCGGGCCTGCCCTCTCCGATAGGCTGAGAGCCAATTGCAGCGACGGTTGAGAATCCAGAGGGGGTGCCCGCCGTGAAATCGACCAGGGACAAGCACGTTGTCGTGGGAGCGGACTTCGCGGGCTTCCGCCTCAAGGAGGCAGTGAAACGGCATCTGGAGGCGCGGGGCTGGACCGTCACCGACCTCACCCCCGAGGACACCAATCTGCCCATGTACCACCGTGTCGGTTTTCTCGTCGGCTCGCAGATCTCCGAGGGGAAGTTCGAGAAGGCTCTCGCGTTGTGCGGGTCCGGCATGGGCATCCACATCGCGGCAAGCAAATGCCCGCACGTGCATGCAGCCGTGTGCGAAAGCGTGGCGACGGCAAAGCGGGCGGCCACCGCGAACAACGCCAATTTTCTCGCGATCGGCGCGTTCTTCACCGCGCCCAGGCTGGCGAACGCGATGGCGGATGCGTTCCTCGAGAGCGGCCTGGGCGACGGGTACGAGGAATGGGACGGGTTCCACGACTATCACCGGATCGGCTTCGACGAGTGCGAGAACTTCGACTATGAGGCGTACAAGGCGAACGGGTTCAGCGTCGTCGACCCGCAGGAAGCCGAGCTCGGGCCGGAGCCGCGCGGTCTGGCGTTCTGACCCGGGTCGATTGCACGAAACGGAGCTGATGGTGCCGATTGCGGATGGGGAGGATG